>NZ_JAMYNL010000003.1:0-478903 GCF_040319065.1 Mesorhizobium sp. M0968
TTAAGGCGAGGAGGTCGCGTCGACCTTAATCAAGACGCTTCGGTGCGAGTGGATCCACGGCTTCATCGCCGACTTCTTCAACACTTTCGGTCTGTCTTTTTCGTTTGACGCAATTCCGGACGGAAAACCGTTCACACGTTTTCCTGGAATTGCTTGTCTTGTGACTCTAGGCGGCCAGGTCGCTCGGAAGCTTGCCGCCGTTCTCGGCCAGCTTTTTCATCAGTGCGTCGTGCAGCCACAGATTCATCGTTACAGTGTCGTTCATATCGCCGGTGTAGTTCAGCTCGTGGGCAAGCTCCTTGCGGGCGCCGAGGCTGCTGTCGATATTCAGAGCCTTCATCAGGTCGACGATCGAATTCTTCCAGTTGAGTTTCTGCCCCCTCGCGGCCACCGCCTTGTCGAGAATGGCAGCGATGTCCGGGGCAGAGGACGGCGCGGCCGGCGCGGCCGGAGCCCGGGTTGCAGCCGGGGCGGATCGGGTAGGCGCCGTCGGCTGGGTGGCCGTGCTCGAAGCAGGCGCGGGAGACGGTTGCGCCGGCGGCGCTTCGCCCGCAACCGCGTTTCCGAAAATCGCACCTTTGATACTGTCGAAAATGCCCATTGCTATCTCCTGTATTGGCTCGACGGTGTGTTGCCCTGACGGTCGGTGAGGCGACCGTTGCCGAATGCCGCATTGAGCGCTCTGGTTGTACCGGACCACGAACGCAACGCAGGGGCAACTCAAAACTGACTAAAAGGTAAAGGCTTGGTTTGCATTGGGGTATCGGCTCAGTGATCCGGCCCGAGAGTAGAATAGGTCGGATCGCGGCCCGACAAATCGTCACGCGCAATGCACGAAGGGAACGGTCAGCAGCCAGTTTTGCTGACGCAGACCAGAAAAATCATCTAGATTCCTGTTCGCAATTCGCTGAGAGGAACGAAGCCATGACAGCAGTCGTCGCATCCGACAGGCTCGAACGTTCGCTGGTTTGGGCAGAGGACGATCCGTCGGTCAAATGGTCCGGCGCTTTCGCGGTTTACGGCGGGCACGGCACCACCCAGTCCTCGGTCATTGTCTACGAGATCGAGCCCGGCAAGCGGCTCGGCTGGCACAGCGACGCCACCGAAGAGACGCAATACATCATCGCCGGCACCGGCGAGCTACACATTGAGGGCGGCACCACCCACCCGGTCGGGCCGGGCAGCGTCCTGGTACTTCCGACGCCGGTCAGGCACGACCTCGTCAACACCGGCACCGAAACCCTGCGCGCCGTCGCTTTCTTTGCGGCGGCGATGTTCACGCAGACATTCGACAACGTCATGCTGCCGCCGAAATCCCATGTCCTCGGAACGCCCAATCGTGCGGGCTGAATGCGTGCCGGCGAGAATCACCAGGCCTGCGGATTGCGAACTCGGAGCTGAGGTGAGCGCGCGCGCGGCCGGCAAGCGGTTTGGCGTCGTTACGCGCTCGCGTCATGGGCGGACCGGCTGATGGCGCCCGTCAAGGTCGACCCCGCCAAGGTGCGCGAGTTCAGGGATGCCGAAAGCTTCCATGCCTGGCTTGGCGAGCATCACGACAGCGAGGACGAAGTCTGGATCAAGATCCATAAGCTCGATTCGGGACTGCCGTCGATCACGCCGAAGCAAGCCATCGACGCGGCGTTGTGCTGGGGCTGGATCGATGCAGTGCGCAAGGCCTTGGACGGCAAAAGCTACCTGCAGCGCTACACCCCGCGCGGCAGGAAGAGCACCTGGAGCCAGATCAATGTCGACAATGTCGCCCGGCTGATCGAGGAGGGCCGGATGACCGAGCACGGGCTGAGGCAGGTCGATGCGGCCAAGGCCGACGGCCGCTGGGCGCGCGCCTACAAGAGCGGCAAGGAGATGAAGATCCCCGACGACCTCCAGGCGGCAATAGACGCCGAGCCCACGGCGAAAGAGATGCTGGCAAAGCTCAGCGGGCAAAACCGCTTCGCACTCGCCTTCCGCATCCACAACATGAAAACCGAAGCCGGACGCAAGAAGAAGATCGCGGCGTTCGTGGAGATGCTGAAGCGCGGCGAGACGATCTATCCGCAGGGCAGAAAGTAACATTTGACGAGGCGTGCCGGCGCGCTGCGTCTTGTGCTTGTCCCTGTCGGCGAGCCCCGAATGCGGCCGGATCGCTGCTCAGGCCCACCTTCGATCCAGGCGATGTCGCCGACGATTTGTTTTCGACGAGCGTCGCCCGGCACTTCGACACCAGCTCTCATTCGTTTAGTTGATGCAGGAAAAAGTCTCGTTCTCACAGTCGGCATGGTATATTAGCAGGCGCTGTTATGAGGTTTTTGCCCGTTCAGGAGCCGACTGGCACGTGGGCCGTGTTTGATGCGACCGTGGATGTGCCTGCGGATTTTGCTGGCAGTTGCCTTATCGGCTTGCCGCGGGAGCGGGCGGAGTGGCTCGCAGCAAGAGCCAATCAAGATGCTGCAAAAGGCACTTCGATTTGCCGGTTGTCAGCTGCCGGATCGGCACAAGCCGCGGTTCTTAGACTTAGACCGATAGGAGAGATTTCGATGATGCAAGAAAGGGTAATGGCGGCTGCGTTGGCAGCCAGGAATCAGGAAGCGGATATTCGTGGTGTCTTCGATATCACCAACAAAACCGATGCGCCAATTGGCCCCCGCCGATTGGGCGAGGCTATCCACTTTGTCGCCAATGCACCTATCGTTGGCTATGATGTTCACGCCGCCGTCATCAGATATGGCCCAGTCGGAACCCCCAGCCTCAGAGCAACAGATTGCGCACAGCTGTGGGAGAAGTTCGGCGAGGCCTTGCTGCAACACTGACGGGCAGATCTTTGGCGCGTATGGCACCACCATCGTGCAGGACACTTCCCTGGCGAGAACGACATGCAAGCCTGGCCGGTAATGTTGCAATTAAATTAGCGTGAGTGCATATTTTTTGCTGGCTGGACTCGCAACCGGCCAGGCCCGGCGGCCGGCCGCCAACGGGCTGTCAGGCCGGCGACAAATGGCTCCGCAGGCCCGACGGTCCCTTGGCAAGATCGCCGGAACCACAGCATGATGCGGCGGCAAAACGGGTTTGGGAGAATGATATGCCTAAGGTTTCGGAACTCTTTTTCAAGACAGCCATCATCTTTCTTATTCTGGGAATTGCAGCTGGCCTGCAGATGGCAATTTCAGGCGATCACGGCGCGTTTCCGGCTCACGCGCACATCAACCTGCTGGGGTGGGTCACCAGTGCAATATTCGGCGGCTATTATGCGCTGAACCCGGCGAAGGCTGCCCGCAGGAGCGCGATGATCCACTATGGCGTCTACAATCTCGGCCTGGTCGTGATGCTGCCGGCGCTTTACCTGATGCTGCAGGGAAATCCGGCGCTCGAGCCGATCGTCGCCACCGGCTCAATGATTGTCGCTGCCGCCGTGCTGATCTTTGCCTTCGTGGTTTTTTCCGCCGAAACAGAGCGCTCGGTCTCGGGAATACAAGCGGTCCCGCGCTAGACGGGGCGGCGACGGTGCCGAGTCGACCAAGCCCGTGCTTCTGGTGAAGCGCGGGCCGATCGGTTGTAGGCTGATCTGAGGTAAGAGTGCGGCGAAGATGAAAGCCGCTCGCGCCCCCCTCTGCCTGCCTCAAGATACTGCATCGCAGCGGCAGTCGCCGTCCAGTGTCCCTTCAGACTCGGCGAGCCGGTGAGATTTAACTGGCGGAGAGAGCGGGATTCGAACCCGCGTTACGGTTTCCCGTAAACACACTTTCCAGGCGTGCGCCTTCAACCACTCGGCCACCTCTCCATCCTTTAGCATTTTCGCCGCGGCCGGTTTTGCCGCGCGGGTTGGGGAGATGCCTCTCCCTTGGGGATTCCGGCCGGAATTCCGGCCGTGGGCGCCGTCAACCAGCGGATACCCTTTCCCCGCACCTGAGCCGTCAAAGCAACAGGCGCGGGGCTCATCTAGTCGATCCGGTGCCGAATGCCAAGACATAACGGCAGTCTATTCGCTTTGCCGGATACGGATGCTCAGCCCATGCCGCTGGGGCACCCGTTGGGAGCCTATCGAAAGGAGCGGCGGAGGTGTGCTTGCCGTCCCCGGCGCGCCACCGGTCCCGGCGAACCCGGCTGCCGCAGGTTCAACTTCGCGTGTCGCGATTGCGGATAAAGCACGCAGATCCTATTTAACAGTCCACACGACATTCTGATAAACTCCTGGGGAGGAAGGGTCCGGGTGTTCCGATTTATCTTCCGTCTTGCCGCAATGATCGCGCTTTCGGTTTCGGTCATCATGGCCGTGCTCGATGCGACCCGCTCGGTGGCGGCTTCGGCGCTGGTGATGACTCCGCTCAACACCAGCTGGCTCGCGGTTTCGCCGGATACGCGCAGCGCCTTCGAAAGCTTCGTCCGCGACAAGGTCAACCCGCTGCTGTGGGACGGTGCCATCGCCTGGGTGCTCAGCCAGCCCGGCTTTGCCGTGTTCGCGGTGCTGGCGTTCATTCTTTATGCCATCGGTTACAGGCGGCAGCGCCCCAGCGGGCGGTTCGCCGCAACCTGACATTTCCAGCCTGACCCGGTGATCCCGTACCAGGAAGGCTCAACCAAGAAGAAAAGGAAGCCACACATGTTTCTCAGCGACATGCTGAACAAGAAGCTCAACCTGCCGAAACCCTCCGAGGCGTTGCCCGGCCGCGACCGGCCGATCCCGACGGCATCGAAGCACTTTGTCTCGAACAGGCCGCTCAAGGGTCCTTATCCCGAAGGGATGGAAACGGCGATGTTCGGGCTGGGCTGCTTCTGGGGCGCCGAGCGCCTGTTCTGGCAAGTCGAGGGCGTATGGGTCACGGCGGCCGGCTATGCCGGCGGCGTCACGCCCAACCCGACCTATCAGGAAACCTGCACGGGCCTGACAGGCCATGCCGAAGTCGTGCTCGTCGTCTACGATCCCAAGATCGTGTCCTATGCCGAGCTCTTGAAGCTGTTCTGGGAAAGCCACGACCCGACGCAAGGCATGCGCCAGGGCAATGATGTCGGCACCACCTACCGTTCGGCGATCTATACGTTCAACGACGCGCAGTACCAGGCGGCGCTCGCCTCGCGCGATGCCTACGAGGCTTCGCTGCGCGGTGCCGGACGCGGCAAGATCACCACCGAGATCGCGCCGGCGCCGGAATTCTACTTCGCCGAGGAAGACCACCAGCAATATCTGGCGAAGAACCCTTACGGCTATTGCGGCCTGCAGGGAACCGGCGTCACCTGCGCCATTCCGGCCGCCGTCTCCGCCTGATTTTATGCCCCTGACGCAAGGAATATGCTGTGGCGCCGCGATGCGGCGCCATGCTTTTCCAAAGGGTCAAAATTCCACGTGAATTTTGTTTCGGGCCGTGCCAGATTGACCCGAAGCGGGAGGAAGACACTCCTGCCCGACACCGTATGCCTGCCGGAGAACCGGGCCGGCATGCGGTGCATAATGGACAAATAACCGACAGGGGTGTGGATCACATGAAACGTATCGTTCTCGGCCTCATGGCCGCAGCTGCAATGGTTCTTCCGGCCTTCGCCGCGGACATTCAACCCGCGATCCTCTATGATCTCGGCGGCAAGTTTGACAAGTCGTTCAACGAGGCATCCTTCCACGGCGCTGAAAAGTTCAAGACCGAGACCGGCATCCCCTATGTGGAATTCGAGGTCAGCAACGCCACCCAGCGCGAGCAGGCGCTGCGCCGTTTCGCCGAGGACGGCCGCAACCCGATCGTCATGGCGGGCTTCTCGTGGGCTGACGCGCTTGACAAGATCGCCACCGAGTTCCCCGACACCAAATTCGCCATCATCGACATGGTCGTCGACAAGCCCAATGTCCGCTCCCTGGTCTATAAGGAGCAGGAAGGCTCGTATCTCGTCGGCGTGATGGCGGCGATGGCTTCCAAGACCAAGAAGGTCGGCTTCGTCGGCGGCATGGATATTCCGCTGATCCGCAGGTTCGGCTGCGGCTATGTCGGCGGCGCCAAGGCGGCCGGGGCCACCGACGTCATCCAGAACATGACCGGCGATACGCCGGCAGCCTGGAACGATCCGGCCAAGGGCGGCGAAATCGCCAAGACGCAGATCGACCAGGGCGCCGACGTAATCTACGCAGCGGCAGGCGGCACCGGTGTCGGTGTGCTGCAGGCAGCGGCCGACGCCGGCAAGCTCGGCATCGGCGTCGATTCCAACCAGAACGGCCTGCAGCCCGGCAAGGTGCTGACCTCGATGGTCAAGCGCGTCGACGTTGCCGTCTACAACACTTTCATGGATGCCAAGAACGACAAGTTCACGGCAGGCGTCAATGACCTCGGCCTCAAGGAAGGCGGCGTCGACTACGCCATGGACGACAACAACAAGGCGCTTGTCGACGATGCGATGAAAGCGGCGGTCGAAAAAGCCAAGGCCGACATCATCGCCGGCACCATCAAGGTGCACGACTACATGTCGGACAATGCCTGCCCGTATTGATCGATTGCTGTTATTGATCGACTGGCACTGCTGAACTGACGAGTCGCCGGGTGAAAGCGCGGCGGTTTTGTCTTGTCGGCCTGCTCACCAGTGCGGCGGCTTGGTCACCGGCACGTCGGGCGCGGCCTGTTCCTCCAGCGCCAGGAAGCGCTCGGCCAGCGCGTCCAGCTTGCGCTGCATGCGCTCGATCACCTTCCACTGCTCGGCGATCTGGCCGGACAGTTCCTCGATGATCTTCTCCTGCTCGGCGGCGCGGATTTCCAGCGTCGTCAGCCGGTCCTCGGGCATGGTCATTTGAAATCCTCGATCAGGCGATTGTGCAGGCTGCGGCCACGTTGGAAATTGACAAGCATGGCGGGATTTGTCGAGAGTGAACCCTGCTCCGGCCAATTGGTAGGGACCCAATTGGCACAGACTGGGCGTCATGCTAGGCGTTTGACCAAGCGGTAAAAAAATAACAGTGGGAACAGGCTGCATGGCGCAAGCCGCAATCGAGCTGATCGGCATCGACAAGAGCTTTGGCGCCGTGCGCGCCAACCGCGACATCAATCTGGAGATTATGCGCGGCACCATCCATGGCATCGTCGGCGAAAACGGCGCCGGCAAGTCGACGCTGATGTCGATCCTCTATGGTTTCTACCAAGCCGATTCCGGCGAGATCCGTGTCGGCGGCCTGCCGGCATCGATCAAGACACCGAATGATGCGATCGCGCTCGGCATCGGCATGGTGCATCAGCATTTCATGCTGGTCGACAATTTCTCGGTGCTGGAAAACGTCATTCTCGGCGCCGAAAGCGATGCGCTGCTGAAGAAGAGCATTGCCAAGGCGCGTTCCGAGCTGGAGCGGCTCGAGCGCGAATACGGGCTCGAAGTCGATCCCGACGCCATCATCGAGGAGTTGCCGGTCGGCCTGCAGCAACGCGTCGAAATCCTCAAGGCGCTCTATCGCGGCGCCGAGATCCTGATCCTCGATGAGCCGACAGGCGTGCTGACGCCGGCCGAGGCCGACCACCTGTTCCGCATCCTCAGGCAGCTGAAGGAGCAGGGCAAGACGATCGTGCTGATCACCCACAAGCTGCGCGAGATCATGGCGATCACCGACACGGTGTCGGTGATGCGCCAGGGCACGATGGTGGCGACACGCGAAACCAGGAAGACCACGGTCGAGGAGCTGGCCGAGCTGATGGTCGGCCGGCGCGTGCTGCTGCGCGTCGAAAAGGGCGAGGCGAAGGCCGGCGGCGTCAAGCTTGCGGTCAAGAACCTGACGGTCAAGGATTCCCGCGGCGTCACCATGGTCGACGACGTCTCCTTCGACGTCCATGCCGGCGAGATCGTCGGCATTGCCGGCGTCGCCGGCAACGGGCAGTCCGAATTGCTCGAGGCGATTTCCGGCATCAGGCATGCCGTTTCGGGCTCGGTCATGCTCGACGGCAAGCCGATCGACCTCACCGGCGCCGCCGACCCTGGCGAGTTGCGCGAGCGCGGCCTTGCCCATGTGCCGGAGGACCGCCATCATGTCGGGCTCGTGCTGGCCTTCGAGGAGAACGAGAATTCGATCCTCGGTTATCAGGACGACGCGCGCTATCTGAAGGGGCCGTTCCTCGACATCGATGCCATCCGTAACGATGCCAGGGACAAGATCGTCAAATATGACATCCGCCCGGCGGACTGCCGCCTCAAGACCGCCAATTTCTCCGGCGGCAACCAGCAGAAGATCGTGCTGGCGCGGGAAATGGAACAAGATCCCGGCGTGTTGATCGTCGGCCAGCCGACACGCGGCGTCGATGTCGGCGCCATCGAATTCATCCACAAGCGCCTCATCGCCATGCGCGACCAAGGCAAGGCGGTGCTGGTGGTTTCGGTCGAGCTCGACGAGATCCGCTCGCTGTCCGACCGCATCCTGGTGATGTTTGCCGGCCGCATCGTCGGCGAACGCGGCCCCGACGCGACCGAGGGCGAGCTCGGCCTGCTGATGGCCGGCGTCGAGCAGCGCGAGGCGGCGGAATGAGCACTCCCTATGCCAAGCTGCCGGCCTGGGCCGACTACGTGCTGATCCCGCTGATCAACCTGTTCGTCGCCTTCGTCGTTGCCGGCTTCGTCGTCATATTGGTTGGCGAGAACCCACTGCGCGCAGCCGTCGTCCTGGTCGAGGGTGCCTTCGGCCGCGGCCAAGGCATCGCGTTCACGCTTTTCTATGCCACCACCTTCATCTTCAGCGGGCTTTCGGTGGCGGTTGCGGCGCATTGCGGCCTGTTCAACATCGGTGGCGAGGGCCAGGGCTATATCGCCGGTCTCGGCATCGGCATTGTTTGTCTGGCCTTCGACAGCTTCCTGCCTTGGTGGCTGACCTTCCCGATCGCCATTATCGCCGCCGCGGCGATGGGCGCGCTGTGGGCGCTGATCCCGGCCTATCTGCAGGCCAAGCGCGGCTCGCATATCGTCATCACCACCATCATGTTCAACTTCATCGCTGCCAGCGTCATGGTCTATGCGCTGGTGGGGATGCTGAAGCCGCCCGGCTCGATGGCGCCGCAGACGCGCACCTTCCTCGAAGGCGCGCAATTGCCGAAGCTCAACTGGGTCATCGAATTGTTCGGCGCCAAAATCCGTTCGGCGCCATTCAACGTCAGTTCCCTGCTGGCGCTAGCCATGGCCTTTCTGGTGTGGGTGCTGATCTGGCGCACGAAGCTCGGCTACGAGATGCGCACCTATGGCCACAGCCCGAAAGCGGCGCGTTATGCCGGCATTTCGGAGATCCGCATCATCATCATTGCGATGATGATCTCGGGCGCGCTGGCCGGCATGATGGCGCTCAACCCGACGATGGGCGACCAGCACAATGTCGCGCTCGAATTCGTTTCGGGCGCCGGTTTCGTCGGCATCGCGGTGGCACTGATGGGACGCCTGCACCCGGTCGGCATCGTGCTGGCGGCGATCCTGTTCGGCATGCTCTACCAGGGCGGCGCCGAGCTCGCCTTCGAGATGCCGGTGATCAGCCGCGACATGATCGTCATCATCCAGGGCCTCGTGATCCTGTTCGCCGGCGCGCTCGAGCATATGTTCCGGCCCTACGTCCAGGCGTTGTTCGCCTCGCTCAGCCCGAAATCGGTCGGCATGGAAGCGGTCAAGGGGAAGGGCGCCTGAGATGGATTTCTTCAACGCCATCGTACAGGTCCTGGACTCGACCATCCGCCTGTCTGTGCCCTTGCTGCTCGCCTGCCTCGCCGGCCTCTATTCGGAGCGGGCCGGCGTCTTCGACATCGGGCTCGAGGGCAAGATGCTTGTCGGCGCGTTCGCCGGTGCGGCCGCCGCCTCGGTCTTCCACTCGGCCTATCTCGGCCTCGGCATGGCCATCCTCATCTCGGTCGCCTTCGCGCTGATCCACGGCTTTGCCTCGATCACCCATCGCGGCAACCAGATCGTCTCCGGCGTCGCGATCAATTTCATTGCCGCCGGATCGACGATCATGCTCGGCCAGGCCTGGTTCCAGCAAGGCGGGCGCACGCCGGCGCTGGCTGCCGGCGAGCGCTTCGAGGCAATCATCTGGCCGGGCGCGGAGGCGCTCAGGAGCGTTCCGATTCTCGGGCCGATCTATTCGGAACTCATCTCCGGCCATTCCGTGCTGGTCTATCTCGCCTTCCTGGCCGTGCCGTTCACCTGGTGGGTGCTGTTTCGCACCCGCTTCGGCTTGCGCCTGCGCGCCGTCGGCGAGAACCCGGCCGCGGTCGACACCGCCGGGATATCAGTCGCCTGGCTGCGCTATCGGGCGCTGATCTGCACCGGCGTGCTCACCGGCATTGCCGGAGCCTATCTGTCGATGGTGCAGAATGGCGGCTTCGTGAAGGACATGACCGCCGGCAAGGGCTATATCGCGCTGGCCGCGCTGATCTTCGCCAAATGGAAACCGGTCAACGCCATGTTCGCCTGCCTGCTGTTCGGCTTCCTCGACGCCGCGTCGATCCGCCTGCAAGGCACGCCGCTGCCGCTGATCGGCAAGGTGCCGGTGCAATTCATGCAGGCGCTGCCCTATGTGCTGACCGTCATCCTGCTCGCCGGCTTCATCGGCAAGGCAATCCCGCCGCGCGCCGGCGGCGTGCCTTATGTCAAGGAACGCTGATCTGTTATGGCTCATGATCTGTTCGAAGCGGCGAAAGCCGCCATGGCCAAGGCCTATGCGCCCTATTCGAAATTTCCGGTCGGCGCGGCGTTGCGCACCGAGGACGGCCGTGTCTTTGCCGGCGCCAATGTCGAGATCGCGTCCTATCCGGAGGGCTGGTGCGCCGAAACCACCGCACTTGCCAACTACATCATGGGCGGCGGCGGCAAGATCACGGAAGTCGCCGTGATCGCCGAACGCGTGGCAAAATGCTCGCCCTGCGGCGGCTGCCGGCAGCGGCTGGCGGAATTCTGCCGGCCGGAGACGAAGTTCTATCTCTGCGATGATAGCGGCGTGGTCGAGACCGTGACCATGGGCGAGTTGCTGCCATACGGGTTTGAAGGCGATGTGCTGAAATGAAGGAAGCGCTCGATCACCTCGTCGAAAGGCTGGACGGGCTGGCGCCGACTACCGCCTTGGTGCTGGGGTCAGGGCTTGGCGGGCTTGTCGACCAGGTCGAGGATGCGGTGCGAATCTCCTACGCCGACTTGCCGGGGTTTCCCCGAAGCGGAGTCAGCGGCCATGCCGGCGAGGTGGTGGCGGGGCTCTTTGCCGGCACGCCGGTGCTGATGCTGTCCGGCCGGGCGCATTATTACGAGCACGGCAACGCGGCGGCGATGCGGCCGGCACTCGAGGTGCTCGCCGGCCTCGGCATCTCCAGGCTGATCCTCACCAACGCCGCCGGTTCGGTCGATCCCGGGATGGGCCCGGGCTCGGTGATGCTGATCACCGATCACATCAATTTCTCGGGCTCCAACCCGCTGATCGGCGAACCGAGCGACCGCCGTTTCGTCGGCCTGACCGAAGCCTATGACGCCGGTCTCCGCTCCGCCATCGAGCAGGCGGCGAAGGCCACCGGTACCAAGCTGCACAAGGGCGTCTATATGTGGTTCTCCGGCCCATGCTTCGAGACGCCCGCCGAGATCCGCATGGCGCGCGTCATGGGCGCCAACGCGGTCGGAATGTCGACGGTGCCGGAGGTCATTCTCGCCCGCTTCCTTGGGCTGCGCGTCGCCGCCTGTTCGGTCGTGACCAACCTTGCTGCCGGCCTGACCGGAGCCGAGCTGTCGCACCAGGAGACCAAGGACATGGCGCCGGTTGGCGGTGCGCGGCTGGCGACCATTCTGCAGCGTGTTTTTCAGGACGGGCTTCCGGAGCACAGGGTCGACGCCTGATGCTTCCCCAGGAAATCATCCGCCGCAAGCGCGACGGCCAGAAGCTCTCGGCTGAGGAGACAGCGTTCTTTATCGAGGGTCTGACCGCCGGCACAGTCACCGACGCGCAGGTCGGCGCCTTTGCCATGGCGGTGTTCTTCAACGGCATGAGCCGCGACGAGGCGGTGGCGCTGACTATGGCGATGCGCGATTCCGGCGATGTGCTCGACTGGTCGGATCTGCCCGGCCCGGTCACCGACAAGCATTCGACCGGCGGCGTCGGCGACAATGTCTCCTTGATGCTGGCGCCGATCGTCGCTGCCTGCGGCGCCTATGTGCCGATGATTTCCGGCAGGGGTCTGGGCCATACCGGCGGCACGCTGGACAAGATGGATGCCATCCCCGGCTATATCAGCCAGCCGGATGTTGCGCGCTTCCGCAAGACGGTGCTCGAAACCGGCTGCGCCATCATCGGCCAGACCGCCGATCTCGCACCCGCCGACGCCAGGCTCTACGCCATCCGCGATGTGACGGGAACGGTCGAATCGGTGCCGCTGATCACTGCTTCGATCCTGTCGAAGAAGCTGGCCGCCGGCCTCAATTCGCTGGTGCTTGACGTCAAGGTCGGCAACGGGGCCTTCATGGAGAAATCGCGCGACGCAACCGCACTGGCCAACAGCCTGGTCGACGTCGCCAATGGCGCCGGCCTTAAGGCCTCGGCGCTGGTCACCGGCATGAACGAGCCCCTGGCGTCCGCCGCCGGCAATGCGGTCGAGGTGCGCAACGCCGTCGATTTTCTCACCGGCCGCTTTCGCGACCGGCGGCTGGAGGACGTGACGCTGGCGCTGGCCGCCGAGATGCTGCAATCGGCAGGCCTGGTGTCGTCCAACCAGGACGGCCTGCGCCGCGCCGCCGAGACGCTGGCCGGCGGCCGCGCCGCTTCCATCTTCGCGCGCATGGTGGCGGCACTGGGCGGTCCCGTCGACTTTGTCGACAATCCGGAAAAATATCTGCCGAAAGCGGCAACGGAATTCGCGGTCAAGGCGAGCGCGAACGGCTTTGTCACCGGCATCGCGACCCGCGAGATCGGGCTTGCCGTGGTCGGGCTTGGCGGCGGGCGGACGCGGCCCGACGACAGGATCGATCACGCCGTTGGCATCACCAGGCTGTTGCCGGTCGGCGCTGAAGTGCGGGCCGGCGAAGCGCTGGCGCTGGTCCATGCCCGCAATACCGGGGATGCCGAAGCGGCCGCGGCCGCCGTGCTTTCGGCGTATACCATCGGCACTTCCAAACCGGCCACGGAGAAAACCGTCATCCGGCGGATCCTGCCCCGCGGGTAGAGCCATTCCGACGGTATCGGATGGGTTCTATCTTTCTTTGGACCACGATCTTGTCCGAAGACTGGTCCCCAACTTTTCGCAGGCGCGGACCTGCGGTTCGGGATCACGTTCTACTGAACCAGCAGCAGCTTGCCGCCTTCGACCTGGTATTTTTCGAGCCGCTGCAGAAAGCTCATGCCGATCAGGTTGGTGTGCAGCGCCCTGTCGTCGAGCACGACGGCCTCGACGCCCTCGACGGTGATCTTGCCGATCTGCAGGCGATCAATCGTCACCACGGCGGCCTTGATCGCACCATTGGCGGTGTTGACCTGATGGCTGAAGTCCGTCGAATTGAGCGAGATGCCGATCCTGCGCGCGGTCGAGGTGTTGATGGCGACGAGCGTCGCACCGGTGTCGATCATGCCGTCGACCTGGCGACCGTTCAACTTGAAGAGCGACATGAAATGCCCGCGCGCGTCCGCGGTGACGACGACCTTGCGGCCGAGCGGCTGCGGCGTTGCCGGCCTGTCCGGGACGGCGGCGAGATTCAGGTCGGTTTGTGTGTCGGCCGGCCTGGCTCCGATGGCGGATTTCAACAGCCGCTCGATTACCTGTGAATTGGACTGATACACGATCGGCAGCGATGCCGACGTTCCGGCAAACACGCCAAGGATGAGAAGCTTGCGCAGCATGGACCGGCCTTTGTGGTTGCCGATCCTTAGTCCGACATGGTGTCTGCCGCTTTAACGAATGCGGAAACCAGCCGTTTGCGTAAACAATCGGTAAACGGATCTATTTGGTGCCGTACATGCGGTCGCCGGCATCGCCGAGACCCGGCATGATGTAGCCCTTTTCGTTGAGTTGGCGGTCGATGGAAGCGGTGAAGACCGGAACATCGGGATGCGCCTGGGTAAACCGCTCGAGGCCCTCTGGTGCCGCCAGCAGGCAGAGGAAGCGGATGTTGGTGGCACCGCGGCCTTTCAGCTTGTCGATCGCCGCGATCGCCGAATTGGCGGTCGCCAGCATCGGATCGACGACGATCACCAGCCGGTCGGCGAGGTCGCCCGGCGCCTTGAAGAAATACTCGACCGCTTCCAGCGTCTCATGGTCGCGATAGAGGCCGATATGGGCGACACGCGCCGCAGGCACCAGATCGAGCAGGCCTTCGAGCAAGCCGTTGCCGGCGCGCAGCACCGAGGCGAAGACCAGTTTTTTGCCCTCCAGCGTCGGCGCCTCCATCGTCTCGATCGGCGTCTCGATCGTCGTCGTCGTCAGTTCCAGGTTGCGGGTGACCTCGTAGCCGAGCAGCAGCGAGATCTCGCGCAGCAGCCGCCGGAAGCCGGCCGTCGAGGTTTCCTTCTTGCGCATGATGGTCAGCTTGTGCTGGACAAGCGGATGGTCGACGACGGTGACGCCCTTCATGGTGTTCTCCAACTGCGCAAGTGAATGGTGAATGGTGAATAGTGAATAGTGAACTGGTTTGCGAGTCCTTGGTTGCGCGGACAAACTCGCGGCTGACGGACCGAAGCGCCGGGTGAACCATTCACCATTCACCTGCCCTTGGCGCCGAGCCTGCCCAGCAGCGCCGCCCTGGTCTTCCTGTCGACGAAGGCTGCCTCGATGGCCGTCCTGGTGACGGCGGTGAGCGCCTTGTCGTCCATCGCAAAATGCTCGGCAGCGATGTCGTATTCGCGTTTCAGCGAGGTCCAGAAATAGGGCGGGTCATCGGAGTTGAGCGTCACCTTGCAGCCCGCTGCCCGCAAGGCGGGGAAGGGATGGTCGGCGAAGCTGTCGAAGATTTTCAGGGCGATGTTGGAGCCAGGGCAGCATTCGAGCACGACGCCTTCGTCGGCGATGCGCCGCACAAGCTCGGGGTTCTCGATGGCGCGCACGCCATGGCCGATGCGAGACGGGCGGATGTGGTCGAGTGCCGCCTCGACGCTCTCCCAGCCCATCAATTCGCCGGCATGGACGGTGATGCCGAGGCCGGCCTCGCGGGCGATCTCGAAGGCCCTGACATAATCTTCCAGGTCGCCTATCCGCTCGTCGCCGGCGACGCCGAAACCGGTCACCAGCGGATGCCCGCAGCGCGCGGCGAAACGCGCCGCCCGCTCGATCGATTCGACACCGAAATTGCGCACGCCGGTGACGATCATGCGGCCTTCGATGCCGGTCTTCGCCTTGGCGCGGGCCATGCCTTCGCCGAGCGCGTCGGTATAGGCCTTTGGCGACAGCCCGGCCTTGTTGGCATGGTCGGGCGAGGTGAAAACCTCGGAATAGATGGCGCCGTCGCGGGCGAGGCTGGTCAGGTAATGGTCGGCCAGCCGCGCATAGTCTTCTTCGGTGCGGAACAGGTCCGACGAGAAGTCGTAGGCGGCGAGGAAAGAGGTGAAGTCGTGCCAGACGAAGGAGCCGTCCTGGATGTAGGGCGAGGCATCCTTGCCGTATTTCTCAGCCTGGCGGAGGACGAGTTCAGGCGCCGCTGCCCCTTCGATGTGGCAGTGCAGTTCTGCTTTCAAAGGCATTCAATTATCCCGTCAGGCTTTTTCTTATGACGCAAGTTCCTGTCGGAAAACCGTGTGACACTTTTCCGGAACCTGCTTCGAAGCGCGGCCGAACACCGCGCCTTAAACAATAGCGCCCGCACCATCGATCGGCTATGGTCCCGCCGATTTTATGGCGGATCAAAACGATGTCGGTTGAAAGAACCACTGCTGCGGGCGGCATGGAAACCTCCTATGGTTTCAAGCGGGTAGGGCCAGGCGACAAGCAGTCCCTGGTCAATGATGTTTTCCACAAGGTGGCGAACCGCTACGACCTGATGAACGACCTGATGTCGGCCGGCTTGCATCGGTTGTGGAAGGACGCCATGGTCGCCTGGCTCAATCCACCGAAGCGGCCGGGCTGGAGCGTTCTCGACGTTGCCGGCGGCACCGGCGACGTCGCCTTCCGCATCGTCGAGGCGAGCGGCAGGCACGCTCATGCAACGGTTCTCGATATCAACGGCTCGATGCTCGCCGTCGGCCGCGACCGGGCCGAGAAAAAAGGCCTGTCGGCAAATACCGATTTCGTCGAAGCCAATGCCGAGGAACTGCCTTTTGCCGACGCTACTTTCGACGCCTACACCATCGCTTTCGGCATCCGCAACGTGCCGCGCATCGATGTGGCGCTTGCCGAAGCCTATCGCGTGCTGAAGCCTGGCGGGCGCTTTCTCTGCCTTGAATTCTCCGAGGTCGAGATGCCGCTGCTCGACAAGGTCTATGAAGCATGGTCGTTCAACGCCATTCCGCGGATCGGCAAGGTGGTGACCGGCGATGACGAGCCCTATTCCTATCTGGTCGAATCGATCCGCAAGTTTCCCAATCAGCAGAATTTCGCGGCGATGATTTCGCGCGCAGGCTTCGAGCGCGCCTCGTTCCGCAATTATTCCGGCGGCATCGCCGCGCTTCATTCGGGCTGGAAGCTTTGAGGCTGGCCCGCATTTTCCGACGTGCCTTGCGCCAGTTCAGGAAACCGGCAGGGCAAAGCCAGCCATGAGCAGCATCGGCGCTGGTTTCAGGCTCGTGCGGGCCGGCTGGGTGCTTGTGCGCGAGGGCGTCATCGCGGCTTTGCCCGGTGACGAGCTCTTCGGCTTGCCGAAATTCGGCTGGCGCATGGCCCGGCTATTCACCCGCCGTCGGGCGCTTGCCTATGAGCGCGGCGACAGGCTGGCCAAGGCGGTCGTGCGGCTCGGCCCATCCTACGTCAAGCTCGGCCAGTTCCTGGCGACACGGCCGGATGTCGTCGGCAACGATATCGCGCTTGATCTTGCCATGCTGCAGGACAAGATGCAGACCTTTCCCAAGGCCGAGGCCATAGCGGCGATAGAAGCATCGCTCGGACGCAAGGTCGGTGAGCTCTATGCCAGTTTTGGCGAGGCCGTCGCCGCCGCCTCGATCGCCCAGGTCCATACCGCTGAAACCCTGCAGGACGGCGTCGTTAGGCGAGTGGCGGTGAAGGTCATCCGGCCGGGCGTGCGCCGCCGCTTCTTTCGCGATCTCGAAAGCTATTTCCTCGCCGCCCGGCTGCAGGAAAAGTACATCCCGTCGTCGCGCCGGCTACGGCCGGTCGAGGTGACGGAGACGCTGGCCCAGACTACCAAGATCGAAATGGATTTGAGGCTGGAGGCAGCGGCTTTTTCGGAGCTCGGCGAGAATACCAAGGACGATCCGGGCTTCCGTGTGCCGTCGGTCGACTGGGAGCGCACCGGTCGTGACGTGCTGACCATGGAATGGGTCGACGGCATCAAGATGAACGATATTGCCGGCCTGACCGCCGCCGGCCACGACCTGAAAGCGATTGCCGCCAACCTCGTTCAGTCGTTTCTGCGCCATACGCTGCGTGACGGTTTCTTCCACGCCGACATGCACCCGGGCAACCTGTTTATAGAAGCCGACGGCACCATCGTCGCCGTCGATCTCGGCATTGCCGGCCGGCTCGGCAAAAAGGAGCGCCGCTTCCTCGCCGAAATCCTCTATGGCTTCATCACGCGCGATTACCAGCGCGTCGCCGAGGTGCATTTCGAGGCCGGCTACGTGCCGCGCCAGCACAATGTCGCCGCCTTCGCCCAGGCGATCCGGGCGATCGGCGAACCGATCCACGGCCAGCCTGCCGAGACCATCTCGATGGCCAAGCTGCTGACGCTGCTGTTCGAAGTGACCGACCTCTTCGACATGGCGACGCGGTCCGAGCTGGTGCTGCTGCAGAAGACCATGGTCGTCGTCGAAGGCGTCGCCCGCACCCTCGACCCGGCCTTCAACATGTGGAAGACGTCGGAGCCGGTGGTGAGCGGCTGGATTGCCCGCAACCTCGGCCCGCGCGCCCTGCTGGCCGATGCGCGCGACGGTGCCAACGCGCTGCTGGCGCTGGCCCGCCAGGCACCGGACCTCGCCGCCCGCACCGAGCGGCTGTCGCGTGAGATCGACCTGATGGCCGAACACGGCCTGCGCTTCGACGAAAGGACCGCACGCGCGATCGGCAAGGCCGAGGCGCGCTACACCCGCTCCGGCCGGCTGGCGCTGTGGGTGATCGCATTGACGCTCGTGTATATCGCCTGGCGTATTTTCTAGCGCTTGTTGCAAAGTGATTGCATTGCTATCATTGCACTCGGCAATTCCGGGCAAGGTGCAATCAGATGGCCAGCATCACGATCCGCAACCTTGATGACGAGGTCAAGGACCTGCTGCGCCGACTGGCGGCGGAGAATGGCCGGTCGATGGAAGACCAGGCGCGGGTGATGATCCGCGCAGCGGTCGAAGGTCAGTTCGGTTCGGCCGGTCGCATCGACCAGATCGAGAAAACACTGCGCGAACTGACGAGTTCGCAGAGTCCAGCAGCGCCGGTGGTCGCCGTCTCCAGCCCGCGAGGCATCCTCTCCGGCAAGCGCATCCTGCTGATCATCGGCGGCGGCATCGCCGCCTACAAGGCGCTCGACCTGATCCGCCGGCTGCGCGAGCGCGGCGCGGCAGTGCGGGTGGTGATGACCGCGGCGGCGCAGGAGTTCGTCACTACGCTGTCGGCCGGGGCGCTGTCGGCCGACCATGTTTTCACCGAATTGTTCGACCGGCAGGACGAGCACGACATCGGCCATATCAGGCTGTCGCGCGAGGCCGACCTTTTGGTCGTGGCGCCGGCCACCGCCGACCTGATGGCAAAGCTCGCCAATGGCCATGCCAACGACCTTGCCTCGACCTTGCTCATCGCCACCGACAAGCGAGTTTTGATGGCGCCGGCGATGAACCCGAAAATGTGGGCGCATCCGGCGGCCCGCCGCAACCGCGCGACGCTGAGCAAGGACGGCGTCGCATTCGTCGGCCCGGCGAAGGGCGAGATGGCCGAGAGCAACGAGGTGGGCGAGGGCCGCATGGCCGAGCCGCTGGAGATCGTCGCCGCGATCGAGGCGCTGCTCGACAGCCGGCCAAAGCCGCTGGCGGGCAGGAAGATCATTGTCACCTCCGGGCCGACGCATGAACCGATCGACCCGGTCCGCTACATCGCCAACCGGTCGTCGGGCAAGCAGGGCCACGCCATTGCGGCGGCGCTGGCCAGGCTCGGTGCCGACGTGCGTCTCGTCTCCGGCCCGGTCGGCATTGCCGATCCGGCCGGCGTCGCCACGCTGCACGTCGAAACGGCCGTCGAGATGAAGGACGCCGTCGAGCAACTGCTGCCGGCCGACGCGGCAGTGTTCGTCGCGGCTGTCGCCGACTGGCGCACTCAAAGTTCGGCCGGGGAAAAGATCAAGAAGGTGGCGGGCGAGGGGCCACCGGCGCTGCAGATGGTGGAAAATCCCGATATTCTCGCCGGTGTCGGGCATCACAAAAAGCGGCCGATGCTGGTGGTCGGTTTCGCCGCCGAGACGCAGGACCTGGTCAGGAATGCCCAGGCCAAGCTTGCAAAAAAGGGCGCCGATCTTATCGTTGCCAATGATGTCTCCCATGAAGATGGTTCCCCGGGCGTGATGGGCGGCGACCGCAACAAGGTGCGGATCGTCTCGAAGGCCGGCGTCGAGGAATGGCCGGAGATGAGCAAGGACGAGGTGGCGACGCGGCTCGCGGCGCTGATCGCCGACCGGATGAAGACGGTCGTTGTCTAGTCAATCTCCCCCACGGAGATTGACAGCTTCGCCGGCTTCGTGTCGGTCGCCCCCGAAATCCGCAAGGCGGAAAGGCATCCCAGGATTCCGAGCGGGATAAACGCCAGGAACAGCCAGGCGGCGACACTTGCCGCGGCCTCACGGTTCAGGCCTTCGGAAAAGCCGCTGGCGTTGGCGACGATGCCGGTCAGTGCCGCACCCACGGCATAACCGATGCGCTGCATGGTCGGCACAGCGGCCGAGGCGATCGTCTGCTCGCCTTCCTTGGCCGATGCCACGATGACACGCGTGACGAACGGCCAGGCGATGCCGAAACCGCCGCCTTGCAGCAAGGCACAAAGCAGGATCAACGGGATAGAGCCGGCCGGCACCGTATAGGCGAAACCGGCGACGCCCGTGGCGATCATCAGCGCCCCGCCGACGATGATCAGCCGCTCGCGTTCCGGCGGCGCATTGGCGACGAGGATCGACAGGATCGACCAGGCGATCGATTCGGCGGCGATGATGTAGCCGGTGGTCAGGATCGGAATGCCGTGCAGGCTGGTCAGAAGCAGCGGACCGTAGACGGTAAAGGAGCAGGTCGCCACCGAGAACGCGGCGACCATGGTCATGCCCGCGCCAACCGGCGAGCGCCATGAGAACAGCCGCGACGGGAACAGGCGCGAGCGCGGCTTCAGTGCGTCGATGTAGATAAACAGCGCCAGGCCGACCAGGCCGAGGGTGAGCAGCAGCGACGAGCGCAGCAGGGCGATGTCGACGCCGGCGGTGGCAATCAGCACGACGCTGACGGCGAGGCAGCCAAGTGCCGCAAAGGGAAAGGGCGGCGCCGAGCCGCCCGTCGCCTGCGGCCTTGTTGCTTCCGGTGTGTCGAGCACGATGAAGCTTGCCAGCGCCATCGCCGTGCCGCCGAGGGTGAAGACGCCGAAGGCCCAGCGCCAGGACAGCAATTCGGTCATGACCGCGCCGAGCACGGGGCCGCTGAAGGCGGCGACGCCCCAGATCGCCGACATGACGCCGAAAAGCTGCGGCCAGATCGCGCGGGCAAACAGCCGCTCGACCGAGACGAAGGCCAGCGACACCAGCGCGCCGCCACCGAGCCCCTCGATCAGGCGGCCGCAGAGGAACAGCGGCATCGAAGGCGCGGTGGCGCAGACCAGCGCGCCGGCGGCATAGAGCATTGCGGCGACCATCATGTTTGTACGCAGCGCGACATAGCTCACCAGCCGTCCGGCGGCCGCACCGGCAACGATGGCGCCAAGCTCGTAGATCGCCAGCGACCAGCCGACCAGTTGCACGCCGGCGAGTTCGCCGACCATGGCCGGCATGACCGTTGCCACCATGGTTTCGTTGGTGGCGTGCAGCAGGATGCCGAGGCTGATGAAGCAGAAGCGCGCCAGGTCGCCGCTCGCCCACAGCGCGCGCCAGTCGACCCTGTTTGTGCTTGTCTTGGTCATCCGGTCCCCCAGGCTTTGCTGGTCTGAAGTATTGGAGCGTTCTTCACGTCCAAATGAGTACATGCCGCAGTATGGGAGGACTTCTAGAACCTCAACCGTAGTTGAGATCAAGCGGTCTTGATCGCCGTTGACGTGGCGGATTTCAAAATTGTGCGATGGGGGACGATCACGAGGCGTTGAGATTCTGGTCAGACCGAAGACAAGCAATATTGGATCGCCGCAATCTTCGGTCACGGTAACGGCATGAACACAGTTGCCATGCCGTGATCTTCGAGCGCCGCAACTTTGAACATCAGGGCGGCCCGTCCTCTGCGGAGTGGGCCTGCCGGAATCTATGAGCCTTCGGCAGCCATTCGCAGGCCGACACCTACGCTCCCCGCCGCTCGGGAGCCATGCTGCGCCGTTATTTGAACGAGTGGATCAGGTCGAGCGAGGTGACGGCGACCGCCAGGTTGACGCCGGTCTGTGCCTGGACACTGAGCGGCTGCAGCGAAAAGGCGCTGTCGAGGCCGCCGACCAGGAGATTGGCGCCGCCACCGGTGACCACGCTGGCCTCGGCGTTCACGCCATAGTAGCTGCCGGCAAGGTCGCCTTCATCGTGGTTGCGGGTCGCCGCCAGAACCGCCCATACCAGCTGGCCCTGATGCGTCCGGCCGACATCGACGCCGAGCTTGGAAATCACACCGGTATAGACTTCAGAGGGGCCGCCACGATGCGGACGAAAGACACAGGAAACACCCTTGTTGGAAGTGACGAGATAGGCCGTGCCGCCGTCGATGGTGCAGTCGAGCACGCCGAGCTGGAGTTTGCTGGCGCTGGCGGGAGCGGCAACGACGGTCGTGGCGAGAACAGCGGCACAAGCGAGTTTCTTGATCATGGCAGGGTCCTTTCGAAATTGCCTTGTACAAACGGCTGAGCACGCCGAGCGTTCCGCCGAAAACTTGGCGCCAGCAAGGCGAAGCTAAACGCAGGGTTGTCGGAGTGCGGAAACGGAGGCCCGATTAACCGGCCGCTCAGCCGGCACTGGTGCGGGCCAGGCCGTCCTTGGCCGGCTGGTAGGTCGGATTGAGGTGCACGGCCTCGCGGTAGGATTTCGCGGCCCTGACCTTGTCGCCGCGCCGCTCGTAGATCAACGCCTGGTTGGACCAGGCCTCAGCATTCTTGCCGTCGAGCTTGATCGCCATGTTGAAGTCGGCGAAGGCATTGTCCTCGTCGTTCATGGCAAGGTAGGAGAGGCCGCGCCCGTTGTAAGGCTCGGAGGCGTCGGGCGCCAACGAAATGGCGGTCGAGAAATCCTCGATGGCAAAGGCGTGCTGGCCCTGACTCTGGTAGATCAGGCCGCGATTGTGATAGGCGCGCGCATCGGTCGTGTCGAGCTGGATGGCTTTCTGGAAATCGTTGAAGGCTTCCTGGACCCGGCCCGCCCTGCGGTAGAGATTGCCGCGGCCGATATAGGCGGCGTCATAGTTGGAATTGATCTGGATCGAGCGATTGTAGTCGGCGAGCGCGCTCGCCTGATCGCCGAGGAAGCGCTGGATGAGCGCACGGTTCGAATAGGCCTGGTAAAAATTCGGATTGAGCTGGATGGCGGTGTTGAAGTCCTTCAGCGCCGCCTGGTACTGGCCGCCGCGGCCATAGGCCGAGCCGCGCACATTGTAGGCTTCCGGATCCTGGGGGTTGCGCTGGATCACCGCCGACAGCGAGGAGATGTTCTCGCTCGAGCCTTGCGCCTTGTCGATGTTGTTGAACTCGCCGGTCGGAACACTCTGGCAGCTGGCAAGCGCCATCCCGGAAAGCAGGGCTGCCGTCAGGGCGAGGCCGCGCCACGCGGTTCTGCGCTCTACGGTGATTGCGTCCATGTCTGCCCTGTCCTTACTGCGCCGTCTGGTCCGTTCCCCCTCCGAACCGGCATCTCCCCCAACCGGTCCTCTCGGACCGGGTCGAACTCACAACAAAAAGGTGGCGGCGATTCCGCATCGCGCCACCTTGGATATCCTTGGAAAAGGACGAAAAATTGACGTCAGAACCGCGGCGGACGCGGAGCACCGGCACCGGCAGCACCGGCCGCGACCGGACGCGGCGTCATCGGCAGCAGGCCTTCGCGCTGGGCGCGCTTGCGGGCCAGCTTGCGGGCACGGCGCACGGCTTCCGCCTTTTCACGGGCGCGCTTCTCGGAGGGCTTTTCGTAATGTCCGCGCATCTTCATTTCGCGGAAGATGCCTTCGCGCTGCATCTTTTTCTTGAGCGCGCGAAGCGCCTGATCAACATTGTTGTCGCGGACGAGTACCTGCACGTGCAATCCTGTCTTTCGGGTTTGAAATCAACAGGCAAGCGGCCATAGCCGCAAGCCTCCGCGGCGCGTTACACCACGAATTGGGGCGGCTGATAGCAGAATCAAGGGGCTCTGTCCACAGCCGATTGAGAGGCGGTGCCGTCCGGGCGGGCACGACAGTCCCACATGGCGGCTTGATTTTTTCAATCTGTGAACTATAGTTCACGAGTGACCATCGTTGAGCAAACCGCCGAGTTCCGGGACTGGCTCAAGGGTCTAAACGATATGCGGGCGGCCGAGCGGATTGCGATCCGCGTGGCACGTATCCAGTCCGGACTGATGGGAGACGTGAAGTTCTTCGATGGCATCGGCGAGCTTCGGATAGACTACGGTCCCGGTTACCGACTGTACTTCGTCAAGCGCGGCAGCGCGCTCGTTATCCTGCTCTGCGGCGGCGACAAGTCCTCGCAGAAGCGCGATATCAGGAAGGCCATTGAAATGGCCAAGGAGATCTGAAATGCCCCACGAGACCTTGCCTTTTGATCCTGCCGAACATCTCGGCCGCGCGGAGGCCCAGGCCGAACTTCTTGCCGACGCCTTTGCCACGGGCGATACCGGCTATATCGCGAATGCTCTCGGCATAGTTGCCCGCGCGCGTGGCATGTCCAAGGTGGCGAAAGATGCCGGCGTCACCCGGGAGGCCCTGTACAAGGCACTGAGCCCCGATGGCGACCCGCGCCTCTCGACATTGCTTGGCGTGGTGAAGGCCTTAGGGGTGAAACTCACCGCCGAAAAGACCGAAGCCTGAGGCCGCCGAATCCCGAAACGAAAAAACCCGCCTCGGCGGCGGGTCGCTGGTGTGAATCAGCACCGTAGGGAAATTAATAGCATAGCTGCCGGCACAAAGCAAGAACAAAATTCGCCTTGGGCCAGATAGGCGCCGCTACGCCGTGGCCAGGTGGAGCTGCTCGAAACCCTCGAAGAACTCGCCGTAGTCGCAGGTTATTTCCTCGCCGGCGGCGATGTCGCGGGTCGCGGTGGCCCCGCCATATTGCGAAAAGTCGGTGTTCGGCTTGTCGGCGTGGTTCATGAAGCGGCCATTGTCGACCTCATACACCATGAAGCCCGGCCGGTCCGGACTGGGATAGGCATATCTGTCGAGCAATTCCTTGAGGTGCGGCGGCGCCGTCTCGTATCTTTCCATCGGGATCAGCCGGTCGAAGTCCGGATCGAGCCGCCAGATCTGCGCCCCTTTCCGGATCGGCTCGGCGGCGAACACGCCGACGCCTTCGATTGCGCTTGCAGCGATATAGGTCCTGATCAGCAGCATGTTTCCAACCCGTTTTCGAGGAGAAGACGGAATCGTCAAATCGCCGGGAAAAGCAAGACCGGTTTTTCCGGCATTGCGGCTGGCGGCCGACATTGCGGCTGGCGGGCCGACGCCA
The DNA here is from genome assembly GCF_040319065.1 of Mesorhizobium sp. M0968. Taxonomy (NCBI): domain Bacteria; kingdom Pseudomonadati; phylum Pseudomonadota; class Alphaproteobacteria; order Hyphomicrobiales; family Phyllobacteriaceae; genus Mesorhizobium; species Mesorhizobium sp. M0968. Next base: position 24,894 of record NZ_JAMYNL010000003.1, read on the forward strand.
ACCGCGAAACGCTTCACGTGCGGGTGATCGAGACACCGCCGTCGGCGAACAGTGCCGTGCCGGTGGTGAAGCTCGATGCATCGGAAGCCAGGTAAAGCGCCGAGCGGGCGATCTCCTCTGGCTCGGCGACGCGCTTCAAGGCATGCAGGTTTTCGACGAACGCCCGCGATTCAGGTGTGTTGAATGTCGCCGAAGGCGTGTCGGTGCCGCCCGGCAGCAGCGCGTTGACCCGGACGCCCTTGGCGCCAAATTCGGCGGCCAGCACCTGCGTCAATCCGATCAGTCCGGCCTTGCTCGCGGCATAGCTGGTCATGCCGGGCATGCCGACCGTGTAGCCGACGAAGGTTGAGGTGAAGATCAGCGAGCCGCCGCCGCGTTCGACCATCGCCGGCACCTGGTATTTCGCGCCGAGAAAGGCGCTGGTCAGATTGGTATCGAGTGTCTCGCGCCAGCCCTCCAGCGACAGCTCAGAAACCGGCCCCATCCTGCCGACGGAGCCGGCATTGTTGAAGGCGATGTCGAGCCCGCCGAATTTCTCGACCGCCAGGTCGACCAGGACTTTCGCGTAGGCCTCGTCACGGACATCGCCGGCAAGAGCGATAGCCGTGCCGTCGGCGTCTTCGATTTCGGCAACCAGCGCATCGAGTTCCGCCTGGCGGCGGGCGGCGACGACGAGCCTGGCGCCTTCCTCGGCAAAGAGCTTTGCCGTGGCGCGGCCGATGCCGGAACTGGCGCCGGTGACGATGGCGACCTTGTTGGTGAGTGTGAACATTTTCTGCATCCTTTTTTCGCGCCGGTTCTGGCCGGCAATTGGATGCTTGGTCGCAAATCGGGGCGGTGCGGACCACCCGATACCTGCGAGGTGGTGTCGGCCTGGACTATTGCCTAAGCAGCCAGCCGAGCCGATCGAGCGAAAATGCGTAGCTGACGGCGATCAGAAGGGCGACGGCAATGCCGGCTGTCGTGTAACCGGCCAGGTGGAATCCGGCAGCGCCGCCGAACAGGACGGCGAGTTCGAGCACCAGCCGCAAACCGCCCGGCACCGGAACCGGCGCCCGCCCCGACCGGCTCGGATCGTTCGGCACCGCGAACGTACCCCAGAGCGCGGCGGCAACGAACGGCAATGCCGCGGCAAGGGTCCAGCGCCACATGCCCGCTGAGAGGCTCCAGCCCGCCATGCCGAGGCCGAGCAAAGCGGCGAGTTCCAGCATGAAGCGCAATGTCAGATTCCACCAGACGTTAGCCACCGCCATAATCCTCCGATCGCCAGGCGACGGATAGTGATGGATGGCAATTGCATCAACCAGCCCGCATGCGGCTTTTTCACCACGGCGCAAAACGGCAAGCGCCGTCGCAAACAGTGCAAGGCTGGCAGCGCCGTTTCGCTAGTGATACAGCTCGCGCGCCGGGGTCGACCGATCCGCCCGGCCGCCATTTGCGAGGCCTGCGACGTTGAAGAAATACTCGGTATTCGCCATCGCCCGCGAGGCCATGCGCGGTCACAAGGGCTGGGAGGAGCAATGGTCCTCGCCGGAGCCGAAGAAGGAGTACGACGTCATCATCGTCGGCGCCGGCGGCCACGGCCTGGCCACCGCCTATTATCTCGCCACCGTGCACGGCATCACCAACGTCGCGGTATTGGAAAAAGGCTGGCTGGGCGGCGGCAATACCGGGCGCAACACCACCATCATCCGCTCGAACTATCTCTACGACGAGAGCGCCGGCATCTACGACCATGCGCTGAAGCTGTGGGACGGGCTCAGCCAGGAGCTCAACTACAACGTCATGTATTCGCCGCGCGGCGTCATGATGCTCGCCCATAACATCCATGACATCCAGGTCCTGAAGCGGCACGTCCATGCCAACCGGCTGAACGGCATCGACAATGAATGGCTGACGCCGGAGCAGGCCAAGGAATTCTGCCCGCCGCTCAACATTTCGCGCAATGCGCGCTATCCGGTGATGGGCGCCTCCCTGCAGCGCCGCGGCGGCACGGCGCGGCACGATGCCGTCGCCTGGGGCTATGCGCGCGGCGCCTCGGCGCGCGGCGTCCACATCATCCAGAATTGCGAGGTCACCGGCGTCAAACGGGCGCCGAACGGCGCGGTCACCGGTGTCGAGACGACGCGCGGCTTCATCGGTGCCAGGAAGGTCGGCGTGGTTGCCGCCGGGCACTCATCGGTGATCATGAACATGGCTGGCGTGCGCATGCCGCTGGAAAGCTATCCGCTGCAGGCGCTGGTGTCGGAGCCGGTCAAGCCGGTGGTGCCTTGCGTGGTGATGTCGAACACCGTGCATGCCTATATCTCGCAGTCCGACAAGGGCGAACTGGTCATCGGCGCCGGCACCGACCAATATGTCTCCTATTCGCAGACCGGCGGGCTGCACATTTTGCAGCATACGCTGGACGCCATCTGCGAGATGTTCCCGATCTTCACGCGCATGAAGATGCTGCGCTCATGGGGCGGCATCGTCGATGTAACGCCGGACCGTTCGCCGATCCTGGCCAAGACGCCGGTGCCCGGCCTCTATGTCAATTGCGGCTGGGGCACAGGCGGCTTCAAGGCGACGCCGGGTTCGGGCCATGTCTTTGCCCATACGATCGCCAGAGACGATCCGCACCCGATCAACGCGCCCTTCACCATCGAGCGCTTCCGCACCGGCCGCCTCATCGACGAGGCGGCGGCGGCAGCGGTGGCGCACTGAAGCCGAAATGACGCGCAAGACTCACACCATGCTTTTCGGCTTGGCCCTCGTGGGCGTCACGGTGCTCTTCATGCTGTTGGTGGTCAGGGAGATTTTGGTTCGAATAGTCGGGTATGAGGCTAACGGGGTCGATCCCGTCATGTTGGCCATGTTTGTAGTTGTGGGCGTACTTACTTTTTTCTGCGTGTGGGCGTTTGCCATACCGAAAATACTCAAAAACGCGTTTCTGAATATCGGTTCCCCAAGAACCTTCTCTGGACCACGAACGCAAGCTGATGTCGATCGAGCCAAAGTGAATTTGCGCGCGGTAGGATTGCTCGTCGAAGACCGCCCTGCCGAAGAAAATGTTGTGACCAATCGTGGCAGACATGACGGCTCTGCACATGATGGGTCGACCAAATCCAAGAAAGTCGATTGATGCTTCTCATCCGCTGCCCCTATTGCGAGGAAGAGCGTCCGGAGCTCGAATTCCGCAACGCCGGCGAGGCGCATATCGCGCGTTCCCCAAACATCGCCAGCGAGAGCGACGACGATTTTGAAAAGTTCTTTTTCATCCGTTCCAATCCCAAGGGGATCATCTATGAGCGCTGGCGGCACATGCATGGCTGCGCGCGGTTCTTCAACGCCGTGCGCGACACCGTCAGCGACAGGTTCCTGATGACCTACAAGGCCGGCGAGCCGAAGCCCGTAAAGCTGCCGGGAGCCGCCAAATGAGCGCCACGTTCCGCATTGCCGGCGCCGGGCGGCTCAAACAGGCAAAGATAGCTGGCTTCAGCTTCGACGGCCGCCCCTATACCGGCATCGAGGGCGATACGTTGGCCTCGGCGCTGCTTGCAAACGGCGTCCATCTCGTCGGCCGCTCGTTCAAGTACCACCGGCCGCGCGGCTTGCTGTCGGCCGGCGCCGAAGAGCCGAACGCGCTGGTCGAGATCAAGCGCGACGCGGCACGCAAGACGCCGAACGTGCGTGCCACGGTGCAGGAGCTCTATGACGGATTGACCGCACAGTCGCAGAACCGCTGGCCGTCGCTCGCTTTCGACGTCGGTGCCGTCAGCAGTATTGCCTCGCCGATGCTTTCGGCCGGCTTCTACTACAAGACCTTCATGTGGCCGAAGGCTGCGTGGAAAAACCTCTACGAACCCAAGATCCGCGCCGCCGCCGGTCTTGGCGTCGCTCCTGACCAGCCGGATCCCGACCACTATTCGGCGCGCTTCGCCCATTGCGAGGTGCTGGTGCTTGGCGGCGGTGCCGCGGGCATCGCCGCGGCATTGGCCGCGGCCGAGACCGGCGCGCGCGTCATCCTTGCCGACGAGCAGGCGGAATTCGGCGGCAGCCTGCGCTTCGAGAGCGGCGCGAAGATCGAAGGCCAAGACGGTTTTTCCTGGGCGCAATCGGCTCTCGCCAAGTTGAGCGCGATGGACAATGTCCGCGTGCTGCCGCGTACCACGGCCTTCGGCTATTACGCGCAGAATTTCGTCGGGCTGGTCGAGCGCGTCAGCGACCATCTGCAGAACCCCGGCCGCGACCTGCCGCGCGAGCGGCTGTGGCAGGTTCGCGCTAAACGCGTGGTACTGGCGACCGGCGCCATCGAGCGCCACATGGTGTTTGCCGACAACGACCGGCCGGGCATCATGCTGGCGTCGGCGGCGCGCACCTATCTCAACCATTACGGCGTCGCCGTCGGCAGGAATATCGGCGTCTATACGGCGAACGATTCCGCCTATGCGGCGGCGATCGACCTGAAAAAGGCCGGCATCAACGTGGCGGCGATCGTCGACCTGCGCGACAACCCGACCGGGCCGGCGATCGACGAGGCGAGGGCGCTCGGCATCGAGGTCAATTTCGGCCGCGCGGTGATCCGCGCCGGCGGCAAATTGCGGGTGTCGTCGATGACCGTGCAGCCGAAGAATGGCGGCGGCGAGCGCACCATCCCGGTTGACGCGATTCTGATGTCGGCCGGCTGGACGCCATCGGTGCATCTGTTCTCGCAATCGCGCGGCAAGGTCGCCTTCAATGACGAGACCAAGCGCTTCGTGCCCGGAATTTATGCGCAGGACTGCGTCTCGGTCGGCGCCTGCAACGGTACCGACGGGCTGTCGGCGACGATCGACGAGGCCTATGCAGCGGGCGCCAAGGCGGCCAAGGACGCCGGCAGCAGGCCGGCCAAGGGCTCCAAGCCGAAGGTCGACGCCGGCGAGAGCTGGTCGCGCGGCATGCTGGGTGCAGCACCCGGTGCCGGATCGGATACGACGGTCAAGGCCTTTGTCGACTTCCAGAACGACGTCACCGCCAAGGACATCCGCCAGGCAGTGCATGAGGGCATGCGCTCGATCGAGCACGTCAAGCGCTTCACCACCAATGGCATGGCGACCGACCAGGGCAAGACCTCCAACATGCACGGCCTGGCGATTGCCGCCGAGACGTTGGGCAAGCCGATCCCGCAGGTCGGGCTGACGACGTTCCGCGCGCCCTATACGCCGGTGACATTCGGCTCGATCGTCGGCCACGCGCGGGGTCCCCTGTTCGACCCGACCCGCAAGACGGCGATCCATCCCTGGGCCGAGCGCCAGGGCGCTGTATTCGAGGATGTCGGCCAGTGGAAGCGCGCCTGGTATTTCCCGAAGCCGGGCGAGGACATACATGCCGCCGTCGACCGCGAATGCGTGACGGTGCGCAAGACGGCCGGCCTGTTTGACGCCTCGACGCTGGGCAAGATCGAGGTGGTCGGGCCGGATGCGGCCAAATTCATGGAACTGCTCTACACCAATCCATGGGAGAAGCTCGAGCCCGGCCGCTGCCGGTACGGCATCATGCTGCGCGAGGACGGCTTCATCTATGACGACGGTGTCGTCGGCAGGCTTGCACCCGACCGTTTCCATGTGACGACGACGACGGGCGGCGCGCCGCGGGTCATGAACCATATGGAAGACTATCTCCAGACCGAGTTCCCGCATCTCAACGTCTGGCTGACCTCGATCACCGAGCAGTGGGCGGTGATTGCCGTGCAGGGACCGAAGTCTCGCGACATCATTGCGCCGCTGGTCGAGGGCATCGACATGTCGGATGAGGCGCTGCCGCATATGTCGGTGCGCGAAGGCAGGATCTGCGGCGTGCCGACAAGGCTGTTTCGCATGTCGTTCAGCGGTGAGCGCGGCTTCGAGGTCAACGTGCCGGCCGATTATGGCGAGGCGGTCTGGGAAGCGCTATGGGCCGAGGGCCAGAAGCACGGAGCCTGTGCCTACGGCACCGAGTCGATGCATGTGCTGCGCGCCGAAAAGGGCTACATCATCGTCGGCCAGGATACCGACGGGACGGTGACGCCGAACGATGCCGGGCTCGACTGGGCCGTCGGCAAGAAGAAGACCGATTTCGTCGGCATTCGCGGCATGGCGCGGCCGGACCTGGTCGCCAAGGGCCGCAAGCAGCTTGTCGGCCTGAAGACCAGGGATCCCAAGGTGGTGCTGGAGGAGGGCGCGCAGATCGTCGCGGACCCGAAGCAGGCAATCCCGATGAAGATGATTGGCCATGTCACCTCGAGCTATTGGTCGCAAAATTGCGGCCGCTCGATCGCGCTGGGGCTGGTCGCCGGCGGCCGCGATCGCACGGGCGAGACGCTCTATGTGCCGATGCCGGACGGGATGATCGAGGTGGAGGTCACCGGCATGGTGTTCTTCGACGAGAAGGGGGAGCGCCTCAATGGCTAAAGCCGCTTTGAAAACCGACGCCGCCGGACCCTCAGTCGAACGCCGTCCAGCTCTCGCCGGCCAGTCGCTTTCCGCCGCCGGCGTTACACTTGCCGTGCTGCCGCCGGCCGAGCGCATATCGCTGCGCGCGCCGGAAGCCTCGATTGCGGCACTTTCGAAAGCGCTCGGCGTCGTCCTGCCGCAAAGGCCGAAAACCTCGGCGGCAAAGGCCGGACGCACGGCCTTGTGGCTCGGGCCGGACGAATGGCTGGTCATCGACGAGAGCGGAAAAGATCCGCTCGCCGACTGCGCCAGCATTTCCGTACTGCATTCGGCGGTCGGCATCTCGCACCGCAACGTCGCCATATCGGTTACCGGTCCGGCTGCCGCGGCGACGATCAATGCCGGCTGCCCGCAGGATCTGTCGCTCGACGTCTTTCCGGTCGGGGCGGCGTCGCGTACCATTCTCGGCAAGGTCGAAATCGTGCTGTTGCGCACGGCGGCCGACGCGTTCCGCGTCGAATGCTGGCGTTCCTTTTGCGATTATGTCTTTACTTTTCTGTCGGAGGCGGCGCGCGACGCGGCAGCATAGGCATGTTCGCCGCGCCCGCCCGTTCTGCGACAGCGAGCCGAGGGAGAACGCAAATGCCGCCGAACTCCGCGCCGAAGTCGCCGGTCAAGACGCCGGCCGTGCGCTCTTTCGAAGACGAGCAGCGCACTGGGACGGATATCGAAGAGGAACTCGAGGAAGGCCTCGAGGATACATTCCCGGCCAGCGATCCGGTATCGATCACCGGAACGGCCATTCCCGGCGCACCGGCAAGACCCGGCAAGCCCAAAAGCGTGGTGGGACAGAAGCGCAAGAAGTGATCTGCGCGGGGTGACAAAAAGCAGGGCTGAGGCAGCACGATGGGCGGCCGGTAATTGCTGCCGCCCTTTCGGTTCATCACCGCGTGTTGTCGCCCGTCGGCTCAGAAGCTGCTTGGCACGATCCACGGGTCGATGCCGATGCCGAGCCTCGGGCCCTTGCTGCCGGCCTTGTGGGCCGCGGCGTCCGCCTTTTCAAGCGATCCGGTCGGCGCGCAATCGAGCTTCACATCAGCCTTGGTGTCGATGCAGGCCGCTTCTTGCTTGCCTGTCTGACTGCTGCCGGCAAATGCGGCGCTAGAGAGCGCCAGCAGGGCGGCGAGCGTGAGGATTGCCTTCTTCATCGTCGGTCTCCGGTTCAGCTATTGAATTCTCGTACTTGTACGGTATTGCGTACAGATACGCCCTGGACTCCCGATGTTCAAGCAGAATCGTACGCGTACGGAGAATTGCCGAACGCTCGGCGCTGTGGCGCGGATCGTTCGGAGAAGATCCTGCAGATCGGGAGGAGCGCCGCTCTTCAGCAGTTGACGGGCGGCGTGAGCGGCGCAATCTCGTGCGCGGCGATGGCTTCGAGCATGATGTCGCCGATCCGTGTGATGAACGTCGTCTGGTCGCCGAACGGGTAGAACGGGAAGGTGATCAGCAGCGAGATGGCGCCGTGGCCGACCGCCCACAGCATGGTGGCGATGGCGCGTGGATCGCCTTTGAGCCTGCCGGCGGCAACGCAGGCTTCGACCCTCTCGATCAGCACTTTCATCGCCGGGTTGCCGCCTTCCATCTCGGCAAAGGTCTTGCCGGTCGGCGGCTTGACTTTTTCGGTCATGAACACGGTGCGGTACTCGTTGGGATTTTCCAGCCCGAAGGCGGCGTATTCGACAAGCACCGCCTTGAGCGCCTCGATCGGGTCGTCGGCCGTATGATTTGCGATGCGCCTGGCCAGGGTCTCGAAGGCATCCTCGGCCAGCGCGAACAGGATGTCCTGCTTGTCGGCGAAATAGGAATAGACCGACATCGGCGCATAGCCGACGCGCTTGGCGAGCTTGCGGATGGTGAGGCCGTCATAGCCTTCTTCCTGGACAAGCTTGTGCGCGGCGTCGACAAGTTCGGAACGCAGTTCGGCCTTTTGTTTTTCGCGGCGCTCCTGGACGCTTAGCTGCAACTTTCTACTGCCTTATGACTGATGCTGGATGCAGCATATATACGCTGTACGGCGTCGGGCAAGGGCGGTGTGAAGCAGAGGCTTGACCTCACAAAACGATGTAACCAGGCAATAAAGCCGGCAACATCGGACTGTTACAGACAAAGACTAATTCGCGGCTCTGCAAAAATTTCGTTTCGGGAGGCCGTTATGACCGGAACTGAGCTTTCGTCCGGCGTGCCGGACGTGGACCCGCTTTCTCATCGCGCCAGGATGGCGCTCAGGCGCGTCGTCATGGTCGCATGGCTGGCGATCGCGCTCGGCTTCGCCATGGAAGCTCTCATTCTGACCGTCAGATTTGCGGCAGGTGCCTACCCGGCGACGACGCAGGTTCTGATCGAACTGGCGCAAGGCGTGACCTGGTCGTTCTTCGTCTGCGCGGGCGTCAGCCTCGGCACGGCGCTCACCAAGGTGCGAGCCTCGCTCGGTGGCCTGATCGGTGCGATTTCGGCGCCACTGGCGATGGGCATCGCCAAAGGGACGCAAAAGGTTATGGTCAGCGCGCTGGACGCGGCGGCAAAGCCGGCCATCCTGTCGCTCACGACGCTCGGTGTGCTGCGGGCTATCGAATACGGGCTGCTCGGCTGGGCACTGGCGTCGCTGGCATCGAAGGAAGAACCGCGTCCGCTCCATTTCGCGCTGGCAGGCGCCCTGATAGGCGCGGTATTCGGCGGCGGCATCACGGTGCTGACCATCGAGACGGCCGCGGCGAACGACGCTGCTCTCGCAATGCCACAGGCGATCGCAACCGGCCTCAACGAGATCGTGTTCCCAATCGGTTGTTCACTGGTCGTCTACATTGCGCTGCAGGTCAGCCGTCACATGAAGTACGTCGCGGCCGAAGCCAAATAGATTTGGCACAGATAGATTTGGGCTTCTCCGCCCGACGAGAGTCAGACCGCTTCCGGCTGGCGTTCGATCAGCGTCAGCGTCAGCCAGCGCGCGGTCAGCGCCGGTTTTTTCGAGCCCTCGATCTCGATCGTCACGTCGTGCGCCGTCTGCACCCACCCCGACGGCCTGACCTTGACGTCGGCCAGCACGAAACGGGTGCGGATGCGCGAGCCGGTCTTCACCGGCGCCAGGAAGCGCAGCGAATCGAAGCCATGATTGACGCCCATCTTGCTGTTTTCCAGCGGCGGCATGGTTTCGAAGGTCATCGCCGACAACAGCGAAAGCGACAGGAAGCCATGCGCGATGGTGCCGCCGAACGGCGTTTCGCGGCTGGCGCGTTCCGGATCGCAATGGATGAACTGATGGTCGTCGGTGGCATCGGCGAACTGGTCGATCATGCGCTGGGTGACGACCCGCCATGGCGACACGCCGACTTCCTTGCCGACGTTGGCCAGAAGCACATCGAGACTGATCGGTTCCACGCTGATGTCCTCCATCTTCACCCCCGGCATTTCACTCGCCGGATGGCGTGCGTCTCATTCCTTGAACAATGTCAGCCCGTGTTGCACCGACTGCCCGCCATCGATCGGCAGGATGGCGCCGGTGACATAGCTGCCGGCCCGGCTGCACAAATAGAGCGTTGCGCCAGCAATGTCATCCGGTGCGCCGATGCGGCCGATCGGAACGTGGTTGCCGATATGTCTTGCCTGGTCTTCGGTGCCGGTGGCGAAGGCCGTCATCCGGCTCTGGAAAGGGCCAGGCGCAAAGGCGTTGACGGTGATGCGGCGGGCGGCGAACTCGATCGCCAGGATGCGCGTCAGGTGGTGAACCGCGGCCTTCGAGGCCGAGTAGGAGTAGGCATCTTCGGCCAACGGCTGCGTGCCCATCACCGATCCGAGGTTGATCACCCGGGCCGGGTCGGCATCGCTGGCGGCGGCGTCGAGCAGAGGCAGCAATTCGCGCGTCAGGTGGAAAACCGCGGTGACGTTGACGCCGAACACCTTGGCCCAGGCATGGTAGGGAAAGCTTTCCAGCGGCGCGCCCCAGGAGATGCCGGCATTGTTGACCAGGATATGCAGCCGCTCGGTCCGCGCCCTGACCTCGGCCACAAGCGCCGCAATGCCGGCCTCGCTGGAGACGTCGCCGGCAAAACCTTCCGCCCGGCCGGATGCGCCAAGTCCGTTCAACTCGCCGGCAACCATGGCGCAGTCCTCGCCCTTGCGCGAGGCAATCATCACCGAGGCGCCGGCCATGACCAGAGCGGTCGCCGCCATGCGGCCGATGCCGGTCGCGGCGCCGGTGACCAGCGCTGTCTTGCCGGCGACTGAGAACAGCTCGTCCAGATAGCTCATCGTACCCTCCGCGCAGTTCACCGCGCTTTGGTTCAAGGAAGCGGCTTCACGTCGACAAGGCTAGCCGAACTTCGATCATGCTTGCCATGGGTAAAGTAGCTGGGGTGGGGCACGTTTAGCGGCTGGATGGTTAAGCCCGAAATGCAAGGTGGTCATTCGGACGTGACATGGGTCGGATGAATGATGCGGCCGTGCCCGTTAGCGAGCACCTTGGTAAGCGGTTCATTTCGCGCGTGAACCAGTCGTCATTACTCCTCCGCCCAAGCCGCAGGCGGGTCTTGAGGAGTTGGGAGGTGGCCGAGCAGTGGGGCGGGACTGACATTCGTATTCGTGGACAGGGACTATGCTTTCGGCGGGAAAGCCATGGGTAAGAAACAACGCACCGTCCTGCTGGCAGCGGTTGTTGCGACTGTCTTTGGCGTCCTTTTGCTGATCCTGATCCTGCAGATGATCAGTTTTTTAGTGGACTAGAGCGAAGCGAAAGGCGTGCCCTTCCGGAGGAGCTCTACCGCAGGCTTTCCAGTTCGCGGATGCGTTTGGCGCCGTCGGCTTCGAGTTGCCTTGTGACCGCGCCGATCAGGGCTTCGGCAACGACGAAAAGCGCGGCGGATGAGTCCCAGGCCGAAGGCACGGCGGTGCGCCCGGCGATGACATGGCGGGCGAAGCGGGCGATCGGCGACAGCCACTGGTCGGTAAACAGCACGATCTGCACGCCACGCTGGTTGGCCGTCTCGGCGAAACGGACCAGGCTGTCCTGGTAGCGCCTGATGTCGAAGATCACCAGCACGTCGCGCTTGCCCATGTCGATCAGTCGGTCGCGCCAGACGCTTTCCTGCCCGCCGAGGTGAAAAACGTTGGGCTGGATGATGGCGAGGTGGGCGGCCATGTAGCGCGCCAGCGGGTCGGTGAAGCGGCCGCCGATCAGGAATGTCTTGCCGCGCCGGTCGGCTAGCTTGGCGACGATGTCGGCAAGCTGCTTGTCCGAGAGGTGCCGGAATGTCTCGCGCATGTTGTCGAGGGTCGCCTCCAGCATCGGCGACACGGCGCTGCTGCCCTGGGAGGGGGGATTGAGCGTGCGCGAAGCCGGCGACTGCAATTGCGCCGCCAGTTCGTCTTGCAGCGCCGACTGGAATTCCGGATAGTTCTGGAAGCCGAGCCGGGCGACGAAACGCAGGATCGTGGGCGATGATACGCCGGCCGTAGCCGAGAATTCGGCGACCGTCTTCAGCCCGATCAGCGGATAGCTGGCGATCAGCGCTTGCGCTGCGCGCCGCTCGCCGGCCGGCATGGTGCCGATGCGGTCGGAGATCAGTTCGGCAATGCTCGAAACCATGCTTTTTCCCCACCCTGGCCGTGCCGTTAGCGCATTATCGAAATCGCGTTTGACAAAGCCGGCCAAACTGTATGAAATCATCCGCAGGGACGCAATGAGGCAAAATACGTAACATACGATACAGCGCTCCCCGGGGACAGCAGACAATGGAGACAGCACGGCCCGCCAGCCTTGCATCGCCTGAAACCGTAAGGGTGACGAACCCCGGCGGATCAAGCCCTTTCGTGCTGACCTGCGACCACGCCTCCAATTTCCTGCCACCGGAATTCGGAACGCTCGGCCTTGCCGCCGAGGAACTTTCCCGCCACATCGCCTGGGATCCCGGCGCCTTGCCGGTGGCGCGCCGGATGGCCGAGGTGCTTGATGCGACGCTGGTCGAGACCTGCGTCTCGCGGCTCGTCATCGACTGCAACCGGCCGATCGACGCGCCGGACCTGATAGTGACGGTCAGCGCCAGCGAAAAAACCGTGATCCCGGCCAACCAGGGGCTTTCCGCCGACCAGCGGCAGGCGCGCATCGCTCTGGCGTGGCGGCCGTTTCACGAGAGGATCGCTGCAATCATCGACGAACGCCAGGCGGCCGGGCGAGAAACCAGACTGGTCTCGATCCATTCCTTCACGCCGGTATACAAGGGCAAGAGCCGGCCCTGGCACATAGGCATCATCCATGACGAGGATGGTCGGTTGGCGGCGCCGCTGATCGCGGCGCTGAAGCGGCTCGCCGGCGTCACGGTCGGCGTCAATGAACCCTATTCGCCGGCCGACCGCGTCTATTTCACACTGGAACGCCATGCCCGCTCGCGCGGGCTGGCCTGCGCAATGATTGAAATCCGCAACGACGAGATCGCCGGCGCAGCCGGGCAGCGGAAATGGGCGGATCTGCTCGCAGGTATTTTTCTCAATCTGGAGCCCGAAGCGGCCAAGGCCTCCAGACCAAGCGCAGTCGGAAAGTCAGTTCAATCGGCCAGCTAAGAAACCAAAAGGGGACTTTAAAATGGTAGCACCGGGTTACAGCGAAGTTGACAAGAAGGAGGACCTGAAAGTTCTCCACGGAATGGGCTATGCTCAGGAACTGTCGCGAAGCATGAGCCGCTTCTCGAATTTCGCGATCTCGTTCTCGATCATCTGCATCCTCTCAGGCGGCATCAATTCCTTCGCGCAGGCGACGTCGTCCATCGGTGGCGCCGGCGCTGGCATCGGCTGGATCGTCGGGTGCATGGTTTCGGGATTTTTCGCGCTCGCCATGGCCCAGATCGCCTCTGCATTTCCGACCGCCGGCGGCCTCTATCACTGGGCATCCATCCTAGGGAACCGTTTCACTGGCTGGCTCACCGCATGGCTCAATCTGCTCGGCCTGATCACCGTGCTCGGCGCCATCAACATCGGTACTGCTTTCTTCTTCGTTGGAACGTTCGGGAGCTGGTTCGGCATTACCGGTACTCCGGGCGAGATTGTCGGATTTGTCGCCGTCATCACCGCGATCCAGGCGCTCTGTAATCACTTCGGCATCAAGCTGACCGCCATGCTGACTGACGCTTCCGGCTTCCTGATCCTTGGCGCAACAGCTGTGCTGATCATTGCCTGCCTAGTGTTTGCGCCCGCAATCGACATCACGCGGCTGTGGACCTTCACCAACTATTCGGGTGATGCCGGCGGCGGTGTCTTCCCACAGTCGGATTCCATGAGCTACCTGTTCCTGCTCTGCCTGCTGCTGCCGGTCTACACCATCACCGGATATGATGCGTCGGCGCATACTTCGGAAGAAACGCTGAAGGCAGCGCATTCCGTTCCGCGGGCGATCATTTCGTCCGTGCTCTGGTCGTCGCTGATCGGCTGGGCGATGGTCTGCGCGATCGTTCTGGCAATTCCGGACCTGGCGGAAGGCGCCAAGCAGGGTTGGAGCGTATTCTTCTCGACAATGGATGCAATCCTACCGGGCTGGCTGAAAGAACTGCTCTATCTGGCAATCCTGATCTCGCAGTTCCTCTGCGGCCTCGCCACGGTGACCTCGGCCTCGCGCATGCTGTTTGCGTTCTCTCGCGACGGCGGCATGCCGGTCGGTTCGGCCGGGCTCGCCAAAGTCAGCCCAACCTGGCGCACGCCGGTCAATGCCATCTGGACCGCTGCGATCCTCGAGATCATCTATGTCTTTCTTGCCCAGTTCATTTCGATCGGCGGCACCAACATCTACACCATCGTTGTCAATTCGACGCTGGTGTTCCTGTTCCTGTCCTTCACCATTCCGATCGCGCTCGGCATGACGGCTTTCGGAACGGCGAAATGGCCGAATCCCGGCCCATGGAATCTCGGCGCCGGCCTGTTCAAGCTGTTTTGCATCCTGTCGATCATCGGCATGGCGATCATCTTCTACATCGCCATCCAGCCGCCGAACGACAAGGTGCTCTATATCACCCTGGGCTTCATCGTGCTGACCGCGGTGCTTTGGTTCGGTTTCGAGAACCGCCGCTTCCAGGGTCCGCCCATCGGCGACCAGATCGCAAAGCGTCAGGCGGCGATCAAGGCAGCCGAGCTAGCCATAGGCGAAGCCGGCGCCTGACCCCCTCTCATGACCATGGCCGGCATTCGCGCCGGCCGTGGTTTTCGTTTCCTTTTCAAAGTGACAAGCCCGAAACGACAAGCGCTGGAGTGCCAAAGGAATGGCCGGAAATTTCTCGTTCGATCAGTTGAAGCAAGCGGTCTCCAGCGGCGAGGTCGACACGGTGCTGGCCTGCATCGTCGATATGCAGGGGCGGCTCGCGGGAAAGCGTTTCCTGGCCCGTTATTTCGTCGATTCCGCGCATGACGAGACGCATGGCTGTAACTATCTCTTGGCGGCAGACATCGATATGGAACCGGTGCCCGGCTACAAGGCGGCGAGCTGGTCGAAGGGTTATGGCGATTTCGTCATGAAGCCGGACCTTGCGACGCTGCGGCTCGTTCCGTGGCTGGAGAAGACGGCGCTGGTGATCTGCGACGTGCTCGACCACCATACCCATGACGACCTGGCGCATTCGCCGCGCGCCATGCTGAAGAAGCAGGTCAAGCGGCTGCAGGATCGCGGCTATATCGGCTATTTCGCTTCCGAGCTCGAATTCTATCTGTTCAGCGAAACCTACGATTCCGCCCGCAAGAAGCACTGGCAGGGCCTCGAGACGGCATCGCCCTACATCGGCGACTACCAGATCGGCATCACCACCAAGGAAGAAGGCGTCATGCGCCGGCTGCGCAACGAGATGGAGGCGGCCGGCATCCCGATCGAGAATTCGAAGGGCGAGTGGGGGCCAGGCCAGGAAGAGATCAATGTCCGCTACGCCGAGGCGCTCGACATGGCCGACCGCCACGTCATCCTGAAGAACGGCGCCAAGGAAATCGCCGAGTCCGAAGGCAAGGCGATCTCGTTCATGGCCAAGTACAATTACGGGCTCGCCGGCAATTCCAGCCACATCCATAATTCGCTGTGGAGCGCCGACGGCAAGACGCCGTTGTTCTACGACAAAAATGCCGAGTGGACGCTGTCGACACTCGGCCAGCAATGGGCGGCCGGCCAGCTCAAATATGCCAAGGAATTCACCTGGTTCCTGGCGCCCTACATCAATTCCTACAAGCGCTTCCAGGCCGGCACGTTTGCGCCGACCAAGATCATGTGGAGCGAGGACAACCGCACCGCCGGCTTCCGTCTTTGCGGCGAGGGCACCAAAGGCATCCGCATGGAATGCCGCATCGGCGGCGCCGATTTGAACCCCTATCTGGCTTTCGCCGCGCTGATCGCGGCCGGGCTTGCCGGCATCGATGAAAAGCTTGAGCTGCAGAAGCCCTTCGTCGGTGATGCCTACCAGGCCTCGCAGCTGCCTGAAATTCCAAAGACATTGCGCGACGCCACCGCGACGCTGGCGGAATCGAAAATGCTGAGGCAGGCGCTCGGCGACGATGTGCTGGAACATTACGTCCACACGGCACACTGGGAACAGTTCGAGTACGACCGCCGGATTACGGACTGGGAACTGCACAGGGGGTTCGAGCGGTATTGAATAATCTGGCAACGTTGGCGCCGCTCCTCACCCTCAGCCTCTCCCGTGAAGAACGGGGGAGAAGGGGCCCGGCGCTGAGCTTGTCCCTTCTCCCCGTCAGTATACGGGAAAAGGTGCCGGCAGGCGGATGAGGGGCGGCGCTAACCAACGACATTATTGTAGAATGCGAGGACCCAAGGCATGACCGAAACGGTCAAGATAAAATCCCCCGTCGACGGTTCGATCTATGCCGAACGGCCTCTTGCCACCGACCAGGCGATCGGTGCCGCGGTCGAACGTGCCAAGGCGGCGCAGGAGAAGTGGGCTGAGACGCCGGTCATCGAGCGCGGCAAATACATGCTTGCCATGCTGGAAGCGCTGGTCGCCATGACCGACGAGATCGTGCCGGAGATCGCCTGGCAGATGGGCCGGCCGGTGCGCTATGGCGGCGAGTTCGGCGGCGTCAGGGAACGCGTCAGCTACATGGTCGAGATCGCCGAGGCGGCCCTGAAGCCGGTCATGGCCTCCAATCCGAAGGACGGCTTTCGCCGCTATGTGAAGAAGGTGCCACTCGGCGTGGTCATGGTGATCGCGCCGTGGAACTATCCCTATCTCACCGCCGTCAACACCATCGTGCCGGCGCTGATGGCGGGCAGCGCTGTCATCCTCAAGCATGCGGCACAGACATTGTTGGTCGGCGAGCGGTTTCAGCAGGCGTTTGATAAGGCCGGCCTGCCCAAGGGCCTGTTCCAGAACCTCGTCCTGAACCACGCGCAGACTGAAAGGCTGCTCGGCTCCGGCAAGATCGACCATGTCAACTTCACCGGCTCGGTCGCCGGCGGCCGCGCCATCGAGAAGGCGGCGGCGGGCACCTTCATGACGCTCGGCCTCGAACTCGGCGGCAAGGATCCGGCCTATGTGCTGCCGGACGCAAAGATGGACCATGCCGTTGCCAATCTGGTCGACGGCGCCTTCTACAATTCCGGCCAGTGCTGCTGCGGCATCGAGCGCGTGTATGTCCACGAGAAGGTCTACGACGAATTCGTCGAGGGCTTCATTGCCGAGACCAGGAACTACGTCGTCGGCAATCCGCTCGACCAGGCGACCACCATGGGGCCGATGGCGCAGGCGCGCTTCGCCGACCTGATCCGCGAGCAGAAGGCCGAGGCGTTGCGCAAGGGCGCCAGGGCGCACATCGATATGAAGGTGGCCAACGACAGGCAAGGTTCCCCCTATCTGACGCCGGAAGTGCTGACCCAGGTCGACCACCAGATGAGCGTCATGCGCGAGGAAAGCTTTGGCCCGATCGTCGGCATCATGAAGGTGCGCAACGACGAGGAGGCGATCGCGCTGATGAACGACAGCCCCTATGGGCTGACGGCCTCGATCTGGACGCACGACATTGAGCATGCGGCGGCGATCGGCGATCGTGTCGAGACCGGCACCGTGTTCATGAACCGCTGCGACTATCTCGACCCGGCGCTGGTCTGGACCGGCGTCAAGGACACCGGCAAGGGCGCGGCACTGTCGGCCATCGGCTACGACAATCTGACCAGGCCGAAATCATACCATCTGCGCGAGGTGATCTAAGGTGGCGATCGACAGGCATGCGATCGCTGTTGAGGGGGAGTAATGGCGGATACACAACAATCGGCGCTGCCAGATCGTGAGGGTCCCGAGGGTATCGGCGGGTGGCTTGTCCTGCCGATGCTCGGGTTGATGCTCACGCCGATACTGGGGTTGGTACAACTGCACAATACCGACTATCTCGGCTTCGACTGGCAGGCCTTCAGTTTTTCTCAAGGTGCGCTGCTCGTTGCCGAACTGGTGACAGCAGGCGTTCTAAGCCTTACAGCCCCGGTCCTGTTATTGTTCTTCATGTTCAAGCGCTGGGAGATATTCCCGGGCTGGTACATGATTTGGGCAGTCGCGATGCCGGTATATGTCATCCTCGACCCATGGGCTGCGCATCTGGTTTTTCGCGAGAGCTTTCCAACCTTGGCTGATGCGTTCGACAGCGAAACGATGCGCGGAATTTACCGTTCCGTCTGGGCCGCAGCCATCTGGATTCCGTACATGATGCGGTCAGACCGTGTGGCCAATACCTTTGTGAATTGACGACATCCGAGAGCACGAAAGCAGTCAAGAAGGTCGAAATGACAAAACTCGTTTCCAAATGGAATTACCCGACGACCGTCCGCTTCGGCGCCGGACGCATCAAGGAGCTGCCGGAGGTGCTGGCGGCGACCGGCATCAAGCGGCCGCTGTTCGTCACCGATCCGGGACTGGCCAGGCTGCCGGTGGTGGCCTCGACCCTGAAGATCCTCGACGACGCCAAGGTGCCCTATGGCGTATTTTCCGAGGTCAAGCCGAACCCGGTGGATTCCAACCTGACCGCCGGCATTGCCGTGTTCAAGAAGGGCAAGCATGACGGCGTCATTGCCTTTGGCGGCGGCTCGGCGCTCGACCTCGGCAAGCTGATCGCCTTCCAGGCCGGGCAGACCCGGCCGGTCTGGGATTTCGAGGATGTCGGCGACTGGTGGACACGCGCCGATGCCGATGCGATCGCGCCGATCATCGCCGTGCCGACCACCGCCGGCACCGGCTCGGAAGTCGGCCGCGCCGGCGTCATCACCAATGAAGCGACCCATACCAAGAAGGTCATCTTCCATCCAAAGCTCTTGCCGGCGATCGTCATTGCCGATCCGGAGCTGTCGGTCGGGATGCCGGGCTTCATCACCGCCGGCACCGGCATGGATGCGCTCGCTCACTGTCTCGAAGCCTATTGCGCGCCGGGCTATCACCCGATGGCCGACGGCATCGCCGTGGAAGGCATAAGGCTGGTCTTCGAAAACCTGCCGAAAGCCTATGCCAACGGCAAGGATCTGGTCGCCCGCGCCAACATGATGAGCGCCGCTGCCATGGGAGCGGCCGCCTTCCAGAAAGGGCTTGGAGCGATTCATTCGCTGTCGCATCCGATCGGCGCGCTCTACGATAGCCACCACGGCATGACCAACGCCGTGTTCATGCCCTACGTGCTGGCCTTCAATCGCGAGGCGATCGAGCCGCGCATCGCCCGGCTTGCCGCCTATTGCGGCATCAAGGGCGGCTTCGACGGTTTTGCCAAGGCGATCATCAAGCTGCGCAAGGAGCTCAAGGTGCCGCATGCGCTGCCCGGCCTGATCAAGGGGCTCGACATGGACAAGAAGCGCAAGGGCCTGATTGCCGACATGGCGGTGGTCGATCCGACCGCCGGCGGCAACCCGGTCAAGCTGACCAAGAAGGCGGCGCTGACGCTGCTCGAAAACGCCATCGCCGGCACCGTCTGAGACAATTTTCGCATCGGAAATCGACTTGGGAAAGAGGCAAAGGAAAGGGGGAAAGATGAAAGGCAAGATCGAAACTAGTTAGCCGGAAAAAGAATCGCGAAGCGATTGCTACAGCCGGTTAAAAAGAGTTTACTTTTTCATACTGCGGGGCATCGCTTTCACAAAGCTTTCATCTGGCTGTCACACGAAAACGATACCGCATCGCAGGCGTCCAACGGCGTCAGTTCAACGGAGAGAACACATGTTCAAATTCACGGGAAAACTGCTTTCCCTTTCGGCCGTCGCCCTGATGGCGACCTCTGCCATCTCGTCGGCCCAGTCCATGGATGAACTGGTCGCCGCAGCCAAGGCTGAAGGCCAGCTCACCACCATCGCGCTGCCGCATGACTGGTGCGGCTACGGCGCGGTCATCGACGGCTTCAAGGCAAAATATCCGGGGATCACCGTCAACGAGCTCAACCCCGATGCCGGCTCCGGCGACGAGGTCGAGGCGATCAAGGCCAACAAGGACAACAAGGGCCCGCAAGCGCCCGACGTCATCGACGTCGGCCTGAGCTTCGGCCCGACCGCCAAGAAGGATGGCCTGATCCAGGCTTATAAAGTATCAACCTGGGACTCGATCCCGGACAGCGCCAAGGATGCCGAAGGCTTTTGGACCGGCGACTATTACGGCGTGCTTTCGTTTCTGGTGAACAAGGACCTGGTCAAGGAAGCGCCGGCCGACTGGGCCGACTTGCTGAAGCCGGAATTCGCCAATACCGTGGCGCTCGCCGGCGACCCGCGTGCTTCGAACCAGGCCATCCAGGCAGTCTATGCCGCCGGCCTTTCCGGCGGTGCGGCTGCCGGCGAAGCCGCCGGCACGGCTGGTCTCGACTTCTTCAAGAAGCTCAACGCCGCCGGCAATTTCGTGCCGGTCATCGGCAAGCCCGCGACGCTTGCTCAAGGCCAGACGCCAATCCTGGTGACCTGGGATTATAACGCGCTTGCCGGCCGTGATACGCTGAAGGGCAATCCGCCGGTCGACGTCGTCGTGCCGAAGACCGGTGTCGTCGCCGGCGTCTATGTTCAGGCGATCAGCGCCTATGCGCCGCACCCGAATGCTGCCAAGCTGTGGCTGGAATATCTCTATTCCGACGAAGGCCAGATCGGCTGGCTGAAGGGCTATTGTCACCCGATCCGCTTCAACGACCTCGCCAAGAATGGCAAGCTCCCGGCTGACGTGATGGCCAAGCTGCCGCCGGCCGAGTCCTATGCAGCCGCGGTGTTCCCGACGCTCGACGAGCAGGGCAAGGCCAAGGAAGCCATCACCAAGAACTGGGATGCCGTCGTCGGCGCCAACGTCAAGTAAGACTTGAGATCAGCCGGGCGGCTTAGATCGCCGCCCGGCATACCTCCAGGACGGTAGCCGCGCATGACCGATATCTCGTTGTCCGATCACGCTGTTGCCGGGAAGACCGCGCCTCCTGCCGACGCCCGCAGCATGAGACTGCCGACGCAATGGCTTGGCGTTGCGCCTTTCTTCATCTTCGCCATCATGTTCCTGATCCTGCCGACGCTCTATCTGATGCTGGGCGCATTCCGGAACGATGCCGGCGAATTCACTTTCGAAAACATAGCGGCCTTGGCGCAGCCGTCGATCGTTGCCGCCTACTGGATCTCAATCAAGGTCAGCCTCGCCTCGTCGCTGATCGGTGCTTTCGCGGGACTTGCCATTGCCATCGCCATCGTGCGCGGCGGGCTGCCGGAGTGGATACGCTCGGCGACACTGACCTTTTCCGGCGTGGCCTCCAATTTTGCCGGCGTGCCGCTGGCCTTCGCCTTTCTCGCGACGCTCGGCCGGCTCGGGCTCGCCACGGTGCTGCTCAACGTCTTGGTCGGCTTCAACATTTATGCCCATGGTTTCAACATCCTGTCGTTCTGGGGCCTGACGCTGACCTATGTCTATTTCCAGATCCCGCTGATGGTGGTGATCATCGTGCCGGCGATCGATGGGCTGAAGAAGGAATGGGGCGAAGCGGCGGCAACGCTTGGCGCGACCCAGGCGCAGTTCTGGCGCATGGTCGTCATTCCGGTGATCTGGCCAAGTTTCCTCGGCACCGTCATCCTCTTGTTCGCCAACGCCTTCGGTGCCATCGCCACCGCTTACGCACTGACCGGCTCCTCGCTTAACATCGTCCCTATCCTGCTCTACGCGCAGATCCGCGGTGACGTGCTGCACAATGCCCATCTCGGCTACGCCATCGCCTTCGGCATGATCGTCATCACTGGGCTGGCCAATGTCTTCTACATCTGGTTCCGGACGCGCTCTGAGAGGTGGCTCAAATGAAGTCCGGCAGATTCTGGGCCTGGATCGTCTTCGCGCTGGGCGCGGCCTATTTCTTCATTCCGCTGATCGCGACCGTGGAATTCTCCATGCGCATGCGGCGCGGCGCGTATTCCTTCGATGCCTATCAGGTCGTGCTCGGCGATCCCCGCTTCCAGGCGACCTTCATCTATTCGGTGGTCGCAGCCATCTTCACCATCGTCCTTGGCGTGCTGGTGGTGGTGCCGGCGGCGTACTGGATTCGTCTGCGGCTGCCGCAGATCAGGCCCGTCGTCGAGTTCATCACGCTGCTGCCGCTGGTCATTCCGGCCATCGTTATCGTCTTCGGCTACATCAGAATGTACGGGTCGAACTCACCGCTGCCGTTCCTGGCCAGCGAGACAGGAGCCAATGCCTTGCTGGTCATCGGTTATGCGACACTGGCGCTGCCCTATATGTATCGTGCCGTCGACACCGGGCTTCGCACAATCGACGTACGGACACTGACCGAGGCGGCGCAGATCCTCGGCGCCGGCTGGGGCACGATCATCACTCGGGTCATCCTACCCAACGTGCTGATCGCGGTGCTGTCGGGCGCCTTCCTGACCTTCGCCATCGTCATCGGCGAATTCACCATGGCCAGCCTGCTCAACCGGCCTGCTTTCGGACCCTATCTGCAGAACGTCGGCGCCAATCGCGCCTATGAGCCGGCGGCGCTTGCCATCATCGCCTTTGCCATTACCTGGGGCTGCATGTCGCTGATCCAGATCCTGTCGCGCTTCGCGCCGCGATCGGCGAACCGTCCGAACTGACCCGAAGGAAAAGCCATGGCCGAGCCATTCCTCTCAATCCAGCATGTGCAGAAATCCTTCGGCGCCGCCATTGTGGTGCAGGATTTCAACCTCGACGTCGAGCCGGGCGAATTCGTCTCCTTTCTCGGACCGTCGGGCTGCGGCAAGACGACGGTGCTGCGCATGGTCGCCGGTTTCGAAGAGCCATCCGCCGGCAAGATCGTCGTGGCCGGCAAGGACGTCACCCGGCTCAAGCCCAACCAGCGCAATATCGGCATGGTGTTCCAGGCCTATGCGCTGTTTCCGAACCTCACCGTGGCGCAGAATATCGGCTTCGGGCTGAAGGTCGCCGGTATGCCGAAGGCCGATGCCGACAGGCGCGTTGCCGAGATGCTCGACATCATCAAGCTGCCGCAGATGGGCGACCGCTATCCCTACCAACTGTCCGGCGGCCAGCAGCAGCGCATCGCGCTGGCGCGGGCGATTGCGCCCAAGCCGAAACTGCTGCTGCTCGACGAGCCGCTGTCGGCGCTCGATGCCAAGGTGCGCGTGTCGCTGCGCGAGGAAATCCGCTCGATCCAGAAGAAGCTCGGCATCACCACCATCTTCGTCACCCACGACCAGGAAGAGGCGCTGTCGATCTCCGACCGCATCGCCGTCATGTATGGCGGCAAGGCCGAGCAGGTCGGCACGCCGTTCGAGATCTACAACCGGCCGGCAACCAAATTCGTCGCCAATTTCGTCGGCACGCTGAACGTGCTCGAAGGCACGGTCACCGACGCCGCTTCGGGCAAGGTGCGCGTCAACTCGCAAGAGGTCTCGCTCAAGGGCAAGCTCAACGGCTCGAAATCCGGCGACACGCTGTCGCTGGCGTTGCGGCCCGAGGCGATCTCGCTCGGCCGACACCCCGGTCGCGATTCCAGCCTTTGGGGCGAAATTGCCGAGGTGCATTTCCTCGGCTCGGTCATCCGGGTTCGCGTCGGCATCGGCGGCAGCACGGTCTCGCTCGACACGTTCAACAGTCCGGCCACACCGCCGCCGGCCGTCGGCGAAAAGGCCGAGATTTCGTTCTCGTCGGGCGACATGCTGGTGCTGCATTAGGAGAAGAGTGAATGGTGAATAGTGAATAGTCAGAATGCGCTTTACGCGCCGAAATTCCTCTGCACGCAGCCATTCACCATTCACGAGCAGCCAAAGCCGTCGCCGTTTTTGCAGTGCCAATCGCCCGGCTTCACCGCTACGATACGGCATGGCGCTTTTTGAACTCACCCTTGTCCTGCTTCTCATCGCGGTCGCCCTGACCGCGCTGTCGCGGCGTCTGCAGATTCCCTATCCGTCATTGCTGGCGCTGGCCGGCGCCGGCATCGCCTTCCTGCCGTTTGCCCCGACCATCGAGATCGACCCGGAGCTGGCGCTCGCTCTGTTCATCGCGCCGGTTCTGCTCGACGCGGCCTATGACACGTCGCTGCGCGATCTCAACCGCTACAAGGTTTCGCTCATCCTGCTGGCGCTTGGCGCCGTCATCTTCACCACCGTGACGGTCGCGCTGGTCGGCTGGACGATGGCAGGCCTGCCCATTGCCGCGGCCATAGCGCTCGGCGCGATCGTAGCGCCGCCCGATGCGGTGGCGGCGGCGGCCGTGCTCGGACAGTTCAAGGTGCCGCACCGCATCACCGCCATCCTGGAAGGCGAGAGCCTGCTCAACGACGCCACGGCGCTGCTGATCTACAGGATGTCGGTTTCCGCAGCCGCCGGCACCATCCTGTTGAGCAGTGCCGTACCAATGATCCTGCTGTCGACGGTCGGCAGCCTTGCCGCAGGCTATGTGCTCGGCCGGTTGTCTCTCGCCATACTCGGCCGCATCGACGACCCGGCGAGCGGCACCGTGGTGCAATTCGCCTCAACCTTCGGCGTCTGGATCCTGGCCGACAGGATAGGGCTTTCCGCCATCATCACGATCGTCGTCTATGCCATGACGATCGCACGTACATCGCCGCGCCGCATGCCGGCAAGGAATCGTGTCAGCTCCTACTCGGTCTGGGAGACGGCGGTGTTCGTGCTCAACGTGCTGGCCTTCGTTCTGATGGGCCTGCAAGCGCGGTCCATCGTCGGCCGACTTGCCGAGCAAGGACAAAGCGAGGCGTTCGTCTTTGCCCTAGCTGTGCTGGCCGTCGTCATCGTATCGCGGCTCGTCTGGGTTCTGGGCTGCGGCGCGATCCTCAGAGCGCTGGCACGTCTGGGCGACGAAGACAGGCGGAAGGATGCACCGACATTCCGCGGCGGCGTGCTCATCGGCTGGTGCGGCATGCGCGGCCTGGTGACGCTTGCGGCAGCCTTCGCCTTGCCGGCCGACTTTCCGGGCCGTGATCCGATCGTGCTCGCCGCTTTCACGGTCGTGCTCGGCACATTGGTACTGCAAGGCGTCAGCCTGAAACCGTTGCTGCTTCTGCTCAATCTCGACCTCGACCGGACGGTCGACCGGGAGGTGGCGCAGGCGCGCGTCGCCATCATGCAGGCGGCGCTGGACGTGCTCAGCGGCAAGACATCGAGCGCGGCCGGGGCGGTGCGAGAGCAATATGCCGCCCAGCGCGCCATCGCCGAAAACCCGGAGGATGCCCAGGCGGCGACCGAGTATGACAGATTGCGTCTCTACGCCATCAAGAGCCAGCGCGATGCGCTGGAGCGTTTGCGCATCGACGGAACGATCGGCGACGAAGCCTACCACCGCCTTGAGGAAGAAATCGACTGGTCGGAACTGGCAGCATCCCCGCCCGGTCGGTTCCAGCCGCTGACCACTTAGCATCTGGCCCAAGCTCCCTCCGCCCGGCTGCACATTGCAAGGCTGTCAGCGAACGGCTACTGCCAGCAGGAAACTGAGCCGGATAAGCAATGAAGCTGGTCAGCTATAACATCCAGTACGGCTTCGGCAGCGATGGCCGCTACGACCTGGCGCGTTGCGCCAAGGTCGTGGCCGGCGCCGACATCATCGCCTTGCAGGAGGTGGAACGGCACTGGTTGCGCAGCAACGAGGACGACCAGCCGGAACTTCTTTCGCAATTGCTGCCCGACTACCATTGGGTCTACGGGCCGGCCTTCGACATGGATGCCAGCCACCGGCGTGTAGGCCGCATCGTCAACCGGCGGCGGCAATTCGGCACCATGGTTCTGTCGAAGCTTCCGATCGTCTGGTCGCGGCTGCATACGCTGCCGCTCAGGCGCACGCTGCGGCCGCTCAACACCCGCAATGCCGCACTCGAATGCATGATCCGCACCCCTGCCGGTCCGGTGCGGGTGCTGTCGTTGCATCTGGCGCATATCGCGGCCGAGGAGCGGCTGGAGCAGATCGACTATTTGCTCGCCGAGCATCGCCGCGCGCCGTCCGAGGGCGGCCCATGGAGCGGCGCCGACGACGAGCCGGCGCGCAACTGGAGCAATGGCGAACAGGAGCCAGAAAACCCCGTAGCGGCGATCTGGTTGGGCGACTTCAACATGGAGCCGGATAGCGCCGAGTACCGGCGCATTGTCGGCAGCGCGCCCTATCATCGCGGTGCCGCCTATCTCGACGGTTTTGTCGATGCCGCCGCCGTCGCAATGGAACCGACAGCGGATTTCCACACCCATGTGAAGACTATCGATGGCAGGCTGGCAAAGCGCCGGCTCGACCATTGCTTCGTCGGCGGCATGTTTGCCGGGCGCGTGCGCTCGGTCAGCGCCGATATCGGCCAAATCGCTTCCGACCATTTTCCGCTCTGGGTCGATATCGACCTGGAGACGCCGATCGTCATCGGGACGGGCGGCGGATGAACCGCCGATGAGCCTGTTTGTCTTTTTCGCGGTGCTCGCCGCCGCTTCCATGCATGCGATCTGGAACGCGCTGGTCAAGGTCCATCTCGACCGTTTCCTGTCGATCACACTGATGACGCTCGGCATGGGTGCCGCTGCGCTGGTGACGTTGCCTTTCGTCGAGGTGCCGAAGCCGGAAGTGTGGCCATACATCCTCGCCTCGGTTGTCTTCCACATGGGCTACAGGACGTTCCTGATCGGCGCCTACAAGGCCGGCGATTTCGCCCAGACCTATCCGCTGGCGCGCGGCACCGCGCCATTGCTGGCCGCTTTGGGGGGCGTTGTGGTGGTTGCCGAGATGCCGGCGCCGCTCGCCATTCTCGGCATCCTCTTGTTGTCGGCGGGCACGCTGGTGCTGTCGTTTCGCGGCGGCGCGCATCTGGAGAAATTAAACCTGCGCGCCGTCGGCTTCGCGCTGGGCACATCGATCTTCATCGCCAGCTACACGCTGTCGGACGGCAGCGGCGCGCGGCTGGCCGCCACCGCGTCGAGTTATGCCGCCTGGCTGTTCGTCTGCGATGCGCTGTGGGCGCTGGTGCTATGCGTCGTCTTTCGCGGACCACAGGCGCTGCCGGTGCTGGCGCGCGACTGGAAGGCCGGAATCTATACCGGCGTGCTCAGCGGCGGCGCCTACTGGATCGTGATGTGGGCGATGACCAAGGCGCCGATCGCCTCGGTGGCGTCGCTGCGCGAAACATCGATCCTGTTCGCCATGATGATCTCGGTGTTCGCGCTCGGCGAGAAGATGACGGCATGGCGAGGTGCCGCGGTGCTTAGCATCGTTGCCGGCGTCGTTGCGCTGAGAATGGGATAGTCACGCGATCTGCAGATCAAACACCATCAGCCCATCGGTGCCGCCTTCGAGCGCCGCGACCAGTTTTGCGCCGGCTCGCTGATGCGCTTCATGCTCCAGATAGGCATCGCGTGCCGCAGCATCGCGAAGTCGATGGTGAAGCCGTGCGTGAAGCCGCGGGCGAAGGGTTCCGGGCTGGTATTGGCGCTGAATTCGACCTTGCCCATGCCGTCGATCACCGCCCGCAACGCTTCGAGATCGGCATGGATTGCTGCGCGCTCGGCGTCGGCGGCATCGTTGCGAAATCTGACGAAGACACAGTGCCTGATCATTCTTTGTCCCTCATGCCGCTCGGTTGGTGGAAAACACCGCCGGCGGCAGCGGCTCGCGGCCAAGGATCAGATCGGCGCCTTTTTCGCCAACCATGATCGTGGGGGCATTGGTGTTGGAGGAGGGGATGCGCGGCATCACCGAGGCGTCGCAGACGCGCAGGCCCTCGATACCGCGCAGCCTGAGATCTGGCGTTACCACGCTCATCGCATCGTGGCCCATGCGGCAGGTGCCGACCGGGTGGTGGTCGGTCTTGGAACTGCGGCAGGCGTAGTCGAACAGCTCGTCGCCGCTCTGCAGGTCGGGTCCCGGCAGTACCTCGCGCAGTACATAGGGCTGCAGCGCTTTCTGCCGCATGATCTCGCGCGCCAGCCTCAGCCCCTTGATCGACATGTCGCGGTCATAGGGATCGGACCAATAGTTCGGATCGATCAGCGGGCGGTCGGCCGGGTCGGCACTGTTCAGCCGCACGGTGCCGCGCGAGCGCGGGC
This sequence comes from Mesorhizobium sp. M0968, assembly GCF_040319065.1. NCBI lineage: Bacteria > Pseudomonadati > Pseudomonadota > Alphaproteobacteria > Hyphomicrobiales > Phyllobacteriaceae > Mesorhizobium > Mesorhizobium sp. M0968. The sequence continues at coordinate 52,812 of NZ_JAMYNL010000003.1, forward strand.
GCAGGAAGGCCGAGTTCAGTGTCACGCCCGGATTGTTCAGCTTCTCGACGCCGGCCTCGATGCCGGAGCCGAGGCCGAGATGCAACTGGATATCGGGAGAGGCGGCGGTCGGATCGGCGTACCAGAAGCCGCCGGTCTCGAACAGGCTGGAGGCTACCGGGCCTTTCTTCAGGAGCAGATACTGCAGCCCGGCCCACGCCGTCCAGTGCAGCTTGGCGTAGTTGTCGTAGGTGTGATCGCCGGTGCATTCGGCGATGACGAACAGGTCGAGATGATCCTGCAGGTTGGAGCCGACGCCGGGCAGATCGTGCACCGGTGTCACGCCGACCGCCTTCAGATGGTCGGCCGGGCCGATGCCCGACTGCAGCAAAAGCTTCGGCGAGCCGATGGCGCCGGACGAGACGATCACCTCGCGCTCGGCGCGCAGGATCGTTGGCTGGCCGCCCGGCCTGTCGACGATCTCGACGCCGACGGCGCGGCCCTTGTCGACGACGATGCGCGTCACCAGAACGCCGGTCCTGACGGTGAGATTCTTTCGCTCGCGGATCGGCCGGAGATAGGCGACAGAGGCGGAGGAGCGCTTCGCGTCCTTCTGCGTCAGCTGATAATAACCGACGCCCTCCTGGGCTACCCCGTTGAAGTCGGGATTGAAGGGGATGCCCATCTCCTGTCCGGCACGGAAATAGGCCTCGCAGATCGGCAGCGGCGCGATCGGGTTCGATACGCCGAGCGGGCCTTGGTCGCCGTGGAAATCGTTGGCATAACGCTGGTTGTTCTCCGCGCGCTTGAAATAGGGCAGCACGTCGCGATAGCCCCAGCCGGCAAGGCCTTCTTCCTTCTCCCAGGCGTCGTAGTCGCGGGCGTTACCGCGCGTGTAGATCTGGGCGTTGATCGAAGAGCCGCCACCGATCACCTTGGCCTGCGTGTATCGGAAGACACGGTCCTGCATGTGCTTTTGCGGCACCGTCGACCAGCCCCAGGCGGCGATGCCCTTGGTCATCTTGGCGAAACCGGCCGGCATGTGGATCAACGGATGCCAGTCCTTGCCGCCGGCTTCGAGCAGCAGCACCTGATGCGACGGATCTTCGCTCAGCCGGTTGGCGAGTACGCACCCGGCCGGGCCGGCGCCGACGATTATGTAGTCGGTCATGGCGTCACCTGTTCATAGCCTCGGCACCGACAGCGCGCCGTCGATATTGATGACCGAGCCGGTCGAAAAGCCGAACTTGCCGCCGGCGAGCGCCGCCACGGCGGCACCGATATCTTCGCTCTCGCCCCAGCGCATCGCCGGCACCAGCCCGCCGTCGATCAGCCCGTCATATTTGGCGGTCACACCGGCGGTCATGTCGGTGCGGATGATGCCCGGGCGCACCTCGAACACGGCGATATTTTCGGCGGCGAGCCGCAGTGCCAGGTTCTTCACCCACATCGAAAGCCCAGCCTTGGAGATGCAGTAATCGGAACGTTCCGGCGAGGCCATGGCGGCGCTGACCGAAGTGATGGTGATGATCGATCTCGCACCATCGCTTGGCAGGCCGAGCATCGCTTTGGCGACGGCCTGGCTGAGGAATACGGTGCCGCGCAGATTGATGCCGAGCACCCGGTCGAAATTTTCCGGCTTGAGCTCGAGCAGATCGCCGCGCAGGACAGTGCCGATGCCGGCATTGTTGACCAGGCAGTCGATGCGGCCGAAGGCGCTTGTCGCGGCATCAATCAGCGCTGCGTGGCCGTCGAGGTCGGCGATGTCGCAGCTGACATAGGCGAATTTCGCGCCGCGCCCGGTGATGTCGGCGGCGAGCCCGTCTGCGGCTTCGTCAGCAAGGTCGGCGACCAGAATATCGAAGCCGGCGCTGGCCAGCGCCTCGGCACAGGCAAGGCCGATGCCGCGCGCGCCGCCGGTGACGATCGCTGCCGGGCGGCTCATGTTGCAAGCTCCGTCTTGCGGATATGATCGGCGACGCGCAGCGCCTGTGCGGCGATCGACAGCGCCGGATTGACGGCGGCCGAATTCGGCAGGAAGCCGGCATCGACGACGAATAAATTGCTGTGGTCGAAGGAGCGGCAGAACGGATCGAGCGGCGAGGTCGCTGGATCGTTGCCCATCTTCACAGTGCCGCATTGGTGCGAGGGCGTGCGCTTGTCAAACGGACGCGACAGGACGATCGGATAGCCGCAGGCGCGGAAATTCTCGCGCATCACCTTGGTCAGTCCGTCGAGCGACTGCATGTTGGAGCGCCGCCACTGCATGACGATGTCCTTGCCGTCGATCATGATGCGGCTCTCGGGATCGGGCAGGTCCTCGCACATCAGATACCAGTCGACGGCGCGGCCGGCCATGAAATCGAGCGCGAATTTGGGCGCGCGCCTGACATTGGCCTTGAGGATGTTGCCGTCGATCTTGCCGAGGAGCTGGACATTGCCGAGCGGCTTGCCGCCCTTGCCGTCGGACAGATAATAATCGTTCAGCATCAGCGTCTTCTGGTAGACGGATTTGTTCCGGCGGCGTGGATCGATCGCCAGCATGGCGCTCGAATTGTGGTTCATGAAGTTGCGGCCGACCTGGTCGGAGCGGTTGGCCAGGCCTTTGCCGCCGCCTCTGCCCTGAGGGGTGGGCGAGCGCAGCAGGATGGCGGCGGAATTGACTGCGCCGGCCGATAGGATGACCAGCTTCGGCGCGACTTTCTTCAGCGCACCGTTCTGGCCGTAATGGACGGTCTCGATCGTCCTGGCGTCCGGCGATGCCTCGAGATATTCGACATGGGCGCCGGTCTCAAGCCGGATATTCTGATCGGCAAGGGCTGCTGCCAACGGCCCGGATTGCGCGTCGATCTTGCCGGTCCCGGTGTTGGGAAACGCGTCCCACGGCGTGCTGCCATCTTTCAGCCAGGCTTCGATGTCGACGCCGAGCGGCAGCGATGCCGGATGCAGGCCTAGGCTCTTCAACTCGGCGCGCGCACGCGCGATCGGCGGCTCGTCTGGTACCGGCCCGAAAGGGTAGGGCGTAGAGTGGAACGGCTCGGTCGGGTCTTCGCCGAGTGCACCGCGCACGCGAAAAAGCTGCTCGGCCCTGGAATACCAGGGTTCGAATTCCTCATAGGAAAACGGCCAGGCCGGCGAGATGCCGCCATAGTGCTCCATCTCCGAAAAGTCTTCCCTGCGGTAGCGGATCAGCACAGCGCCGTAGAATTTCGAATTGCCGCCGACATAGTAGTAATTGCCCGGGTTGAAAGGCGCTCCGCCGGCCTCGAGCCACATCTCCTTCGGCCGATAATGACCATCGACGAAGATCGCGCGGGTGTCGCGTGTGTGCGGCGTTGCCGGCAGGGCTTCGCCGCGCTCCAGCATCAGGATCGAGGCGCCACTGCCGGCAAGGCCGGAGGCGATCGTGGCGCCGCCTATGCCGGAGCCGATGATGACGATGTCGGGATTTGTCATGGCCGTTAGACGATGCGTTTCTCGGTCGCCGGATCGAAGAACACCGCCTTGGTCAGGTTGAAGGCGAGCGGCGTGACCGTGCCGGGCTGGATTTTGGCATCGGCGCGCAGCCGCGCCACCACCGCCTTGCCGCCGAGATTGGTGACCGCGAACGTATCCGAGCCGGCCGGCTCGATGACCTCGATGTGACAGTCGGCGCGGGCGATGTTCGAGGCGTTGCGTTCGGCACCCTCGGGATCGGTCAGTGCTTCCGGGCGGACGCCGAAGATGATCGGTTTTCCCTGGAATGCCGACAGGCCGGCCGGCGCATTGCCCAGCGGCAGCGAGATCGGCTGGCGCGCCTCGCGCTCCATGACGACGGAGAAGCCGCTGCCGTTGCTGCCGATCGTCGCCGGGATCAGGTTCATCGCCGGCGAGCCCATGAAGTCGGCAACAAACAGGTTGACCGGATTGTTATAGATTTCGGCTGGCGTGCCGAACTGCTGCACCTCGCCGTCGCGCATCACCGCGATCTTGGTGGCCAGCGTCATCGCCTCGATCTGGTCGTGGGTGACGTAGACGATGGTGGTGCCGGTGGTGGCATGCAGGCGCTTGATCTCGATGCGCATGTCGACACGCAGCTTGGCATCGAGATTGGACAAAGGCTCGTCGAACAGGAACAGCTTTGGATCACGCACCAGCGCCCGGCCCATGGCAACGCGCTGGCGCTGGCCGCCGGAGAGCTGGCTTGGCTTGCGCTTCAGCAGATGGCCGATCTGCAGGACCTTCGCCACCTTGTCGATTGCCTTCTGGCGCTCGCCGGCCGGCACGCCGCGCATCTCCATGCCGAAGGCGATATTGCCGGCAACCGTCATGTTCGGATAGAGCGCGTAGCTCTGGAAGACCATGGCGATGTCGCGCTTGGAGGGGTGGAGATCGTTGATCGTGCGTCCGTCGACGCGGATTTCCCCTTCGGTGATGGTTTCCAGGCCGGCAATAGTGTTGAGCAGCGTGGACTTGCCGCAACCGGAAGGCCCGACCAGCACGAGGAAGCCGCCCTTTTCCAGGTCGAGGTCGATGCCTTTCAGGATCTCGACCGCTCCGAAACGCTTCTTCAGCCCGTCAATTTCCAGAAAAGCCATGCGATTATCCTTTGACGGCGCCGGCCATCAGGCCGCGCACGAAATAGCGGCCGGCGAGCACGTAGACGAGGAGCGTCGGCAGCGCGGCGATCATCGCCGCCGCCATGTTGACGTTGTATTCGACGACGCCGGTCGAGGTGTTGACGACATTGTTCAGCGCCACCGTCATCGGCATCACGTCGCCTGAGCCGGCATAGGCGGAAGCGAAGAGGAAGTCGTTCCAGATGTTGGTGAACTGGTAGATCACCGTCACCACGATGATCGGCAGCGAGTTGGGCAGCATTATGCGCCGGAAGATCTGGAAGAAGCTGGCGCCGTCGATCTGCGCCGCCTTCACCAGCTCGTTCGGAAACGCTTCGTAATAATTGCGGAAGAACAGGGTGGTGAAGCCGATGCCGTAGACGACGTGAACGAACACCAGGTTCACGGTCGGATTGCCGAAGCCGAAGGTGAGGCCGGTCGCGTTCTGCAGCTTGACGCCGAACCGGCCGAGGCTGCCGAGGATCGTTGCCATCGGCAAGAGGACGGACTGGAACGGAATGAAGCAGGCAAACAGCATCAGCCCGAACACCAGCGTCGCCCCGCGAAAGCGCCACTTCGTCAGCACATAGCCGTTGAGCGCGCCGAGCAGGGTCGAGATGATGACGGCCGGAACCACCATCTTGATCGAGTTCCAGAAATAACCCTTCATGCCGACGCAGGTGAGACCCGAGCAAACCTCGCTCCACGCCCTTATCCAAGGTGCGAAGGTCGGCTCCTGCGGCAGCGCCAGCATGTTGCCGTTCTGGATTTCGTCCATGGTCTTGAACGAGGTCACAAGCATGACGAACAGCGGCATCAGATAGAACAGCGCGAACAGCGCCAGCAGCCCGTAGATGACAATGCGGTTGACCGTCCTGGCGCTGATACCGCCAGTGCTCTGGCGAGTAGGAGTGGCCACGGCGCTCATCGCGGCTTCTCCCGAAGCTCGGAATAGAGATAGGGAACGATGATCGCGGTGATGGTCATCAGCATGATCACGGCGCTGGCCGAGCCGACGGCCATCTCGTTGCGCTTGAAGGTGTACTCATACATGAAGTTGGACGGCAGCCAGGCCGAACCGCCCGGCCCGCCGCTGGTCAGCGCGACCACCAGATCGTAGGATTTGATGGCGAGATGCGCGAGGACGATCAAGGCGGACAGGAAGATCGGCCGCAGCAGCGGGATGACGATGCGACGGTAGAGCTGGAAGGTGGTGGCGCCGTCGATCTGCGCCGCCTTCAGGATCTCGCCGTCGATGCCGCGCAGGCCGGCCAGGAACATCGCCATGATGAAGCCCGACGCCTGCCAGACGCCGGCGATGACCACCGTGTAGATGACGAAATCCTTGTTCTTGATCCAGTCGAAATGGAAGCTCGTCCAGCCCCATTGGTGCAGTGTCTGCTCGAGGCCGAGGCCGGGGTCCAGAAACCATTTCCAGGCAACGCCGGTGACGATGAACGACAGTGCCATCGGGTAGAGGTAGATCGGCCGCAGCACACCTTCGCCGCGGATCTTCTGGTCGAGCAGGATCGCCAGGAACAGGCCGAGCGCCAGGCAGATGGAAATGTAGAGGAAGCCGAAAATCCCCATATTGGTGATCGACGTGTACCAGGAGGACGGCGGATCGCTTTCGAAAGTCCAGCGCCATAGCCGCTGATAGGCGCGTGGCCCGGTGATCGCATAGGAGGGAAAGGTCTTGGAATTGGTGAAGGACAGATAGATCGTCCACAGGATGAAGCCGTAGACGAAGACGATTGTGGCGGCGAAGCTCGGCGCCAGCACGAGCTTCGGCAGCGCATTCTGAAGGCGCGAGCGCACCGTGGCGCCCGGACGGGCATCGTGCTCCGGCGTCAGCGTGATACTGGTTTCAGCAACTGTGCTCATCTGTCCATTCCGTATGGCGGGTCCGGAATTCTGCTGTCTCGGGCTCTGCGGCACGAAAGCGTGCCGGTCGGCGCAACCGCAAAACCTCGCCGCAGGGGATCTCCCCGGCTTGCGCCGGGGAGATCATTCACATGGGCGGGTGCCTTACTTGGCGTCTTCGATCGCGCTGACCAGTTGGGTCACGGCCTCGTCCGAGGTCTTGATCTGGCCGTGCACGAATTTCGAGACGACATCCTTGTAGGCGTTGGCAACCGCGGGAGGCGCGCCATAGCCCTGCGCCAGCGAACCGAACAGCGTGCCGCCTTCATTGGCGGCCTTCAGGTCGGCCATGCCCTTCTTGCCGCAAGCGTCGAAGTCGGTGTCCGGCACGTCGGTGCGGGCCGGGACAGAGCCCTTGACGACGTTGAAGGCCGACTGGAAGCTCTTCGACAGCGTGGCGGTGGCCAGGGCGATCTGGGCGGCCTTGCGGTCCTCCGGAACGTTGAACATGCCGAACATGTCGGAGTTGTAGACGACGCTGCCGTCGGTGCCCGGGAAGCGGTAGCACAGGAAGTCGGTGCCCGGGACCTTCTTGGCGGCGTTGAATTCGCCCTTGGCCCAGTCACCCATCACCTGCACCAGCGCATCGCCCTTGATGACCATGGCGGTGGCGAGGTTCCAGTCCCGGCCCGAGAAGTTCGGGTCGACATAGGTGACGAGCTTGGCGAGATTGTCGAACGACTTCTTCATCGTGTCGGACTTCAGCGACTCCTCGTCGAGGTCGTTGAAGGCCTTCTTGTAGAACTCAGGCCCGCCGGTCGACAGCACGACTGAGTCGAACATTGTCGCTTCCTGCCAGTTCTGGCCGCCCAGCGCGAGCGGGATGACGCCCGCCGCCTTGGCTTTGTCCAGCAACGCAATGAAGTCGTCGAAGGTCTTGGGCTCGGTGCCGCCGATCTTGTCCATCACCGCCTTGTTGATCCATAGCCAGTTGACCGAGTGGACATTGACCGGAGCCGCGACCCACTTGCCGTCATAGACGGAGAATTTCTGCAGGGCCGCGGGAACGGACTTGTCCCAGCCTTCCTTTATCGCCGTCTCGGTCAGGTCGCCCATAACGCCGGCTGCGGCGTAATCGAGCACGGTATAGCCAAGCATCTGCGAGGCGGTCGGGTAGTTGCCCGCTGCCACCATCGCCTTCAGCGCGGTCATGGCAGCGTCGCCGCCGCCGCCGGCCACCGGCACGTCCTTCCAGGCAAAGCCTTCCTTGGCCAGATCCTGCTTGAGCACGTTCAGAGCGGCAGCTTCGCCGCCCGACGTCCACCAATGCAGCATCTGGACTTCCTTGACGTCCTCGGCATGGGCCGCGAACGCAACGCCCGATGCGAGAGCCGTCCCGATAAGCAGTTTGCGCAACATGTACTTCCTCCCTTGTTGAACTTACACGACCGGCGGATGCCCGCCGGGTTCTTCCCAACTCAGCCGACCCACCATCCGGTGCGCTGGCCGCGATGAAACTGGATTGTCTTTTCCTCGGTATAATCCTCGACGGCGCGCTTGCCGAGTTCGCGTCCGAGACCGGACTGCTTGTAGCCGCCGAAAGGCAGCTCGGGGTAACCCTCCATGAACGTGTTCACCCAAACGGTTCCCGAACGCACATTCCGCGCCACCGACATGCAGGTATCGATGCTGGCGCTCCACACGCCCGCCGACAGACCATAGGGCGTGTTGTTGGCGATGTGCAACGCCCTTTCAATCGATTCAAAAGTCAGCACCGAGAGCACCGGACCGAACACTTCCTCGCGTGCAATGGCCATGTCTTCGGTGACATCGCGAACGATGGTCGGATCAAGATACTGGCCGGCGCTCGAAGCAAGCTGATTGCCGCCGCTACAGATCCGGCCGCCGCCGTTTTCCGCTGCCGTCACGTAGCCGGTGACCTTGGCCATATGGTCGGCGGAGATCATCGCGCCAACCTTGGTGCGGTCGTCGAGCGGGTCGCCGACAACCACCTTGGCGGTGAGGGCATTGACGGCGCCGAGGAACTCGTCGGCGATCGCCTCATGGACGATCAGCCGGCTGCCGGCATTGCAGCATTCGCCGGCATTGAAAAAGCCGCCGAACACCGCTGCGTCGGCGGCGGCCTCGAGGTCGGCATCGGGAAAGACGATCTGGCCGTTCTTGCCGCCGAGCTCCATCGCGACTTTCTTCAGCGAGTTGGCGGCAGACGCCATGGTCATCTTGCCGACGCGGGTGGAGCCGGTGAACGACACCATCTCGACCAGCGGATGGCTGACCATCGGTGCGCCGACATCGGCGCCCAACCCGGCAAGGATGTTGACGACGCCATCCGGCAGGCCGGCCTGCATCAGGATCTCGCCGAGCACAAAGGTCGAGGCCGAGGTCATCTCGCTCGGCTTGACCACCGCCGTGCAGCCGGCGGCGAGCGCGAAGGGCAGCTTCTGGCTGACGATAAGGAACGGGAAATTCCACGGCGTGATGATGGAGACGACGCCGATCGGTTCGCGCAACACGACGCCGAGCATGGCATCGCCGAGATTGGCGTAGCTTTCGCCGTGAAGCGTGCGGGCAAGTGCCGCGGCATAACGCCAGATATCGACGGCGCCGCCGATCTCGCCGCGCGCCTGCGCAATCGGCTTGCCGGATTCCAGTGCGTCGAGCCGGGCAATCTCGTCCAGCCGCGCCTCGATCAGGTCAGCAGCCTTGAGCAGGATCGCGGCGCGCTCGGCGGCCTTCATGCGCGGCCACGGGCCGGTCTCGAAGGCCCTGTGCGCGGCCTGTACCGCAGCCTCCACGTCCGCCGGGCCGGCTTGTGCATAGCGCGAGACGGTGAAGCCGTGGCCAGGGCTGCTGCGCTCCAGCGTGCGGCCGTCCTGGGCGTCGACGAACCTGCCGCCGATCAGCAGCCGGTAGCTTTTCGGCGCTGCGGCTGCCTCGGCGGGCATGGCGATGTTGAGAGGTGCGTTCATGTGCGTTTCAGGTCCTAAGATCTTGAGAACGCCGGTTTCTGCTTGGCGTTGAAAGCATCGACGCCGGTCCTGAGATCGCTTGTCAGCGCGATGAAGCCGCTGGCCAGCGCTTCGGTCGCGGCAGCACTCTCTTCGCCCTCCGCGATGGCAATCATCAGCTTGGCGGCTTCGGTCGCGAGCGGGCCGCGCTCGGCGATCTTGCCGGCCCAGGCCTTGGCTTCAGCGAACGCCTTACCGGTCTCGACCACCCGGTCGACAATCCCCAGAGCAAGAGCCTCGGTAGCCAGAAACACTTCGCCGCCGAGCGCCATCCGCCGCACTGCCTGCGCGCCGAAGCGGCGCACGGCGCGCTGGGTGCCGGACCAGCCGGGAACGACGCCGATCGAGGTTTCGGGGAACCCCAGCTTCACCTGTGTTTCCGCCACGCGGAAGTCTGCAGCGGCCGCCAGTTCCAGCCCGCCGCCCAGCGCATGGCCGGCAAGCACGGCGATGGTCGGCTGCCGCAGCCGCGCCAGTCGGTCGAAGACGCGATGGCCGTAGCGCACCCATTGCACCTGGAAATCGGCGGCGCTCATTTCCGCCCAAGCCTCGACATCGCCGCCGGCGCAAAAGCCCTTGCCTTCGCCGCAGATCAGCACGACGCGGACGCCGGTTGCTGTCTCGGCCTCGTCGAGTGCCGCTTCCAGCGCCCGCAGCATCGGAATATCGAGCGCGTTGAATTTCTCCGGCCGGCGCAGTGTGACAATGCCGATGGGGCCGTCGGTTTCAAAGATTACCAGACGCTCAGCCATGTGCGCCTCCAAGCGATGCGCCGCCATTGAGCGACAGGCCGATCGGCCGGTCCCGGTAGAGCGCATCCGGTGTAATTTTCAGCTCGTTGGCGACGGCGAGCGGGATCTCGGCCTGCGCCAGCACATCGCGCTCAAGGTCGATGCCCGGCGCCAGCTCGGTCACCATCAGCCCTGCCGGTGTCAGCTTCATCACGCAGCGCTCGGTGACATAGGTGATATCCTGTCCCTGCGCGACGGCACGCTTGCCCGAGAAGGAGATATGCTCGACCTCGCCGACGACTTTCTTGACCTTGCCCTCCTGGTCGATGCGGATGCCGCCACCGGCAAGCGACAACTTGGCGCCGGCATTGAAGAAACCGGAAAAGACGATCTTCTTCGCTCGCGCGGTGATGTCGACGAAGCCGCCGGCGCCGGCGGTGACATGCGGCCGCGCCGAAAGCTTCGAGACATTGACCGAGCCGTGCCGGTCGATCTGCAGGAAGGACAGCAGCGAGGCGTCGAAGCCGCCGGCCTGGAAATAGATGAACTGGTGCGGCGAGGGCATGAAGGCGTCGGCATTCGACGAGCAGCCGAACTTGAAGTCGAGCAGCGGCACGCCGCCGACCGCGCCCTGTTCTATGACCCAGGTGACCTTGCCGTGCTGGCCTTCCTCGATAAGGATGCGCGGCACGTTGGCCGAGATGCCAAAGCCGATATTGACCGCCATGCCGTCGGCAAGCTCCATGGCGACGCGGCGCGCAATGACCTTCTGGACGTTCATCTCGGCGTTGCGAAAGCTCGACAGCGGCCGGAAGATCTCGCCGGAGATGGCCGGATCGTAGGGCGTCAGCGTCGTCTGCAACTGGTCGGGCGCCACCACGATATGATCGACCAGCACGCCGGGCACGCGCACATCGTGCGGCTTCAGCGTGCCGTTCTCGACGACGCGCTTGACCTGCGCGATGACGATGCCGCCATTGTTGCGGGCGGCCAGCGCCTGTTCGAGGCCGCCGAGATAGGCACCCTCATGCTCATAGGTAAGGTTGCCGCGCTCGTCCGCCGTGGTGGCGCGGATGATCGCGACCTGCGGTACGATCGAGCGGAAATAGAGCCATTCCTCGCCGTCGAACTGCTGCACCGAAACGATCGGCTCGCTGGCGGCAGCATTCATGGCGCAACCCTGATGGCGCGGGTCGGCAAAGGTATCGAGCCCGACCTTGGTCAGCACGCCGGGGCGCTTGGCGGCGGCCTCGCGATGCATGTCGAACAGGATGCCGGACGGCACGTTATAGGCGGCGACCGTATTGTCGCCGATCATCTTCCAGATCTGCGGCGGTTCCGACGATGACGGCCCGGACGGATAGGAGCCGCACAAAGTGCGCTTCAACAGGCCGGGCTTGGCTAGATGGTCGATGCCCTTGATGCCGTACATGTCACCGGCGGCGATCGGGTGCAGCGTCGTGATGTCCCTGGGATGGCCTTCGGCGTCGAAGCGCTCGCCGATCGCGGCAAGCACCGCATCCGGGCAGCCGAGGCCGCTCGACGACGACACGGAAACGACCACGCCATCCCTGATCAGGCCGGCAGCCTCAGCAGCTGAAACGAGCTTGCTCACGCGGCGCTCCCGAGCTTCGGGTCGATGGCAACGGCGTTTCCGGACCTGGCCGATTGCAATGCCGCTTCGGCTGATGTCAGCGACCAGACGCCGTCCTCGCCGGTGGCGGACGGCTGGCCCTCGCCGCGGATCGCCGCGTGGAATTGGCGCAGCGAACGGGCATAGAGGTCTTCGCGGTCGAAGCTCAATTCCTCCTCACCCTGTGCCGTGCGAAGCAACACAGAGCCGAGCGGCTTCTGCGTCATCACGTCCTTGGCGATCAGCGAGCCTTCGCTGCCATGCACCTCGAAGCCGCTGCCGGCGAATTTGGTGGTAAAGCCCTCGTGCGACTGGGCGATGACGCCCGATGCGAAGCGCCAGAGGCACATGGCGCCGTCTTCCAGCCCGCCGGCGGCCATGCCGGCCGATTGCGTGAATGCCGAGATCTCGACCGGATCGTCGCCGAGCACGAAGCGCAGCGTGTCGGCATCGTGGACGGTGATGTCGAGCACCACGCCGCCGCCGGCGTCCGGCCTGGTGATGCGCCAGCCCTGCAGGTTTTCCGGCAGATAGACGGAGTGGAAGACGCGCGCGGCGATCGGCCTGCCGATGCGGCCGCCAGCGATCGCTTCGCGCATCGCCCGATGCGAGCCGGCATTGCGCAGATGGTGATTGGTGCCGAGCACGACGCCGGCGGCCCTGGCCGCCGCGACCATCTTGCGCGCGTCGGCGCTGGTCAGCGCCAGTGGTTTTTCGCAAAGCACATGCTTTCCCGCCTCGATGGCGGCGAGTGCCTGTTCGAGATGCAATTCGTTGGTGGTCGAGATGTAGACGGCGTCGATGTCGGAGCCGAGCAATTCATCAATCGTCGCGACCGCCGCCGGAATGCGGTTTTCCAGAGCATAGGCGGTAGCCCGCTCCGGGCTGGAGCTCATCACTGCGGCGATCTCGCCGTCCGGCTGCGCGCGGATGGCGCCGATCATGAACTGTCTTGCGATCGTGCTGGCGCCGATCAGCCCCCAACTGACGGTCATGCCGCGTCTCCCATTCCTGCGCAGCCATGCTCCTTGCGATCGGGGCCGCAGCTTTCCCTGACCACGAGGTTGACGGCGCCGATATGATCCTCGGCGCGCGTGGTGCGCGATTGGATCATCTTCAGCACGACATGGGCGGCGCGCTCGCCGAGGCCGGCGGTGTTCACCGCGACGCTGGTCAGCGCCGGCATATAGTGCTCGGCCTCGGCGACGTCGTCGAAGCCGACGACGGCAAAGTCCGCGCCGGGTTCCAGGCCGCGCTTGCGCAGCGCCAGCAAGACGCCGAAGGCGACCGCATCGTTGAAGCAAAGGGCCGCGGTCGGCGGCGCGGCCATGGCAAGTGCGGTTTCCAGGCAGGCAATACCGCCCTTGCGGCTGGTTTCGCCCTCGAAGACCAGCCTGTCGGCCGGATCGATGCCGAGCGCTTCACAGGCCTCGCGAAAGCCCCCCAGGCGTTCGTGATAGACGACAAGGTCGGACGAGCCGCCGAAGAAGGCCAGCCGGCTGTGGCCCTTGCCGATCAGATGGGCGGTGGCAAGATAAGCGCCGCGATGATTGTCGGGCGTGATCACCGGGATACGGCTTTCGGGGAGGCGGCGCATGACGAAGACGACCGGAACGCCTGCGGTCTCAAGGCGGCGGAACGCGCCAGGCGTGGTGCCGCGCGCCGGCGACACGACGAGCCCGGCGACACCCTGCTCCATCAGCGATTTCAGAACCTCTTCCTGGCGCACCGGGTTTTCGGCCGTATTGGCGATGAAAGGCACGACGCCGGCCGACTGGAAGACGCGCTCCATGCCGACCGCGAGCTCGGCGAAAAACGGATTGGTGAGATCGTTGATGACCATGCCGATGACGTTGGAATGGGCCTTGCGCAGATTGGCGGCGCCGCGGTTGTAGACATAGCCGACGTCCTCGATCGCCTTGCGCACCTTGAGCGCGGTTTCGGGCCGGATCAGCCCGCTGCCTTGCAGCACCAGCGATACCGTCGATTTGGACACGCCCGCCTCACGGGCGATGTCGAGTATCGTTGCCTTGGCCCGGCTGGCCATCCAGATCTGTCCTCCCGGTGGTTTCTCGTGCGATTTTATTGGAACGATCTAATCCATGCGGCGCATTTAAGTCAATCGCGTTTTTGCGAAGCCGGGAAAAATGCGGCTCCGCGGCGCAATCCTCCGGCAAGCAGGGCTTTCGGCTACTGCGATGCAGCAATTTTCGCTGCACGAGGCAGGGGGCAAAATATCTTGATTTGTTGGAACGTTCCATTTAATAGGCATTGGTAAGGGAGAGAGCCATGGACATCACCTTGCCCGGGGAAGGCGCCGGCCGTGTCCGCTACCGGCTTGTCGGCCAGCCGGTGCAGCCTGTGGCCAGTGCTCGCTTCTCGCGCATCGCCTACGCCGCCGCCCATGTCGTTGCCGATCCCCTCGCCATGACCGATCCGTGGTCGAGGCCCGCGGTCGACTGGGACAAGACGATGGCGTTTCGCCATCACCTCTGGCGGCTTGGCTTCCGTGTCGCCGAAGCGATGGACACCTCTCAGCGCGGCATGGGTTTCGACTGGGCGAATGCCAAGGAATTGATCCGCCGCTCGATCAACGAGGCGCGCAGCGTCGAAGGCGCCGATCTTGCGTCGGGCGCCGGCACCGACCATCTGGCGCCGGGGGGCGCCAGCAGGCTAGACGATGTCATCGCGGCCTATGAAGAACAGCTCGGCTTCATCGAAGGGCTTGGCGGCAAGGCGATCATGATGGCCAGCCGGGCGCTGGCGGCGGTCGCCAAAGGCCCCGACGACTATATCGGCGTCTACGACCGCATCCTGTCCCAGGCCTCCGGCAAGGTCATCCTGCACTGGCTGGGCGACATGTTCGACCCGGCGCTGAAAGGCTACTGGGGCAGCAGCGACCTCGAAACTGCGCTGGAGACGGTGGTCGCGATCATCGAATGCCATGCCGGCAAGGTCGAAGGCATAAAGATATCGCTGCTCGATGCCGGCAAGGAGATTGCGCTCAGGGATCGGCTGCCCGAGGGCGTGCTGATGTTCACCGGCGACGATTTCAATTACCCCGAGCTGATCGCCGGCGACGGCAACAGACATTCGCACGCGCTGCTCGGCATTTTCGATGCCATCGCGCCGGTCGCCAATGCGGCGCTGGCAAAGCTGGCCGACGGCGACCGCGCGGGCTACGACGCGCTGATGGCCCCGACAGTGCCGCTGTCGCGCAAGATCTTCGAGGCGCCGACCGAATACTACAAGGCCGGCATCGTCTTCATGGCATGGCTGAACGGCCATCAGGAGCATTTTTCGATGGTCGGCGGCATGCAATCGGCGCGCGGCGTCCGTCACTATGCCGATGTCTTTCGCCTTGCCGACCAGGCAGGGTTGCTGGCCGACCCCGGGCTTGCCATTGCCAGAATGACAAGCCTGTGCGCGGTAGCGGGCGTCTGATCGCGAGCGCTACAGCGTCCGATCCAAAGGTTGCTTCGGGTGGCTTTGCGATTTGCCTTGTCTGGGCAAATCTGTATGCGGTATGCGTCCGGCAACAGAGAAGCCGATCCGGCGCTCCGCCGGCCAACTGGCATAGCTGCCGTTCTGCATTGGGGTAAGCTGATGACCTTCGACCTTCAGGGTAAGCGCGTTTTCGTGGCCGGACATCGCGGCATGGTCGGCTCGGCCATCCTGCGCAGATTGGCCGACGAGGATTGCGAGGTCCTGACCGCCTCGCGCGCCGAGCTCGATCTTCTCGACCAGGCCGGCGTGCGGCGTTGGATGTCAGACCGCAAGCCGGATGCAGTGGTGATGGCGGCGGCCAAGGTTGGCGGTATCCTGGCCAACAACAGGCTTCCGGTCGATTTTCTGCAGGACAATCTCGTCATGCAGAACAATGTCATCGACAGCGCCTTCCGCAACGAGGTGCAGAAGCTGCTGTTTCTCGGTTCATCCTGCATCTATCCCAAATTCGCGGCGCAGCCGATCTCCGAGGACGCGTTGCTGACAGGGCCGCTCGAACCCACCAACGAATGGTATGCGATCGCCAAGATCGCCGGGCTGAAACTGTGCCAGGCCTATCGGCGCCAGTACGGCGTCGACTACATCTCGGCGATGCCGACCAATCTCTACGGCCCGGGCGACAATTTCGACCTCAATTCCAGCCATGTCGTGCCCGCTCTGATGCGCAAGGCGCACGAGGCCAGGCGCGCCGGCCGCAAGAGCCTGGAGGTGTGGGGATCAGGCACGCCGATGCGCGAATTCCTGCATGTCGACGACGCCGCCGACGCGCTGGTCTGGTTGCTGAAGAATTATTCGGGCGAGAGCCACATCAATGTCGGCTCGGGGGAAGACATCACCATTGCCGATCTTGCCCGCACCATCGTGTCGGTCGCCGGCGCCGATGCCGCAATAACATTCGATGCGACGAAGCCGGACGGCACGCCGCGCAAGCTGATGGACGTGTCGCGTCTGTTCGCCACCGGCTGGCGCCCGCGTTACTCGCTGCGCAGCGGGTTGGAACAGACCTATGCCTGGTTTCTGGAGCACGTCGAGACCGGCGATCTGCGCCTCGGTGCGGCCTGAGGCCGGTATTGGCCGGGAACATCAGTCGACGAAAAATACCGACGGCCAATTGAGGGATTATTTGGATGGTGGGCGTGACAGGGATTGAACCTGTGACCCCTGCAATGTCAATGCAGTGCTCTCCCGCTGAGCTACACGCCCATCCGAAGCCGCGCATACACCATTTTTGGTTCGGCACGTCAATAGCGGGAAAAGGGAAAGAACGCCTGGCTTGCGGCGTCGGTCAAGACGCGACAAAAAGCGCGTCAGGCGGCCTGCAGCATCTTTTCGACCTCGTTGACGAGGTCGCGCAGGTGGAACGGCTTCGATAGCACCTTGGCGTCTTTCGGCGCCTTGGAATCAGGGTTCAGCGCGACGGCGGCGAAGCCGGTGATGAACATCACCTTGAGGTCGGGATCGATCTCCGTGGCGCGACGGGCGAGCTCGATGCCATCCATCTCGGGCATGACGATGTCGGTCAAAAGCAGCGAAAAAGGTTCCTCGCGCAGCCGCTCATAGGCGCTGGCGCCATTGTCGAAATCGCTGACCTGATAACCGGCGCGCTCCAGCGCCTTGACGAGGAACCGGCGCATGTCGTCGTCGTCTTCCGCCAGCAGAATGCGTGCCATGTTGTCCCGTCCGAATCACCCAACCGACAATGCCGTGCGGCAAGCCCGTTAACCATGCTGTATATGAGGAGGTGACGGTAAACATCAAGTGAACGTTGGCCGCACAATCCTGATTTGGCTGGCGCTTCGGCGGCTGGACATGCGGGCGGCGAGGTGGCACTTTCCCATCATGATGCATTGGTATTCCCGGGTTCGTTCAAATTGAAAACGGCAGCCGAGGATTTTTCGGTCGTTCCACCCTTCGAAATCCGATCGGGCGCCGAACAGCGCGTTCCCTTCCTCTTCAACTCGCCGCATAGCGGCCGCTACTATCCGGACCGGTTCATGGCTATGGCCAAGCTGGACCGCAACGCCATCCGCCGCTCCGAGGACTGCTATGTCGAGGAATTGTTCGGCGGTGCCGTCGCGCTCGGAGCGCCGATGCTGGCGGCAAACTTCCCGCGCGCCTATCTCGACGTCAATCGGGAGCCGTGGGAACTCGACCCGCGCATGTTCGCCGAACCGGTGCCGTCATTCTGCAACATCCGCTCGGCGCGGGTGGCCGGCGGGCTCGGCACCGTGCCCAAGCTGGTCGGCGAGGGGCTCGACATCTATTCCGGCCGCTTGCCGCTGGCGGAAGCCGTGGCGCGCATCGAAGCGGTCTACAAGCCCTATCACGAGACGCTGAAACGGCTTTTGACCAGAACCCATGCGCGCTTCGGCTACGCCGTGCTGATTGACTGCCACTCGATGCCGGCAAGCATAAGGGTCGGCGACAGCGGATTGCGGCCGGATTTCATCGTCGGCGACCGTTTCGGCATCTCGGCCGCGGCGGCGTTGACCGAGACGGCGATCGGCCTGCTCACCGGCATGGGCTACAGCGTCGCCCACAACAAGCCCTATGCCGGAGGCTTCATTACCGAGCACTATGGCCGCCCCGTGCGCCATCTGCATGCGCTGCAGATCGAGGTCAATCGCGGGCTCTACATGAATGAGCGGACGTTCCAGAGATCGGCTGGTTTCGACGCACTGGCCGACGATCTGGCGCGGTTTTCGGCCGAACTGATGGCGATGCCCGATCACAATTTCATGGATCTGCCGCTGGCCGCCGAATAGCCGCGGAATCGCGGTACTCGCCGCTCATGCGGCAGCGTAAAAAAAGACCGCATCGTTTGCACGACACGGTCGAAGTCTAGGGAGGAAACGCCCAAGGAGGGCATGGACAGGAACCCCTGTCCGAGAACAAACGTATTGTGCGCTGCACAAATGTCAAGGCGCGTTCCGGCTTTTTTAATTCACTGTGAAGTGGAAACTGCATTTCCATGACGACGGCGTTGCATTCGAGCAACAGTTGGCACCATGCGAAAGGCTCCGAACGCCCTTGTTTCGGCATAAATCCGTAGGCAAACGGGTATCTCCAAACATGCTGGAGCGGGAGAATCAGTTGGACATCAGCATCGAGTTCATGCGGCGCATTGCGCGTGCCGCCGCAGCGGAGACCTTGCCGCGCTTCCGCAGCCAGGGCGCGGTCACCAACAAGGAGCGCGGCAGCTTCGACCCGGTCACCGAGGCCGACCGCGAGGCCGAGCGCGCCATCCGGGCGCTGATATCAGCGCAATACCCCGATCACGGCATTCTCGGCGAGGAACATGGCAGCGAAAACATCTCCAGCCGGCATGTCTGGGTGATCGATCCGATCGATGGAACGCGCGCCTTCATTTCCGGCCTGCCGGTATGGGGCACGCTGGTCGGGCTGACGGTCGACGGCGATGCCGTCGCCGGCATGATGTCGCAGCCCTTCACCGGCGAGTTGTTCTACGCCAATGCCTCCGGCTCGCATTATGAAGGTCCCGGTGGCCCCCGAAAACTCGCTACGCGCAAGACGACGAATCTCGCCGAGGCGACGCTGTTCACCACCACGCCGGCGCTGTTCAAGGGAGACGCGCGCCTGCGCTACGACCTGTTCGAGCAACAGGTCCAGCTCGCCCGTTACGGCACCGACTGCTATGCCTTCGCGATGGTGGCGGCGGGCAGCGTCGATATCGTTGCCGATCCCGGATTGAAACCGTACGACATCGTCGCGCTGATCCCGATCATCGAGAAGGCAGGCGGCGTTGTCACCACCTTCGAAGGCGGGCCGGCGGAAAACGGCGGCGACATCCTGGCGGCGGCGACACCGGAGCTGCACGCAGCCGCGATGGCGGCGCTGTGCGGCTGAGCATCCGGTGCACCCACGCGTCTGTTTTGCGCAAATCCGACGGAAACCGCGGTACGGTCCTAAAGCAAAGCGCGCCGCGTTTGAGTGAACTCATGTGACGCGCTTGTTTTATGCATGTTATCGCAAAACCGCTGCGCGACATGCATTAGCTGTCGGCAGGCCAAGCGTCCGAGAGACGCAGGCCCCACAAAATGAGCACGAAAGAGATGAGGCCGGTCGGCGCGGACGAATACGCCACACCTTTGATCACAGCTTCCTGAAAGGCACTTCCGTGGAAGGCTCCGGCCGCCAACGGCATAGTCTCGTTGCCGGCCGCCCAGGCGCTGGCGATCACGTAAGCGGCCAGGATCGCCAAAGCCGAATAGATCAGCAGCCAGAAAGCAATCCGCGACGTCGCCGCGCCGAGATTGAGCCTAGACCATGTGAGGCCTAGAGCCAGCAAGAGAACGCCCTCCAGGGCGCTGAGCGTGTGCGCGGACAGTCCGAGCCGCGGTGCGGCGAGATACGGTATTGCAAACCCTTCGAATGACGAAAACAGCAGCAGCGCGACGCCAATCTGCAGTAGCCGATGCCCCTGACGTGACAGCGTGTTCGATGCGTTCATGGTCCTTTTTCTCCCGGCGAATGGCCTCCATTCTCTTTGGCAGCAACCTAGCGCTCGATGCCTTAACGGGAATAAGGGGGCACGCTGCGTCGGACAAGCGACCCGTGCGGGCTTTGTTGGCGGGCGCCGGCGAAGCGGTCAAACAGCGTCGCCGGTTCCGGGGATGAAGGCATCGAATGCCGCAAGCAACTGCTCGCGATAGAGGTCGGCTTCCTGGAGGATCTCATGGCGGGCGCCGTCGATCATCACTAGCGAGCCGACGCGCAGACGTCTCGCATAGGCTTCGACTGCCCTGGTCGAGACGACCTGGTCGGCGCCGGCGGCGATCATCAGCAAGGGCACCTGGATCTTGGCCATGAAATCCGGGTCGCTGACGATCAAGGATGCCTCGGTGGCCGCCTTCAGCCAGCGGATCGTCGGTCCGCCGAGCGCCAGCTGCGGATAGGTTTCGTAGATCAGCGTGTTGCGCCGATAGCGTTCCGGGTCGCTGGTCAGCTTGTTTATGGCGAAGGGCACCGATTCCTTGGGCCGCGGCCCCCACGCGGCATAGAGCCGGCCAAGGCCGAGAAGGCAGAACAGCGAACAGAGGCGGCGGACGGTTTTTACCGAAACCGGCAGGTCCGGCACGGTGAAGAACGGTGCGATCAGCACCATGCGGCGCACGCGGTTCGCCATCGAGGGCGCGGCGAGCAGCGCAATCACCGCGCCGGCCGAGTGGGCCAGTATGTAGTAGGGCCCTCGGCAATCGGGCAGCACGATCTCCTCGAAGAACTGCTCCAGATCGCCGGTGTAGTCGAAGAAGCTCCGGACGAAGCCGCGCTGTCGGTCGCCGATCAGCCGGTCGGAAGCGCCCTGTCCGCGCCAGTCGAGGGTTGCCACGCCAAAGCCCCGGTCGGCAAGGTTGCGAATGGTCTCGAAATACTTCTCGATGCACTCGTTGCGGCCGGTCAGAACGACGACGGTGCCCTTCATCGGGCGGGCAACCGCGGCAAACAGCCCATAGCGGATCTTCTTGCCGTCGCGCGTGGTGAAGAAGCCGCCGGCCGCGTTTTCCGGCAGCGGATTGCCCGGAGTTTCCTGGAAGAGAGGGGGCTGGTGGAGAAGATCGGTCATGCGGTTTTTGGTTGGTGTCGGTGCCGGCGTGGGCGCAAGTCAGGCATAAACGCCCATGCGCCAAAAGCAAAGGAATTTGGGACGCCGGGGAGCTCGACCGCCAGGCAGCGAACAAGTAAGGCCGGAAGCAGCCTTGGCGTGCTTCCGGCCTCTGTCGACCGGGAGGAAGGGACGTTACACCCGGTTCGGCCTCGTCGTGTCGCCTTTTTCGCGACCTGTTCGTTATCTCGAGAACAGTTTTAATGCCGCCTGGCTGAACGCTCGCCGAAGCCACGGTTCATCTGCCGTTCATCGGCATCGGGACGTGGGCCGGGGACCGGTCCCGTTCGGACGCGGGAAAATCTTGAAATGCCGTCGCCGGCTTCCCAAATTTGTCATGCGGTCGCCAATGTCGGGGCCGCTGGCCCATCCGGAACGCCGTCACGGGTTTCGCACCGGCCATACGCAACCTTGTTGCTCAACAGGAGAACACACCATGCGTCACGTTGATTTTTCCCCGCTCTACCGTTCGACCGTCGGTTTTGACCGGTTGTTCACCATGCTCGATTCGCTTGCGCAGCCGGAAGGCCAGACGTATCCGCCTTACAACATCGAGCGCACGGGCGAGGATGCCTATCGCATCTCGATGGCTGTGGCCGGCTTCTCGGAAGATGAGATTTCGATCGAAGCTCACCGCAATGTGCTGACCGTCAAGGGTGAG
The DNA here is from genome assembly GCF_040319065.1 of Mesorhizobium sp. M0968. NCBI lineage: Bacteria > Pseudomonadati > Pseudomonadota > Alphaproteobacteria > Hyphomicrobiales > Phyllobacteriaceae > Mesorhizobium > Mesorhizobium sp. M0968. The sequence goes on from NZ_JAMYNL010000003.1 coordinate 74,436, forward strand.
CGCAAGGAGGAAGGCAATGGCGAAGGCTCCGAACTGCTCTATCGCGGTATCGCCAGCCGAGCCTTCGAGCGCCGCTTCCAGCTTGCCGATCACGTCGAGGTTGTCGGCGCCGCGCTGAAGAACGGCCTGCTCTTCGTCGACCTCAAGCGCAACATCCCCGAAGAGCTGAAGCCGCGCAAGATCGCGATCACCTCGGCTCCGGCCAAGGCCAAGCAGATCGAGGCCAAGACTGCCGCCTAAGCCAGGCAGCTAAACTCCGGGACGCCAACTCCCCGGGAAGAAAGGGCGGTGCAGCAATGCGCCGCTCTTTTTGCTGGTGGGCAAGGCTTGCTATCCGGCGAGCAGGTAGCCGAAACGGTCGACCTCGTCGGGCGTGGTCGCGAAGCTGGTGACAAAGCGATAGAGCGCTTCGTCTTCGCCGATGTAGCCGTCGTAGCCGAGCGGCCTGTGCCAGTCGTGGAAGGCCGCCCCTGCCGCTTGCATTCTTTCGGCCTCGGCCTTTTTCATGACCGCGAAGACCTCGTTCGCCTGCGGCAGCCAGGCCAGCCGGGCGGAAGGGGAATCTTCTATCGCCGCGGCAAGCCGTGCCGCCATCGCATTGGCGTGCCGTGCTGTGTCGAGCCACAGCCCACCCCTGAAATAAGCATCGAATTGCGCGGCGATGAAGCGCGATTTCGAGAACAGCTGGGCCGCGCGCTTACGCAAAAAGGCCAATTCCTTGGCTCGCTCGAGGTCGAACAGCACGATCGCCTCGGCGCACCAACAGCCATTCTTGGTGCCGCCGAAGGAGAGGATGTCAACGCCATGCTTCCAGGTCATTTCGGCCGGCGTCGTTTCCAGCGCGACGAGCGCATTGGCAAAGCGGGCCCCATCCATGTGCAGCGGCAGTCCATGCTGCTTTGCGATCGCCGAAATCCTGGCGATTTCGTTCAGTGTGTAGACGGTGCCGACTTCGGTCGACTGGGTGATCGAAACGGCAACCGGCCGCCCGGAATGGACGTTTTCGGGTGCGAAACGGTCCACCGCCCGTTCCAGATTGCCGGCATCGATCCTGCCGAGTGCGCCTTCGACTGTACAAAGCCGCGAACCGCCGGTGAAATATTCCGGTGCACCGCATTCGTCCTCGATGATGTGCGATTCGCGATGGCAGAAGGAAATGCCGCCTGGCTTGTTATAGGTAGTCAGCGACAGCGAATTGGCAGCGGTGCCGGTGGCGACGAAAAACACCGCGACTTCGCATTCGAAGATCTCATTGAAGCGCTGGTAAACGGTCTTGTCGAGGGCACCGTCGCCATAGGCGGTGGAGAAGCCGTCGGCATGGGCCGACAGGCCGGCAGCGATACGGGGATGGGCGCCTGCCCAATTGTCGGAAGCGAAAATCATGCGTCTGCCTATGCTGGGGAAATCGGTGCGAGCTTGGCCGCTTTCGCATGCCGGTCGCAAGGGGCAGATACCGAAAATCCGCTAAAGCCAGTGAAACGCATGAGCGTAGATGCAGCGACGGAAGGTTACGCTGACACGGCGTTCCGCGCAATTTTCTGTCGCGAAAGCTTCAAGAAATTTGTGAATCGGTCTTGTGTGCATCCAAAATTTCTGTCATAAAAATTTAGGACAGTAGTGCTGTCTTATTTTGTCGCACAAAACTGGCCGCATTGGCATATGATTGCGCCTCTGCGGCCATTGCCGCGAGCGACAGCTAGACAGTCTGGCTCCGGCCTGTACGAATACCATATGCGAACCATGCGGAAAGCCGCACGGTCGGCAAGAATTTCGCAAGACGTGCCGCAGATTGAAAGGGGAGCCACGCGCTTCCCGACGGAAACCAGCGCCCGAAGGGGACGGAACGGAGGACAGGACGATGACGGACATGACGCCATCTGCGACGAAGGCCGCGCAGACGACAGCGGCAGCCGTCAAAAATCCGTCCCTGACCAATATTCGGCGAACCAGCACCGGCTATGCTGCGCACGGCCTCTATGATCCGCGCAACGAGCATGATGCCTGCGGCGTCGGCTTCATCGTCAACATGAAGGGCGTGAAGTCGCACCAGATCGTCGAGGACGGCCTTGCCGTGCTCGAAAACCTGACGCATCGCGGCGCGGTCGGCGCCGATCCGCTGATGGGTGACGGCGCCGGCGTGCTGGTGCAGCTGCCGGACCGCTTCTTCCGCGAGGAGATGGCCAAGCAAGGGGTCGAACTGCCGAAGCCCGGCCACTACGCCGTCGGCCACGTGTTCATGCCGCGCGACCCGGAGCTGCAGGCGCATATCGAAGGCATCATCGCCGAGGTGGCGCAGCTCGAGGGCCAGCCGCTGCTCGGCTTTCGCGACGTGCCGGTCGACAATTCGTCGCTGTCGAAGGCGCCCGACATAGCCGCTTCCGAGCCGGTGCACCGGCAGGTGTTCCTGGGCCGCGGCGCCGAGATCGAGAACGACGACGATTACGAGCGGCGGCTCTACATCCTGCGCAAGGTCATTTCCGGCCGTATCCACGAAGAGACCAAAGGCGTCGACAACGGCTTCTATGTCGTCTCGATGTCGTCGCGGACCATCGTCTACAAGGGCATGTTCCTGGCCTATCAGGTCGGCGCCTACTACAAGGACCTCACCGACCCGCGTTTCGAGACGGCGCTGATCCTTGTCCACCAGCGCTTCTCGACCAACACGTTCCCGTCGTGGAAGCTGGCGCATCCCTACCGCATGGTCGCCCACAATGGCGAGATCAACACGCTGCGCGGCAACGTCAACTGGATGGCGGCGCGGCAGGCTTCGGTCGATTCCGAACTGTTCGGCAACGACATCTCGAAGCTGTGGCCGATCTCCTACGAAGGGCAGTCGGACACCGCCTGCTTCGACAATGCGCTCGAATTCCTGACGCAGGGCGGCTATTCGCTCGCCCACGCCATGATGATGCTGATCCCGGAAGCCTGGGCCGGCAACAAGCTGATGGGTCAGGACCGCAAGGCCTTCTACGAGTATCACGCAGCGCTGATGGAGCCGTGGGACGGGCCAGCGGCGGTTGCCTTCACCGACGGCCGCCAGATCGGTGCTACGCTCGACCGCAACGGGCTGCGGCCGGCGCGCTACATCGTCACCGATGACGACCGCGTCATCATGGCCTCGGAAGCCGGCGTGCTGCCGGTGCCGGAGGAAAGGATCGTCAAGAAGTGGCGGCTGCAGCCCGGCCGCATGCTGCTGATCGACCTGGACAAGGGCCGCATCGTTTCCGACGAGGAGATCAAGTCGGAGATCGCGACCAGGCATCCCTACAAGAGCTGGCTCGCCAACACACAGCTCATCCTCGAGGATCTGAACCCGGTCGAGCCGCGCGCCCTGCGCAGGGATGTCTCACTGCTCGACCGCCAGCAGGCGTTTGGCTACACCCAGGAGGACACCAAGCTGTTGATGTCGCCGATGGCGACCACCGGCCAGGAAGCCGTCGGCTCGATGGGTACCGACACGCCGATTTCGGCAATGTCGGACAGATCGAAGCTGCTCTACACCTATTTCAAGCAGAATTTCGCACAGGTCACCAATCCGCCGATCGACCCGATCCGCGAGGAGTTGGTGATGAGCCTGGTGTCCTTCATCGGGCCGCGGCCCAACATCTTCGATCTTGTCGGCAATTCGCGCCGCAAGCGGCTCGAAGTGCGCCAACCGATCCTGACGAACGGCGATCTGGAGAAGCTGCGCTCCGTCGGCCACACCGAAGACCGTTTCGACACCAAGACGATCGACATCACTTACGGTTCGAATGAAGGCGCGGCCGGCATGCAGGGCGCCATCGACCGGCTATGCGAGCGCGCCGAGGCGGCGGTCGCCGGCGGCTACAACATCATCATCCTTTCGGACCGTCAGCTCGGCCCGGACCGCATCGCCATTCCGGCACTGCTGGCAACGGCGGCCGTGCACCATCATTTGATCCGCAAGGGATTGCGCACCTCGGTTGGGCTCGTCGTGGAATCCGGCGAGCCGCGCGAGGTGCATCATTTCTGCTGTCTCGCCGGCTACGGCGCCGAGGCGATCAATCCCTATCTCGCTTTCGACACGCTGCTCGACATGCACAAGCGTGGCGAATTGCCAGCGGAGGTCGATGCCTACGAGGTCGTCTCCCGCTACATCAAGTCGATCGGCAAGGGCATCCTCAAGGTGATGTCCAAGATGGGCATCTCGACCTACCAGTCCTATTGCGGCGCGCAGATCTTCGACGCCATCGGGCTCAAGTCGGATTTCGTGCAGAAGTACTTCACCGGCACGGCGACGCTGATCGAAGGCGTCGGGCTGGACGAGATCGCCGCCGAAACCGTCAGCCGCCACACCGACGGCTTCGGCAACGACCCGGTGCTGCGCAACAGCCTCGAGGTCGGCGGCGAATACATGTTCCGCATGCGCGGCGAGGCCCATATCTGGTCGCCCGACGCAGTGGCGACCTTGCAGCACGCCGTGCGCCAAGGCTCGTGGGAGACGTTCAAGGACTATTCCGCCCAGATCGACAGCGAGACGGCGCAGGCGCAGACCATTCGCGGCCTGTTCAAGATCAAGCTTGCGCAAGAGACCGGGCGCAAGAAGGTCAAGCTCGACGAGGTGATGCCGGCGGCCGATATCGTCAAGCGCTTCTCGACCGGGGCGATGTCCTTCGGCTCGATCTCAAGGGAAGCGCACACGACGCTGGCGCGCGCCATGAACGCCATCGGCGGCAAGTCGAACACCGGCGAGGGCGGCGAAGAGGCCGATCGCTATCTGCCACTGCCGGGCGGCGGCAAGAACCCCGAACGCTCGGCGATCAAGCAGGTCGCCTCGGGACGCTTTGGCGTCACGGCGGAGTATCTTGTCAATTCCGACATGATGCAGATCAAGGTCGCGCAAGGGGCGAAGCCAGGCGAGGGCGGCCAGCTGCCGGGTCACAAGGTCGATGCGACCATAGCAAAGGTCAGGCACTCGACGCCGGGCGTCGGCCTGATCTCGCCGCCGCCGCATCACGACATCTATTCGATCGAGGATCTGGCGCAGCTCATCTACGACCTGAAGAACGTCAATCCGGCGGCCGACGTATCGGTCAAGCTGGTCTCGGAAGTCGGCGTCGGCACGGTTGCGGCCGGCGTCGCCAAGGCGCGTGCCGACCACATCACCATATCAGGCTATGACGGCGGCACCGGTGCCTCGCCGCTGACCTCGCTCAAGCATGCCGGCAGCCCGTGGGAGATGGGCCTTGCCGAGACGCACCAGACGCTCGTGCTCAACGGCCTCAGGTCGCGCGTCGCGCTGCAGGTCGATGGCGGCCTGCGCACCGGGCGTGACGTCATTATCGGCGCACTGCTCGGCGCCGACGAGTTCGGCTTTTCGACTGCGCCGTTGATCGCGGCCGGCTGCATCATGATGCGCAAGTGCCATCTCAACACCTGCCCCGTCGGCGTCGCGACACAGGACCCGGTGCTGCGCAAGCGCTTCAAGGGCACGCCCGAGCACGTCATCAACTTCTTCTTCTATGTGGCGGAAGAGGTGCGGGCGCTGCTTGCCGAGATGGGCTACACCCATCTCGACCAGATCATCGGCGACACCGACCTTCTGGAAAAGCGCGAGCTGATCCAGCACTGGAAGGCACGCGGGCTCGACTTCAGCAAGATGTTCTACAAGCCCGATGCGCCGCACGAGGCGGTGCACTGGACCGAGCGGCAGAAGCATCCGATCGACGACGTGCTCGACCGCAAGCTGATCGAACTCGCAAAGCCGGCGCTCGAAGCCAGGCAGCCGGTCAGTATCGAACTGCCGATCCGCAACGTCGACCGTTCGACCGGCGCCATGCTGTCGGGCGAGGTGGCAAAGCGCTTCAAGCACAAGGGCCTGCGCGAGGACACGATCTCGGTCAAGCTCACCGGCACGGCCGGCCAGTCCTTTGGCGCCTTCCTGGCGCGCGGTGTCTCGTTCGAACTGGTGGGCGCCGCCAACGACTATGTCGGCAAGGGCCTGTCGGGTGGCCGCATTGTCATCCGCCCGCCGGAGAACACGAAAATCGTTGCTGCCGAATCCATTATTGTCGGCAATACCGTGCTCTACGGCGCAACCGAGGGCGAGGCCTATTTCTGCGGCGTTGCCGGCGAGCGTTTTGCCGTGCGCAATTCGGGTGTCGCCGCCGTCGTTGAAGGCGTCGGCGACCATGGTTGCGAATACATGACTGGCGGTATCGTCGTCGTCATCGGCCAGACCGGCCGCAACTTCGCCGCCGGCATGTCGGGCGGCGTCGCCTATGTGCTCGACGAGGCGGGTGATTTCGCCGAACGCTGCAACATGGCGATGGTCGAGCTGGAGCCGGTTCCGGAAGAGGACGACCTGATGGAAAAGCTGCTCCACCATGGCGGCGATCTCGACCATAAGGGCCGTGTCGACGTATCCGGCGATATGACCAGCCATGACGAGGAGCGGCTCTACCAGCTGATCTCCAACCACGTCCACTACACCGGCTCGGTACGAGGTCGCGAAATCCTCGACGACTGGGCGACTTTCCGGCCGAAATTCCGGAAGATCATGCCGGTCGAATACCGCCGCGCGCTGATCGAGATGGAGCGGATGCGCATGAACGTGGCGGCGGAATAGATTTGGAAATTGCCGGGAGGCCATGCGTCCCGACAACCATCTTCATCAACAATCCTGACCTCGGACTGAAGGTTGCCACAGCTGCCTTATGAGGTTAACGGGTGCGTCGCTAGGCGTGCCTTCCGGACAGCAGGGACTGGACTATGGGCAAGGTAACAGGGTTTCTCGAGATCGACCGGCAGGTGCACAAGTACCAGCCGGCTTCCGACCGCATCCGGCATTTCCGCGAGTTCACGCTGCCGATGTCGGACAAGGAGGTCGAGAAACAGGCCGCGCGGTGCATGGATTGCGGCATTCCTTATTGCCATGGACCGACCGGCTGCCCGATCCACAACCAGATCCCGGACTGGAACGACCTCGTCTACAATGGCGACTGGGAAAACGCGATCCGCAACCTGCATTCGACCAACAATTTTCCGGAATTTACCGGCCGCATCTGCCCCGCACCTTGCGAGGAAGCCTGCACGCTGAACCTCGAGGATATTCCGGTCGCCATCAAGACCATCGAGCAGGCCATTGCCGACAAAGCCTATGAAACCGGCCATATCCGGCCCTATCCGCCGGAACGGAAGACCGGCAAGCGCGTCGCGATCATCGGCTCGGGGCCGGCAGGCATGGCGGCTGCCCAGCAACTCGGCCGCGCCGGCCATGACGTTCACGTCTATGAGCGCGAGAGCCGGCCGGGCGGGCTGATGCGCTACGGCATCCCCGATTTCAAGATCGAGAAGCATTATATCGACCGGCGCATCGAGCAGATGCAGGGCGAAGGTGTCAGCTTCCATTGCGGCGTCAATGTCGGCGTCGACAAGCCGGTCGCCGAACTGCTCGCCGAATATGACGCCGTGCTCTATTGCGGCGGCTCCGAAACGCCGCGCCCGGCCAACATCCCGGGCGACGATCTCGACGGCGTGCACGACGCCATGCCGTATCTGGTGCAGCAGAACAAGCGTATCGGCGGCGAGCCGATCCAGTCGGTGGCATGGCCGTCGCGCCCGATCGTCGCCGGCGGCCAGCACGTCGTCGTCGTCGGCGGCGGCGACACTGCCTCAGACTGCGTCGGCACCGCCTTCCGCCAGGGCGCGGTGCGCGTCACCCAGCTCGACATCCGGCCGCAGCCGCCGGAAAAGGAGGACAAGCTGTCGGTCTGGCCCTACTGGGCGACCAAGATGCGCACGTCATCGTCGCAGGCCGAAGGCGCCGAGCGCGAATTCCAGGTGGCGACGCTTGAATTCATCGGCGAAGACGGCCAGCTGACCGGGGTCAAATGCTGCGAGGTCGACGAAAAGCGCAAGCCGATCGCGGGCACGGAATTCGTCATCCGCGCCGATCTCGCGTTCATCGCCATCGGCTTTGCCGGGCCAGCCGCTCGCGGGCCGATCTCGGAACTCGACGGGCAGATGAAGATCGTCACCGACAGCCGCCGTTCGAAGAATGTCGAGGCCAATGACCGGGACTACAGGACCAGCGTCGAAAGGCTCTATGCGGCGGGCGACGTGCGGCGCGGCCAGTCGCTGGTCGTCTGGGCGATCCGCGAGGGCCGCCAGGCGGCGCGCGCCATCGACGAGGCGCTGATGGGATCGAGCGTGCTGCCGCGCTGAGCCCGTTCCGAAGAGGTTCTGTTTACTGGCGGATCGCCGTCGTCGTATCGGATGCGGCCGCCGTCGCAGGCTGTGTCTTGGGCGGCCAGGAGAAATCGTCGGCGCGGCCCGGTGAGGCGTCGGGCGCCTTGCCCTCGACGATCAGCCTTTCGCCCGGCAAATTCTTGTCAGCTTTTGCCGGCGGGGCGGCGCCGAGAAGTTCCGAGCCGCCGTCCAGCGCCGGATCGCTGAGCAGCATCGGCACGGTGCGATCGACAGCTATCGGTGCCGCGGCAGGTGCCGGCGCCTCGACGGGAGCGCCGGCCGGGGCAGAAGCCGTCACCACGCTTCCCGGCGCGGCCAGCCCCAGGATTTTCATCAGCGGCTTTTCGGTATAGAAGGCGAGCTTGCGCTTGCCGGCCTTCGACATGTTGATGCCGTCGTCGGAGCGCAGGCGCACCGATTGGCCGTTGATGTCCGGTCCGCTGGTGATGAAGGCGCCGTTCTCGTCGACGAACCCGTCCCAGACGTCGACGAATTCGCCGCCGTGGCTTTCGGCGGACGAGCGGAAGATGTCGTTGAAGGCCAGCATGTCGGAGGTCATTTTCGAGACCCGGAAGGCCGGCATGCCGACCCACAGATACGGCACCTTGGTTGCGGCGATGGCCTTGCCGAACGCATCGGTCCGGCGCTCGTATTCCTTGGTCCAGTTTTCGGATCGCGGCTGCTCGCGTACATCGCCGACGCGCATCTGCTGCCGGTCGTTGGATCCGAGCATGACGACGACGGCTGCCGGTTTTTCGGCAGCGATCAGCGACTTGACCTGTTCTGGCCAGTTGTAGACATCGTCACGCACGAAGCCGGACGATCCGTTGGCACGGACGACGATCCTGACGCCAGTGTTTTCGGCAAAGGCGGCGTCGAGCCCCTCAGCCAGCCCAGACGCCATGAAATCGCCGACCACCAGAACGACGCGTGCATCCGGCGCCTTCTCGACTACTGGGGTTGTCGGCTCGGCCGGCGGCGGCCGGCTAACTGACCGGGGCTTTCTCAGCTTGGGCCTGGGCTTTGTTCTCTGGAATTCTCTCTGGAATTCGGGCGGCGGCTGCTCAAACCGCTCGCTTCTGCGCGGAAACAACAGGTCGCGCAGCGACCAGCCACGACTTTCCGGCTCCTGCGCCATGGCCGCGGTATGAAAGGCACTGGCGCCGCCGACCGCCAGAACGGCGATCGCCAGAACGAGGATCGGCACGCGACGAACGATTAACCGGATGCGCGCAGCCGAAACCAATCACCCTCTCCATCCCGCAACCGGCTCTAGTTCTGCCTGAGCCATTTGAGCACTTCCTTGCTCGGATACCCGTCCTGGGTCAAGCCAACCTTTGCTTGGAAGGCCATGATGGCGGTTTTCGATCCGTCACCGATCTTGCCGTCGAACTTGCCGTCGTAATAGCCGTGCTCGGAAAGTCGCTTCTGAAGCTCCTGCCTTTCCTCGAAGGAGAGCTTGGTAAACGGTCGCTTCCAGTCCTGCACAAGCCCGCCATAGCCGGCAATTTCGTCGGCAAGAAGGCCCACGGCGAGCGCATATTTGTCGGCATTGTTGTAACGCTTGATGACCGAGAAATTCTTGATCATCAGGAAAGCCGGCCCGCCGCTGCCGCCGGGCAGCTTCAACGTCGCTTTGTCCGCACCGTTCTTGAACGGCTTGCCGTTGGCACGGCTGACCCCCAGCGCCTGCCATTGCGACAGCGACTTCGAGCCTCCGGGCAGCTTCTTGCCGTCCGGAAGGCTGACCTCATAACCCCAGGTCTTGCCTGCCTGCCAGCCGTTCTTCCTCAGCAAATTGGCGGCTGTCGCCAGTGCGTCGGGAATCGAATTCCAGATGTCGCGCTTGCCGTTGCCGTCCATATCGACCGCATAGGACTGGTAGCTGGTGGGGATGAACTGGGTATGGCCCATCGCGCCGGCCCATGAGCCGCTGAGATGGCTTTCGTCGATGTCGCCGGTCTGCAGGATCTTCAGCGCCGCGATCAGCTGGGTGCGGGCAAATTTCGCTCGCTTCGGATCGGCATAACCAAGCGTCGCCAGCGAGCGCACGACATTGCGCATGATATCATCGCGCTTGAGAGTTTCGCCGTAGTTCGATTCCATAGACCAGATGGCCAGCAGGATGTAGCGGTCGACGCCGTATCTTGCCTCGATCCTGTCCAGCCAAGGCTTCCATTTCCTTGCCATCTGCTGGCCGACGGCGACCGACTGGTCATGGACGCGGTTGTCGAAATAATCCCAGGCGGGTGCGGTGAATTCGGGTTGAGTACGGGCCTTTTCCAGTACCACCGGGTCAGCATCGTTGATGCCCTTGAATGCCTGGTCGTAGACGGAGCCGGAAACGCCGCTCGCCACGGCGGTAGCACGGAAGCTGGCGACCCATTGGCGGAAGCCGGCATCGGCAAAAGCCGGCCCGCTGGGCATGAGCAAAGCAAGCGAGAGGCTGGCGGCCGTCAGGACGCTGGTGAAGCGCCTTGCGGCGTTGCGAACGGACATCTTTTCCTCCTTCTTCATCTCAGGAAGACTATTCATCGCCGAACCCGGTTAGCATTTGGTTTACCATAGGTGCCGTGCGGGATAAAAAGATGCGTCAATGCTTTACCAGCTGAGATTTATGACCCGCCGTTCAGTAATCCTCGATTTCGGCATGAAAATGTCTCGAATCGGGATTGCCGAACAGGCATGCAAATGGATAATTGGCACATGAAGAGAGTTCGCAAGGCAGTGTTCCCGGTTGCCGGTCTCGGCACGCGCTTTCTCCCTGCTACCAAGGCCATTCCCAAGGAAATGCTGACGGTCGTCGACAGGCCGGTCATCCAGTATGTGGTCGATGAGGCGCGCGATGCCGGGATCGAGCATTTCATCTTCGTGACCGGCCGCAACAAGGCGGTCATCGAGGATCACTTCGATGTCCAGTTCGAGCTCTACGACACGCTTGCGCAGCGCGGCAAGGACGACCAGCTCGCCCGCCTGCAGCGGCTGCAACCGGCGCCGGGGCAGACCAGCTTCACCCGCCAGCAGGTACCGCTCGGCCTTGGCCACGCCGTCTGGTGCGCGCGCGAGCTCGTCGGCGACGAGCCCTTTGCGCTGCTATTGCCCGACATGATCATGCAGTCGGAAAAAAGCTGCATGAAGGACATGGTCGAGCTTTACGCCGAGACCGGCAACAACATCGTCGCCGTGCAGGAATGCGATCCGGCCGAGGCGCACAAATACGGCATTGTCGGCCGCGGCGAGGACGCGCATCACGGTTTCCGCATCACCGGCATGGTGGAAAAGCCGAAGACCGGCACGGAGCCGTCGAACCTCTACATCAACGGGCGCTATATCCTGCAGCCGGAGATATTCAAGATACTCGAAGGTCAGGAAAAAGGCGCCGGCAACGAGATCCAGCTCACCGATGCAATGCTGAAGCTGCAGAAGCAACAGCCCTTCTACGGCTACCACTACCGCGGGCGGACGTTCGACTGCGGCTCGCCCGAAGGCTTCGTCGAGGCCAACGTTGCCTTCGCACTGTGGCGCAGAGACATGAATGCGAGCATGGCCGGTGTCATTCGCACGCTTCTCGACGAACTCGCGCCGTCAGAACGCCGCGGCATAGCCTTGTAGTTTCAACACCGGTTGCCGCGCTGATCGGCTAAAGCGCGCCGCGTTCGACCGGCCTCATGCGACGCGCTTAGGTTCTTGTTTTAGGCAAGTCGTTATCGCAAAACCGCTGCACACTTTTGCGCGACATGCATTTAGCGCTGCAACTTCAAGCCGACGAAGATACTGTTGGCCGTGTAGTCGCGCCCAATCAGGTTGCTGGTCAGTTTTTCAGTCCTGGCGCGGGTGGTGAGCCCGGTGTAGCGGTTCAGCCACCACGTCAGCCCAGCCTCGGCGCTCAGCGTCAAATCATGATCGTCGGAGCCGGTATAGTCGCGCCATTCGAGGCCGAGAGCGGCATTTCCGGTCAGGTTGGCGCGGATCTGCCGCTCGCCGGTGAGGCTGCCGGAATAGAGCATATCGCCGCTTTCGCCCGCATTCGTCGTGTTCTCGGCGGTCGTCTGTGCGGTGAGCCCGATCGTGGTGCCGCGTTCCGGCGACCATTTGAGATCGGCATTGACCGTCGCGCCCGAAATAGCCGGCAGGGCATCGTCGTCGATAGCTTCGCGCAGCCAGCCGACCGAGAACTCGCCGGTAAGCTTCTCGCGGAGATCGAGCTCGACGCCGGCCCGTGCGCCAAGCCTGGTCGAGGAGCGCTGGAAGCCGTTTGGATCGACGCGCAAATCATAAGCGCGCCGGCCGATCTCGATTTCGGTGAACGGGGTGATGGCAGGCGAGATCTCGTAACCGGTACGCAAAATGGCCGTGTAGAGCGTCGAGTCGCGGCCCTTCTGCGACAGCGATCCGCCCGACGAAAGCTTGGCGTCGCCAAAGATGTCGTGCTCGACCGCGCCGGTCAGCGCGAAGCGCATCTTGCCGGCATCCTTCTCGACGGCGAGACTGCCGTTCACGGTCTGGCGCACCGGCTGGCCAACCGCGCCGACGACCGCGTCCGGCGCCGAGGCCGATTCGGGCACGGCCTCATAGCCCAGCTTGGCGATGGCGCGCAGATCATTGTCGAGATCGATGTTGAGTGTGCCGTTGACGCGGCCTTGCGCCTCGTGAATGTCATAGCCGGACAAGGTTTCGCGGAAGATGCCATAGCCCTCAACCGTCGCCGAATTCTCCCGCCAGTCGGAGACGGCGTTGAAGCGCAGAGTCGTTTCCGACAGCAAGGCCGGCTTGCCGAGGCTGCTCGAATCGGCGTTTGTCGAAGACGTCAGGCCTTGCTCGAGCGTCGGCCGGATTACGAAAGAGCCGAGCTTGATGCCGGTGGCGGCGAACGGGTCGTCCTCGTTCTTTTTGTTCTGGCCTTCGATGGCTTCGGTGCGCTCGGCGCCGGGGTCGAGCCTGAGCCTCTCGGCGGAATCGATGGTGACGGCACGGCGGTTGACCGTATCCTGCTCGTCTATAGCGGCGGTATCGGTGTCATCGGTCGCCGCCGCGGCTGCAGTCGCGGCTCTCTTGCGCTTCTGGCTGTCAGCGGTCTCGTCTTCGGCGTTGGCCGCATTGGCGGCGCGTGGCGTCGCGCTTGGCCGCCGTCGGGGTGGCGGAGCAGGGTTGTCGGGAAATGGGTCGCCGCTGGCCACTGGTTGATCGAAAGTGCCGCCGGTTGTGGCCGCCTCGCCCGTGCCGTCGTCAGGCAACGCCCCTTGGCTGGCCGGGCGATAGGTAGGCAGCGGCGTATTGTCGTTGGCGGTTGCAGCAGCCTGCGCGGCTTGGGTTCCGGCTATGCTCGATTGCCTGATCTTGTACTGCTGTTCGTCCAGGATTGTCGATTCCGAAACCTCGCCGCGCAGCTCGGTTTCCTGGGCGCAAAGCAGTGCCGGCCGCGACAACGCAAAGACACTGGTTGCCAGCAGCAAAGCGCAGACCGCCTTGCCCTTTCGTCCCATTTTGTTTTGAGGCTGAAACCCGGACATCGGCACCACTGCTTGCGCGGCGCACGCGCGCCATACTTACGAAACCGTAAATGGGGATGGTTAACGGAGCGTTGAGGCATGGCCCGTCAGGAGGTTCGGCACGGCAATTCCGTTGGACAGGCGCGCGCCGAAGCGCTAATCGCATCGTCCATGGACGTGAAATCCCCAGACAAGAAGCGGCATGACGGGCAGGCCGCGATTGCCTCGGCGCTGAGAACCGTGGCGACGGAGCAGGCCGGCGTCGCGGCACTGGCAGACGCTCTCGAAAACGGGCTGGCCGAGCCGTTCGCACGAGCCGTCGGCATGGTGTCGCAGATCGATGGCCGCGTCATCGTCACCGGGGTTGGCAAAAGCGGCCATATCGGCTCGAAGATCGCCGCAACGCTCGCCTCGACCGGCACGCCGGCCTTTTTCGTCCACCCTGCCGAAGCCAATCACGGCGACCTTGGCATGATCGCCAGAAACGACGCCATAATCGCGCTTTCGTGGTCGGGCGAAAGCCTTGAGCTCAAGGGCATCATCGCCTATTCGAGGCGCTTCTCGATCCCGCTGGTCGCGGTCACCGCGGGTGAAAAATCGGCTCTGGCGCGCGCGGCCGACGTTGTGCTTCTGCTGCCGCGAGCACCGGAAGCCTGCCCGCACGGGCTTGCGCCGACGACCTCGACACTATTGCAAATGGTAATGGGCGATGCGCTGGCCATCGCGCTGCTCGAGGCACGCGGCTTCACCCCGGACCATTTCCGCACGTTCCATCCCGGCGGCCAGCTCGGAGCCAACCTGACGCAGATCCGCGAGATCATGCATGTCGGCGACAGGCTGCCGCTGGTGTCGTCAGGTACCGGCATGCGCGAGGCAATCCTCGAATTGTCGCGCAAGGGGTTTGGCTGCGTGGCCGTGACTGCCGCGGACGGCAAGCTGATCGGCATCATCACCGATGGCGACATCAGGCGCCATATCGGCAGCGATCTCCTTGCAATGAGCGTCGATCAGGTGATGACCAGAGAGCCGAAAATGGCTTCGCCCGACACCCTTGTTGCGACGGCGCTGCAGACAATCAACGACTCGGCCATCACCAGCCTGATGGTGGTCGAAGGCAGGCGGCCGATCGGGCTCGTCCATCTGCACGACCTGCTGCGCATCGGTGCTGCCTAGCGGGCTTCTAGACCGCCTCGACCGTCAGTTCCAGGTCGGTATCAGCGGCGCCCGTCACGCGCACTTGCGTGCCGGCCGGCATGTCAGGACCGGAGACGCGCCACAACGTGTCGCCCAGCTTTATGCGGCCGCGCCCGTCCTTGATCGGCTCGGCAAGGGTCGCCGTCCGGCCGACCATCTGTGCGCCGCGACGGTTGAGCAGGGGCTGGTCGGTTTCATCATGGCGTCCGCCCACCAGCCGCTTGCCGACATAGGCCGAGACCAGCGACAGCGCGAGGAAGGCGAGGACCTGGACTTGCCAGGTCCAGAAACCGGCATCCCAGATGAGCAGTGAGACGACGCCTATCAACAGCGCGGCAATGCCGATCCACAGCATGAAAATGCCCGGCGCGATGACCTCCATTACCAGCAGGACGAAGCCGAGGACCATCCAGCTCCACGGGCCGAGTTCGGAAACAATGCGGCCGAGCATGGCTGTGGCCTCAGCTTTCGCTCGGGCGAACGACCGGCGGGCGGGCGGCCTGTCGTGCGGCACCGGCGGTGCCTTCGCTTCGGAAAACTTCCTTGGCGATTTCGCCAATACCGCCGAGCGTGCCGATCAGCGATGAGGCCTCCATCGGCATCAGCACGAGCTTGCTGTTTGCCGCTGAGCCGATCCTGGTCAGCGCTTCGGTGTATTTCAGCGCGACGAAGTAGTTGAGCGCCTGCACGTCGCCTTTGGAAATCGCCTCCGACACCACCTGCGTGGCGCGTGCTTCAGCCTCGGCCGAGCGCTCGCGCGCCTCGGCATCGCGGAAGGCGGCTTCCTTGCGGCCTTCGGCCTCCAGGATCTGCGATTGCTTGAGGCCTTCGGCGGCGAGGATCTGCGCGCGCTTATTGCGCTCGGCCATCATCTGTCGGCCCATCGATTCGACGAGATTGGCCGGCGGGTTGATGTCCTTGATCTCGACACGAGTGATCTTGATGCCCCAGGGATGCGCCGCCTCGTCAACGACGCGCAGCAGGCGCTCGTTGATGGCGTCGCGGTTCGACAAAAGTTCGTCAAGGTCCATCGAGCCCATCACGGTGCGGATGTTGGTCATCGTGAGATTGAGAATCGCATTCTGCAGGCCGGAGACCTGGTAGGCGGCCTGCGCCGCGTTGAGCACCTGATAGAAGGCGATGCCATCGACGGCAACGGTGGCATTGTCGCGGGTGATGATCTCCTGCGTCGGAACGTCGAGCACTTGCTCCATCATGTTCATCTTGGCGCCGACACGGTCGACGAAAGGCACGATCAGGTTGAGGCCTGGGTTCAATGTCTTGGTGTAACGGCCAAAACGTTCGACGGTATAATTATAGCCTTGCGGAATTGTTCGGATGCCCTTGATAAGCACCAGCACGACAAGGGCGACAAGAACAAGAAGCGCGATATCAAAACCACTGAAACCCATTTGGCTCTCCCCTCAAAGGCCGGCCATGTTGGATATTCCACGCGACCGATTCCACCAAACACTTAAGTGTGTTTCAGCAATGTTACAATCAGGTGATCACGGATTGCGGGTGCATAGACGGGTGATCTGTTCAGGCCCAGCCGGACAGCTCGCGCCGCACCATCGCCTCGATCACCGCCATGCCCTCGGCACTGTCGTTGAGGCAAGGGATGTGTGCGAACTTTTCGCCGCCGGCATGATGGAAGGTCTCGGACGCTTCCCTGCCGATCTCGTCCAGCGTCTCGATGCAGTCGACGGAAAATCCTGGATTGACGACGGCGACCGATTTCACGCGTTCGCGCCCTAGTCTTTCGACCGTCTTGTCGGTGTAGGGTTGCAGCCACTCCTGCGCGCCGAAGCGCGACTGGAAGGTGGTAATCAGCTTGTTTTCATCCCAGCCGAGCTTTTCGCGCAGCAGTCGGGTCGTCTCGAGGCAATGGGCCTGGTAGGGGTCGCCCTTGTCGGAATAGGGTTTCGGAATGCCGTGATAGGAAGCAATGACAATTTCCGGTTCGAATCCGAGGCTCGCCAGATGCTTTTCGATCGAACGGGCGAGCGCCTCGATATAGGCCGGCTCGTTGTAATAGGGTGGCACGCTGCGAATGGCCGGGGCGCGGCGCATCTTCATCAGCGCGCGAAACAGCTGGTCGTTGGCAGTCGCAGTCGTCGTCGCCGAATATTGCGGATAGAGCGGGAAAGACAGGATGCGGTCGCAGCCTTGCTCGACCAGTCTCTCGGCCACGCTCTCGGTCGAAGGGTTGCCGTAGCGCATCGCCCAGTCGACGACGACATTGGGTAGCTCGCCGAGCGCGAGCCCGAGCTTCTCGGCCTGGGCGCGGGTGTAGGTTCGCAACGGCGACTCGTTGCGCTCCCGGTTCCATATCCTGGCATAGTTGGCCCCTGATTTCTTCGGCCGGGTGGTGAGAACCACGCCGTAGAGGATCGGATACCAGATCGCCTTGTTGAGCTCGATGACGCGCGGATCGGACAGGAACTCCCGGAGGTAGCGCCACATCGGCTTGAAGCCGGTGCCGTCCGGGGTGCCGAGATTGATCAGCATGACGCCGACCTTGCCGGTCCTGACCAGAGGGCGCCCTGCCGACGGCGAGGCGGCAGTCTTCTCGGCTTTGATTTCAGCAGGGTTGGCAAGCGTCATGAGGTTCTCCAACACCGCGAACCAACGGTGCCGCGGCGAAAGTAGCGATGCCGCGCCGGTTTTCAAATGCTGCGTCTGGCCGCACCTTATCCCAGAAATGCAACACCCGCCCGGTCTGCCGGGCGGGTGCATTGCGTTCCTGCGGCCGGATTACTTCGAGGCCGCCGGGATCGTCAAGGTTGCGCCGACCGGAAGGCGGCGTGGCTCGTAGGCTTTGTTGGCATCGGAGATTATTTTCCATTTGGTGCCGTCGCGATAAGCCTTCACCGCGAGATCCCAATAGGTATCGCCGGCGACGATTACATGGCTGCTTTCGGCCGGTGCCGGCTCGGCCGGAGCAGGGGTCGCCGGAGCCGGTGTGGCCGGAGCCGCAGGTGCCGCCGGCTGGGCCGGCTCGGCGGGTGCGGGTGCCGGCGCTGTTTCAGCCGGGACGGCCGGCGGCGTCTTGGAAATGTCGCCGGAGCCGGCCGGCATTTCGGGCATTGCCGGCTCAACGGGCTTTGCCGGCGCAGCCTCAGCAGGTTTTGGCGGTTCGGCAGGGTTGGCAGGTTCTGCGGCCGGGGCCACGGTCGCGGCGATCTCGGTGATGCGGCCGTCGAGCTTCGGCGTATAGGGCCGGTGCGCGCCTAGGTAGTCGGCGACGACCTGTTCCAGCCCCGGGCCGTAATCATAGGCGTTCTTGGCCTTCTCGGCGAACACCTTGTAGCCGTCGCCGCCCTGGCGGACATAGTTGTTGGTGGCGACCAGGTAATCCTTGTCCGGCTTAATTGGCGTCCAGGCGCCGCCTTCCATGACCTCGACCGATTTGACGCGTCCGTTAGGCGGCGCCGATTTGTCGAACGCATATTTCAGGCCGGCAACCTGCGGGAAGCGCCCGGCGCCGTCCTCGACCTGGCTGAGGCCGCTTTCGAGGCCGGCAAGCAAATCCTTGCCGGAGATCTGGAAGGTCGCCAGCGTGTTCTGAAACGGCAGGACGGTGAGAACCTCGCCCATGGTGACGGTGCCCTGGTCGATGGAGGCGCGCAAGCCGCCGCCATTCGAGATGACGATCTCGACACCTTGGCCCTTGACCCGGTCGAGGACGGCGTCGGAGACCAGATTGCCCATCTCGCATTCGCGGGCGCGGCAGTTTTCGCGACTGCCGTCGATCGCCTTGGTGGTCTCGGCGACTTCCTTGTTCTTCAAGGCCTCGATCGGCGCGCCGAGTTCCTTGATGCGGGCAAGCACGGCGGGGTCGGGCGTGATCGATTTGTCGAGATGGATGGGATCGCCGCTGGCCTCCTTGACGACGCCGTTGTCGTCGAACACGACCTTGAACTCGCCGAGATATTTCGAATAGGACGCCGCCTGGACGACCGGCACTTTGTAGCCGTCCGGATTGTCGACCATCGTCGGATAAGGGCCTTCCGCCTTGGGGTCGGTGTTGGACAGCAGCGAATGGCTGTGGCCGCCGACCACCACGTCGACGCCCGGGATCTTGGCGATCACGTCGCGCTCGCGCTTGTAGCCGATATGGGTCACCGCGATGATCTTGTTGACGCCCTCTCGCTTCAGTTTCTCGACCTCAGCGGTGATCGACTTGACGTCGTCTTCGATGGCAATATTCGGGCCAGGGGTGGCAAGCTCCGGCGTGTCGTTGGTGACCGCGCCGACGATCCCGATCTTCTGGCCGCCGACCTCGACCACGATCGACGGCTTGACGCGGTCGCCGAGCTTGGATTGCGCATTGGCCTTCACATTGGCGCCGAGCACCGGAAACTGGATCATGTCGAGAAACGGCGCCAGCGCCGACTCGCCATCGTCGAACTCATGGTTGCCGAGAGCCTCGGCATCGAATTTCATCTGGTTGAGGAATTCGCCTTCGGTCTTGCCTTTGTAGGTCGTGTAGAAGAGCGAGCCCTGGAAATTGTCGCCGGCGCTGAGCAGCAGCACGTTCTGGCCTTCCAGCTTCTTGCGCTCCTGCGCGATCGCGGTGACCAGGCGGGCGGCGCCGCCGACGCATTCGCCCTTGGTCTCCTCCTCGGCCGAGCAGGTCGATTCGTACTTGTTGTTGCTCTCGATGCGGCTATGCCAGTCGTTGATGTGCAGGATGTTGAGCGTATAGTCGGCAAAGGATACCCCTGCCGACAGGCCAAGCGCCGATGCCGACAGCGCGGCGATGGCAGCAATCTTCTTCATTCTCGTCTCCCGGATAACTTGAGTACAGCGCCGCGCGTCATTTGGGACGCGCAAAGGACGCTGTACCAATTTTTATTTTGCGCATGATCCTTTCCGAAAATCGACTCCGATTTTCGGGGTCATGCGCAGAGGCGTTTAACGCTCTTGTTTGACTGGGATGTAACAGCCCTCTTGGGCTATGTTCACATCGCGTTTCAGTCGATGCAAGCGGAAATCGGCATCAGCTTTGCCGGCGCAAGAAGACGGCGGCTTGAAGCCGCCATCTTTTGCAAAGTCAATTCGGAATCGGATTTCAGGTGCGCCTGGTCAGCACAAAATTCTGCCCGCTCGCGCTGGTGCAATTGAGCTGGCTGGTGGAGACCATCAGGCAGTTGAAGCTGATTGGCGTCTGGCGGATCAGCGAAGTGCCATGGATCTCGACCGAGGTGCCGCCGGTCATGGTGTAGCTGCCATCGGCAAGCTTCTGGCCGGTGTCGGTTGCGACGGTCGCGAAGCTGCCGCCCTTGAAGGTGGACAAGCCCGTGCCCTGCGCGTCGATCCAGGAGCCTTCAACCCCCTTGGCCGTGATCACCGGCGGCTCGCCTGGGCCGGTTGTCGTGCAGGCCGCCAACGCGACCGTAGCGGCCGCGGCAATGCCAGCCGAAAGCAGTCTTTGCGCAATCGTCATCTTCAAGATCCTCTCCTCTCGCATCGGCCCGAAAATCGATCCGATTTTCGGAAAGCACGATGCGCACATTCAAAGTGCTAGAGCGTACTTTGTGCGTCCAAATGGACGCACGTGGCTCTAGGCCGCCCCTCTTCAATCGCCCGATTTCCGGGCGATTGCAAGCTGGCCGAGTGTCGAGGCAACGCTGCTATCGAACGAGGATGTTGCGGAATTGCCACGGGTCTTTGGTATCGAGATCCTCGGGAAACAGACCAGGCCGATTGTCGAGCGGTGTCCAGTCGGTATAATAGCTCCTGACCGGCCCGAGATAGGGGCCCTGCACGTCGAGGCAGCGCTTGTAATCCATCTCGTCGGCCTCGACGATGCCGGCCTCGGGATTTTCCAGCGCCCAGACCATGCCGGCCAGCACCGCCGACGTGACCTGCATGCCGGTGGCGTTCTGATAGGGCGCCAGCTTGCGCGCCTCGGCCAGCGACAGCTGCGAGCCGTACCAGTAGGCGTTCTTGGCGTGGCCGTAGAGCAGCACGCCGAGTTCGTCGACGCCATCGACCAGTTCATTTTCGTCGAGCACGTGATGCACGGGCTGAGCCTTGCCGGCGACACCGAACATCTCGTGCAGCGACAGCACTGCGTCGTTGCAGGGATGATAGGCGTAATGGCAGGTCGGCCGGTATTGCACCTTGCCCTTCTTGCCGCGCAGCGTGAAAAAATCGGCAATCGAGATCGCTTCGTTGTGTGTCACCAGGAAACCGTATTGCGGGCCGGGCGTCGGACACCACGTGCGCACGCGTGTATTGGCGCCGGGCTGCTCCAGATAGATCGCGGCCTTCGAACCGTTCTTGTGGCTTTTGGCGTTCTTCGGCATCCACGCCTCATGCGTGCCCCAGCCGAGCTCGGCCGGCTGCAGCCCTTCCGAAATGAAGCCTTCGACCGACCAGGTGTTCCAGAACACGTTCATCGGCTTGGGCTTCTTGGTGCGCTGGGTGTCGCGCTCGGCGATATGGATGCCCTTGACGCCGGCCTTCTTCATCAGCCTGGCCCAGCCTTCGCGATCGTGCTGCGCGGGTTCCGAGAAGTCGAGGCCAAGATCTGTGGCGAGATTGACCAGTGCCTGCTTGACGAACCACGAGACCATGCCCGGATTGGCGCCGCAGCACGAGATCGCCGTGGTGCCGCCCGGGTTCTTCGCGATTTCAGTACGTACGGTCTCGCGCAGCGCATAGTTGGTGCGTGAGGCGTTGTCGGCCTTCTCGTCGAAATAAAAGCCGAGCCAGGGTTCGACCACCGTGTCGATATAGAGGACGCCAAGCTTGCGGCAGAGCTTCATCAGCTCAAGCGAGGAAGTGTCGACCGACAGGTTGACGCAAAAGCCCTGGCCGCCGCCATTGGTCAAAAGTGGTGTCAGCAGCTTCTTGTAGTTCTTTTTGGTCACCGCATCCTGCATGAAAGTGATGCCGCGCTCGTCGAGCAATTTACGGTCGGTGTCGCGCGGGTCGATGACCGTCATGCGCGACTTGTCGAATTTGAAATGGCGCTCGATCAGCGGCAGCGTTCCCCGTCCGATCGAGCCGAAGCCGATCATCACTACAGGGCCGGTGATCTCACCGTAAACGGGCCAGTTTTCATTCGCCATTTATCGATTACTCCCTCAAAAAACGCTTCGGAACAGCGGCTTGGCCGCGGCGCGACAAACCATAGATCATTGTCACAATAAAGCGAAAAGCGGACGGCCGGCCTCACGCCGCGCCATCCCGGCTACGGCTCGACTAGTCTTGCGAATGCAGGCTTGAAGAGGTCACGTGCCTCGGAGACCGGCAGTTCCAGCAGATCGTCGGCGCAGGCCTGGATGGCATGCGGCAGGGTCTGGAGCCCGAAAACCAGAACCTGCTTGTCGCCCTCACGCCAGAGGCTGACCGCTAGATATTCGCCGATGAGATCGTCAATGCCGCATTCGGCTTCGTGATCGATATCGGTCTGATCGATCGGTTTCTTGCGCCGCTGCTTGACGAAGGAGGCCAGGGAAGGACCGGGCTTGCCATCCACCGTATCCGAGAAAATGTCCTGAAGGCCAAGCAGGACGCCGCGCCGCACATCCATGATGTAGGCGTCCGAATAGTTGGTCGGATGCGCTCCGCCGCAGAAGATGCTGCCGGACTCCCGCCAGCTCATCAGCCGCGGAGTCAGCGACGTCACTTCGAATGTGCTGTCCTCATAGCCGCCGAGCGTGCCGCCGTTCATACCGTCAATTGGCCCGCCTTCGTTGAAACCGGCATATTGCGCCGCCACGCAGCCCAGTGCGCCGATGTTTGCGCGCCAGTGCCTCTCTTGCAGCAGAGCATTCGCGGCCTCGATCGGAACGTCGCCGGACAGTTCGACAATGCGCGGCGTGGCAAACCTGGTGCGGGGGTCGACGACATAGCGGTAGGTTGCGTCCGGCCAACCAGTCGTCTTGCCGTTATCGAGCTGAGTGTCCATCCGCAGATAGTCATAAGGGGACGTTTCCATAGTGAGCGGCGTGTCATTGGCGAAGAACTTCATGAAGCTGAAATCGTAGAGATCGAGCGGGGTGCTGGGCTCGTTCCCGGTCACTTGCCGACTTGCGACCCGTTCCAATCTGAGCGGCAGCGCCTTCTTTCCGTTCCAGCTGCCTTCAAGGGTCTTGCCGTTACTGGATGAGGCCAGGCGCCACACGGCGGCAATCGGCGCGGCCTTTCCGTCATCGCAATTGTCGGTGCCGCATGCCTCCTCCTCGGCCAGTTCGAACTTGCTGCCCCTTTGAGACCGGGCCTGCAGCGGGATGTCAACGCCCTTCGAGCGGTAGAAATAGCGGCCGGCCAGCGGGCCGCCGGGCGCCGCGGGGTCGCCGGTGAATTCGACGACGATATCGGCCTTTCCAAGCTTGCCGGCATAAGTCACCGGCTCCGCCTCGGCTGCTGTCGACAGTACCAGGATCGCGGCCATGAACGTGACCGGCCTGCTAAGATGCTGGATCATTGTTCCCCCCAGCGATCATTTTCAGTGTTCCCACCAGCCGGTCACGGTCGGCGGTCATCCCCTTGTAGTCGAGTTGTGCCTCGTCCAGCGCCAGAAGTTGTTCGGCCAAGGACGCCGCGAGCGCCGCGCGGTCGGGGTGGCGTTCCAGCACGGCGAGCGGGTCGAGATGGATGCGGATGGTGAAGAGTACGTCGCCCGAAACGGGGAGCTTTCTCAGCGTCTGCCGCTCGACGCGGATAAAGGCATGGGCGTCGATGTCGCCATCCGGGAATCTCGACGGGCGACTGCTGGCGCGGTCGATGCGTTCGAGGTTGGAGAGCGGATGGTAGAGCGCGTCGCCCGCCTGGATCGACCAGTTGTAGCGCTCGACGGCTTGGCCCTGGAGGCCGTCGAACATGCGGTTGATGAGATCGGCCGGGCGTGTGCCCGGGCCGAAACCCGGTACCGGCGCGTGGATCTGCTGCAGCGGCTTGCCGAATTTTTCGATCAGCGACCATGACGACGGGAAGCAGAGCGAGCCGGCCGCCAGACGCCAGCCGCTCTCGTCGCGACGCATCAGGATCAAATCCTCCTGGACGAGCAACGAGGCCGCGACAAGCGGCGCATCGCTGAAAGAAGCTGAGGTGCCTGAGCCCTCGAGATTGTCGATGCCGCCGATCACCTCGATCGCATTGTCGGTACGCCTGTGGGTCTCAGGAAAGTTCGCCGCCAGATGCGCACCGAGCAGATCGAGCACTTCGCGCTGAGCGTCGCGCGTTGTTTGCTCCTCGACAAAAACCTTGCCGGGAATTTCCGCATAAAGCCGGCGTTTCTCGGCAAGATAGGGCAGCAGATATTCGTCGACCTCGATCCAGCTATCGAGATTGAGCGGCTTCAGCCCGATGGTGAACAGTTTCGACGAGCCGTCATAGGGTGTGTGGGTCGGCGGGCGGAAGCTCATGCCTCTTTGTAGGCTTCCAGTGCGGCGGCGGCCATTCTCGCCGTGAATTCGGTGATTTCGTAATCGGCGGCACCTGCCTTGGCGAAGGGATCGTCCGCCAGTCTGGCTTCGAGCACTTCGCGTGGACCACGCGCGATGATGATGCCGCCGGTCCTTGGCCGCTTTGGCCCGGAGGCGACAAAGATACCTTGCGCATAGCAGGCCTTCAGCCACTCGACATGCGCTTGCTGCAGGCGGTCGATCTCGGTCAGCGGCACCTTGTAGTTCAGCGAAACCACGAACATTGTTGTCTCCAGATGCTTCAGCCCAGCCGCGCCGGGATCAATCCGCGCAGCGAGTTGCCGACGAACAGCGCCTTGGCCGATTTCAGTTCGTTCCACGTGTAGACCGCTTCACCGGCGCGGCCTTGATCCAGCAGTTCGCCGCGCAGGACGCCAGGCAGCAGGCCGCAATCGAGCCGCGGCGTGGCCAGCACGCCGTCGCCGAAATCGGCAAAGACATTGGTGATCGTGCCCTCGCAGATTTCGCCGCGCTCATTGGCGAGCAGCACCTCGTCGGCGCGCCCGGCGAGATATTCGGCGCGCGCGCGCGTATAGGTTTGTCGGCGGCTGGTCTTGTGGCGCAGCAGCATATCGCTCGAATCAAGCCGCACGCGCGCCAGCTGCAGGGTCCAGACCTTGTCTGCGGCGAGCGGCTCGTAGGGCTGCACCGACACCGCCATTTCGCCCTTGCGCGACAGGACGAGGCGGGTGCGCAACGCGATCTGTTGGTGGCCGACCGCATTCATCAGCGCTTCGCCGACCCTTGTCGGATCGCAGGCGAAACCGAGTTCGCTTGCCGAGCCGTAAAGCCGCGCGAGATGGCGGTCGAAACGGAGGAAACCCGAGCCGGGTTCCCAGCGCATTGTTTCGATCAGTTCGAAATCGGCAGTGTTCCCGTCGCGAAACGGGCTTTCAGCAGACACTCCTGGTACTCCTCTTCGGCTGTCGAATCGAAGACGACGCCACCGCCGACATTGTAGACCGCCTCGCCATTGGCAAAGAGCGAGATGGTGCGGATCGCCACCGAAAAGCGCATCCGGCCGCCGGGCGCGATCCAGCCTATGGCGCCGCAATAGACATCGCGCGGGCCACTTTCCAGCTCGCGCAGGATCTCCATGGCGCGGATCTTCGGTGCGCCGGTAATCGAGCCGCAGGGGAACAGCGCGGCGAAAATCTGATGGATGGCGAGGCCGGGCAAGAGTTTCGCCCGCACGCGGCTCACCATCTGGTGGACGGTCGGGTAGCTCTCGATGCGGAAAAGCTCCGGCACATCGAGCGTGCCAACCTCGCTGATCAGTGAGATGTCGTTGCGCAGGAGATCGACGATCATCCGGTTCTCGGCCTGGTTCTTCTCGTCGTTGCGCAAGAACGCTTTCAGGCGATCGTCCTCGGCTTTTGTTGCGCCGCGCGGCGCGGTGCCCTTCATCGGATGCGTCTCGATCATGCCTTCCGCGTCCACCTCGAAGAACAGTTCGGGCGAACGCGACAAGACGATCGGATCGCCGAGCGCGACCAGCGCCCCATACTTCACCGGCTGGCGTTCGGTCAGCGCGTTGAAGGCGACCAGCGGGTCGCCCGACCACTGCGCATGGACCGGAAAGGTCAGATTGCCCTGGTAGCAGTCGCCCTTGCGGATGTGGTCATGCAGCCTGGCAAAGCGTTTGGCGTAGTCGTCCGAAGACCAGGCTGCCTTGGCGTCGAAGATTGGGCCGTTGCTGGCCGGCGGATCGCCTGGCGCGACCGTCTGCTCGACCGGCGCATCGAACACGCCGAGGCAAAAAAGCGGGGCGCGGCGGCCGGCCGGCAGCAGCGGAACGAGCTTGGGTTCGAGCAGGTAACCGGCCTCGTAGGAGAAATAACCGGCCAGCCATTTGCCGCCGTCATGTGCAGCCTGCGCGGCTTCCAGCGCCGGCAAAAAATCCGCCTCGCCATGCGCTGCGATTAACTCGGCCGGCCGGTCGAAAACGAGCTGCCGCGCGGTCTCGTCGTTCCTGAAAATTGCAAAGGGCAGGGGCAGGGACATAAGGCTCGGATGCTGCGGTCACCAGCGATCGATCTATATGGGGGCTCGACCGTGCGCAATCGAGGGAACGGCGTCTCAAGACGCAAAGGCGCGGCGGGCAAAAACAAAAGCGGCGCCCGAGAGCGCCGCCTTGTTCCCGATGCCGCCTTGCGATGGATCAGGTGTTGCTGGCTTCTCCCGCGGTCGGGAAGCGGCGCGCAAATTCCTTTTCGTCGCCGGCGGCAAGCAGTTTCGCCTGCTCGATCCAGCGTTCACGTTCGATGCGGCCGTCGAAATTCAACGTCGCCTCGATCCGCTTGACATCGTCGGGTGTCCAGGCGGCGATCTGGGCATAGGTCGTGACCCCAAGCCCCTTGAGCAGCCGCTCGTTAGTCGGGCCGATGCCGATCAGGCGACGCAGATCGTTGGCTTTGCCTGGGGCAGTGGCTGTTGCCTTGCCGGTCGCGGCTTTCTTTGCCGCCGGCGCAGCCTTGGTTGCCGCCGGCGCGGTCGTCGGCGCGGCGCTCGCTTTCGATGCAGGCGGTTTCGGCGTTGCCGTTTTCGCGGCACTTGCGCGTGGCGCGGTCGCGGCCTTCGCCGTTGCAGATTTCTTCGGCGCCGGTTTGGCCGGTGCGGATGTCGACATCAGGGTTGACGGCGCCTGCATCGCCGCCTTGGTCGCACCGGCCTTGGCGGCTGGCGCCTTAGCTGTTGCCGCCTTCGCGGTTGGCGCCTGGGTGGTTTTCGCCTCGCCCAGCCGGCGTTCGAGATCGGCGCGGGCGCGGCCGCATGCATCCAACTCACCGGTCAGACGGTCGCTATCGGCCCGCAATCTGTCGCGTTCGCTGCGCGTGCGGTCTAGATCGCCGCGCAAACTGTCGAGTTCGCCACGCAGGCGTCCCCAAATGAACCAGCCAACCAACACACCTACCAGGAACGCCAGGAGCATGTAGAAAAAAGTGCCCATTGTCTTTCTCTCTCCAGTCCGATCCGTCCGCCCTGGCCTGTAGAGCCATGACCTCGGCGAAGGACCATTCGATGGTGGTTCCGCAATTTGCAGAACAGCCGGCTTCGATCGAGCTGTCGGCGACCGGTTTGCCCCTGGCCAACAACCGTTGTCGCATCCGCCGACACGCCATGGCCGGTCGGGATTTTCCGACCGGATCCATTCGTGCCCGGCTGAGCTTGAGGGCGGACGCTATCATACAGCTTACGGGAATCTAACGGAAAACTTCCATGGAAAGTTATTTAAGAACAAATAACCAAGACAAGAATAGACCATCGCCAATATGCGTTGCTGCTAAACTGTTCTGGAAAACCCGGTCATCCGGTGTTGCGCATCGCCCAGTGTTGCGCATCACTTGTCCAGTGTTTCCAGCTCGTCGATCAGTCCGTTGATCACGCCAAGCCCGATCTGCCAGAAGGCAGGGTCGGCCGCGTCGAGGCCGAACGGCGCTAGAAGCTCGGAATGATGCTTGGTGCCGCCGGCGCGCAGCATGGCAAAATATTTCTCCTGAAAGCCGCGCTCGGCGTTCTGGTAGACCGCGTAGAGCGAGTTCACCAGGCAATCGCCGAATGCGTAGGCATAGACGTAGAAAGGCGAGTGGATGAAGTGCGGGATATAGGTCCAGAAAACCTCGTACCCTTCGCGCAGCTTGATCGCCGGCCCGAGGCTTTCCGCCTGCACTTCCAACCAGAACTGGCCGAGCTTGTCGGAGGTCAGTTCGCCGCTCCTGCGCTCGGCATGCACCTTACGCTCGAACTCGTAGAAGGCGATCTGGCGCACGACCGTGTTGATCATGTCCTCGACCTTCTGGGCGAGCATGGCCTTGCGTTCGCGCTTGTCGGTGGTCTGCTCGAGCAGCGAGCGGAAGGTCAGCATTTCGCCAAACACCGATGCGGTTTCGGCCAGCGTCAGCGGCGTCGATGCCATCAGGGCGCCCTGGCCGCCGGCCAGCACCTGGTGCACGCCGTGGCCGAGCTCGTGCGCCAGCGTCATCACGTCGCGCGGCTTGCCCATGTAGTTGAGCAGCACATAGGGATGCGCCGAAGGCACGGTCGGATGGGCGAAGGCGCCAGGCGACTTGCCGGGTCTCACCGGTGCATCGATCCAGTTGCGGTCGAAGAAAGTTCTGGCGATCTCCGCCATGTCGGGCGAAAAGCGCTGGTAGGCGGAAAGCACGGTGTTCTTGGCCTCGTCCCAGCCGATGACCGCCTGTGGGGTCTCGGGCAATGGCGCATTGCGGTCCCAGTGGTTCATCACCTCCATGCCGAGCCAGCGCGCCTTCATCGCGTAATAGCGATGCGACAGGCGTGGATAGGCGTCGCGAACCGCGGCGGCGAGCGCATCCACCACGCTGCGTTCGACGCGATTGGCGAGATGGCGGGAATCGGCAATGTCCTCGAAGCCGCGCCAGCGGTCGGAGATCTCCTTGTCCTTGGCCAGCGTGTTGGTGACCAGCGTAAAGACGCGCAAATTCTTGCGGAAGGTCGTGGCCAGCGCCTCGGACGCCCGGCGGCGCACCTCGCTGTCTGCGTCCTGGAGGCGATTGAGCGCCGGCTCCAGCGTCAGCTCCTCGCCGTCGACGTCGAAGCGCAAATCGGTCATCGTCTCGTCGAACAGGCGGTTCCAGGCCCCGCGCCCGGTGATCGATTTTTCATGGAAGAGCTGCTCTATGCGGTCTTCGAGCTGATAGGGCTTATCCTTGCGCAGATCGAGCACCCAGGGCCGGTAATGGGCGAAGGCCGGATCGGCGGCGAGTGCGGTTTCGATCGCACCATCGTCAATGAGATTCAGCTCGAGCGCGAAAAACAGCAGGTGCGCGCTGGCATCGGTCATCTTTTCCTGGATGTCGCCATAGAGCTTGGCGCGCTGCGGATCCGACGTGTTGCCGGCATAGACAAGCCCGGCATAGGAGACGATGCGGCCGATCAGCTCCTCCAGCACTTCATAGACCTGAAGCGCCTCGCCAAGCCTGCCGGCGCCGCCACGCCCGGCCTCGGCGGCGAGCGTGCCTTTCCAACGGCTCTCGAAGGCGATGGCATCGGCGGCGGCCTTGGCGATGTCGCGCTTCAACTCGGGCGCCTCCATGCCCGAATAGAGATCGGCTAGATTCCATTCCGGCAGGTCGCCAAGCTCCGCCACGCCCTGACCGGGCGCCGCCGCCAGCTTTCGAGCAAAAACCATGCGCATTGCCGATCCTTCCAGACACAAAAATTCGAGGAAACGAGAAGCCGGTCAAATCCTAAGGAATTCATTCACCGGGTTTTTTGAAAGCTTATTTAGAACCCTGTGCCAAGATGATCCATAGGGCGCATTCTCGGGCGGGCACGGTCGGATCAGTCATGGCAGCTTCCATACTCATAGTCGATGACGATCCCGTGCAGCGCAGGCTGCTCGAGGCGGCGGTGACGAAATTCGGCCACACCGCGATCGTCGCCGATGGCGGCGAGGCCGGTCTCGATCTCGTCGACGGACCCAATGCGCGCGACGTGTCGGTGATCATCCTCGACCTGATGATGCCGGGCCTCGATGGCATCGGCGTGCTGAAGGCGATGCGCGAGCGTGGCATCCACATTCCCGTCATCGTGCAGACCGCACAGGGCGGCATCGAAACCGTCGTTTCGGCAATGCGTCACGGCGCCTTCGACTTCGTCGTCAAGCCGGCCTCTCCCGACAGGCTGCAGGCGTCGATCGGCAACGCCCTCAAGGTCGAAGCGCTCGAAGGCGAAGTGAAGCGCTCGTCACGGCAGCGCGGCGGCCATCTGACGTTCAAGGACATGATCACCCACAGTCCGGCGATGGATCGGGTGATCCGGCTCGGCAGCAAGGCGGCGGCGTCCAACATTCCGATCCTGATCGAAGGTGAATCCGGCGTCGGCAAGGAACTGGTGGCGCGCGCCATCCAGGGCAGCGGCGACCGCCGCTCGAAACCCTTCGTCACCGTCAATTGCGGCGCCATCCCCGACAATCTGGTCGAATCGATCCTGTTCGGGCACGAGAAGGGCTCGTTCACCGGCGCCACCGAAAAACATACCGGCAAGTTCGTCGAAGCGCACACCGGCACGCTGTTCCTTGACGAGATCGGCGACCTGCCGCTCGACGTGCAGGTCAAGCTGTTGCGCGCCGTACAGGACGGCGAGGTCGATCCGGTTGGCGGCCGCTCGACCGTCAGGGTCGACATCAGGCTGATCTCGGCAACCCATCGCAACCTGCTGCAGCAGGTCAAGGACGGCAAGTTCCGCGAGGACCTGTTCTACCGGCTGAACGTCTATCCGATCTTCGTGCCGCCATTACGCGACCGTCGCGGCGACATCCCCTATCTGGTCGAGCACTTCATGGAGAAGGTGGCGCCCGCCGATCCGCGCCACCGCCTGCGGGGCATCTCGGCTGCGGCGCTTGCCATGCTGCAGGCCTATGACTGGCCGGGCAACATAAGGCAGCTCGAAAATGCCGTCTTCCGGGCTTCGGTGCTTGCCGACGGCGACATGCTGACCGAAGAAGAGTTCCCGCAGATCCGGGCGCAAGTCGAGGGCACGGTCAATCTCGATTCGGGTATCGCCTTGCCAGCTCCAGGGTGGCCAGCTTCAGGGGGGCCAACTCCAGGGTGGCCAGCTTCCGGAGTGGCTTCGGGCAGCCAGCCGCGCGACAACATATCGGCCGCTGGCGGCATCGCAGCCGCCGACGCCGATGCACCAGCCAAGCCTCGTTTCGGCACGCTGCGGGCGCTCGACGAGCGCGGCAATGTGCGTGCGCTGGCCGACGTCGAACTCGAAATGATCAAGCTCGCCATCGATCACTATAACGGCCAGATGAGCGAAGTCGCCCGCCGCCTCGGCATCGGCCGGTCGACGCTCTACCGCAAGCTCAAGGAATACGGCATCGACCCGGAAACCGGCCGCGTCGAACGGCTCGCTTCCTGAGTCACAGGGCCAAGCCGGTTCTCATCCGGACATCATTCCACGCAACTGCGCCTCGAAATGATGTGTTCGCCACAGTGTTCACGTATTAAGGCGGACGGTAACAGATCGTGTTTCGAGCTGGCGCCAAAACATGATCTAAACCAGCGGTTTACCAAGATATCCTGCGCAATATTTTTGGCGGGATATCGCCACCGTGTTACCGCATTTCGGCTTCAATAAGCGATGATTAACCATTAGGATCGATATTCGGATGCACACACCACGCATCCGTTTGGTCAAATCCGGGGACAAAACGGCAGCCTGCAAGGCCTTTTGATTTGAACAGAATCGAACGACACGAAAACGGGCGGCATTATCACATGAGCGTCTGGCCGAGATGGCTGGCAGCGGTGATTGTTGCCGTCGGGTTCCTTGCAGCGGCGGCAACCGGCGCCAGCGCCGAGACACGTTCGCTGAAGCTCTATCATCTCCACACGCATGAAAAGGCGGAGATCGTCTACAAGCGCAACGGCCGCTACGACCAGGCGGGCTTGCGAAAGATCAACATCATCCTGCGCGACTGGCGTCGCAACGAGCCGACCAAGATGGATCCGCGCCTGCTGGACCTGGTCTGGGAGGCCTATCGGGAGAGCGGCGCCACCGACTACATACAGGTCGTCTGCGGCTATCGTTCGCCGGCCACGAATTCGATGCTGCGCAGCCGCAGCAGGGGCGTCGCCGAAAAAAGCCAGCACATGCTCGGCAGGGCGATGGATTTCTATATTCCCGGCGTGCCGCTGAAGAAGCTGCGCGACGTCGGCCTCAGGATGCAGGGCGGCGGCGTCGGCTACTATCCCAGCTCCGGCTCGCCCTTCGTGCATATGGATGTCGGCAATGTACGCCACTGGCCCGGCATCAGCCGCCAGGAACTGGCGCGCGTGTTCCCCAACGGCAAGACGCTGCATGTGCCGAGCGACGGCAAGCCGCTGCCTGGCTATCAACAGGCGCTCGCCTCCTACAAAGCCCGCAAGGGGGCCGGCGCGCCGGCCATCGAACTCGCCAGCGCAAGCGGCGGTGCCAAAAAATCCCGTGGGTTCTTGGCAGCCCTCTTCGGCGGTGGCGACGACGAGGCGGACGACAGCGCCGACGTGGCGATGGCCGAGCCGGCGCCAAAGCCCCGTAACGTGAAGCCGGCGCCGTCCGCCAAGAGCAGCAACCTGCCTGGCATTGCCATCGTCGCGCCTCAGGATGCCAAGCGCGCTCAGATTCCGGAAGTCGCTGATGCTCCGGCGCCTGCGCCTGAACCGGAGGATGACACGCCGGAGACGATCATCGCGGCATTGCCGGCGCGCAGCATTCCGCTGCCGGATTTTGCTCCGCGCCCGAAGACGGACGTCGGCGCCCAGCCGCCTGAGAACGTTCCGTTCGGCGTGGCGGATGCGGCTGGATCGACTGAACAGGCGGTGGCGACCGCGCAAGCGCCGGCAAGCGCGGCGCCGGCAAATGTTCCGTTCGGCATAGCAGACCCGTCTGCTGCGGCCGGCCCGGTGCAGGTCGCGGCAAACAACGTTCCCGTGCCGAGCTGGCGGCCCGATCATTCGCTGCCGGCCGATCTTTCGCCTGCTAGTCTTGCGCCGCAGGACAAGCAAGTGTTGCTGGCGCTGGCGAGTGCGGCCGAGCGGAGCAACACCGCCACCGACGCATTCTCGGTGTTGCCGTCGGCGCGGCCCGACAGTTCCCAGCCCGACGAGGTCAAGGCCGTTCTGGAAAGGGTCAGCGCGACCGACGAATACAAGGTCGCGTCGCTTTCCGAGCAAGCATCGGTGTTCGAGGAACCGGCGAGCGACGACGGGGCATCGAGCGACGGGGCATCGCCGCGCGAGGCCATCGTTGCCCGCCCGGCCGGCTCCGATCCGGCCGCCGTCATCGGTGCAGGCGTGAAGACCACACGCAAGGAACCCAGGGCCACCGCCCGCGACCTGAAGCCCGGCCCCAAGCCGGTGGTGGTCGCCGCCGCGCCGCAGGCCGCCCGGTGGGCGCTGCACAGCGGTGAGTATGTCGCAACCGTTTCAGATGCGACAACGGCGCCGCGCTACGCCTACGACTTCGTCCGTACGGCACCGAGCGAGGTCTATACGATAGGCTTCCAGCCGGGCAACGAGATGGCCGACGCAAACCGGTTCACCGGCAAAGCCGTCAAGTTCATGTCGGTGGCCCGCTTCAAGACCGAGTAGGCCGCGCTGGGCAAATATCGTAAAGGCTGCGCTGGCACCCCGCGCGGCCTCCACCGCCGGCACTGGCTTCCTTCATCCAGGGATGCTAACCAGCGGTCGGCATTCTCCCGCTTCGTCTAATGGTAGGACAGCGCCCTTTGAAGGCGTGAATCGTGGTTCGAGCCCATGAGCGGGAACCAGCCCGGCGAACCAGATCGGCGGCGGCTTTTGATGCAGAAGATGCTAGCGCCCGAGCTTGCTTGCCGCGCGCGCCAAGGCTTCGATCTCGTCCCATTTGCCGGCCTTGACCAGATCGTCCGGCGCCACCCAGGAACCGCCGACGCAGATGACGTTGGGCAGGCTGAGGTAGTCGGCGGCATTCTTGCCGGTGATACCGCCGGTCGGGCAGAATTTCACGTCGGCAAGCGGCGAGGCGAAAGCCTTGAGCGAAGCGATGCCGCCCGACTGTTCGGCCGGGAAGAATTTCAGAAAGCGCAGGCCGGCTTCGCGGGCGGCCATGACCTCTCCCGGCGTGATGGCGCCGGGCAGCAACGGCACGTCGCTGTCCTTGGCTGCCGCGAGAAGCTCGCGGGTGATGCCGGGGCTGACGATGAACTTCGAACCGGCGGCCGCCGCCTCGCCGAACTGCCGGGCGTCCAGGATGGTGCCGGCGCCGACGACGGCGTCTTCAACCTCGCCCGCCACCCGGCGGATCGCCTCCAGCGCGTCGGCGGTGCGCAGCGTGATCTCGATCGCCGGCAGGCCGCCGCGGGCCAGCGCCCGGGCCAGCGGCACCGCGTCGGCGGGATTGGCGATCTTCAGCACCGGTATGACCGGCTGGCCGTTGAGGAGCGACAGGAGCTTTTCGGTCGTGCTGGGCATTCGTCGTCTCTCCTCTGTTGATCAAGTCGACCGGTTAGCAGAAGGCGGTTTTTCTGTCCACGAAACGCGGCGTGTCGCGATGTCACGCGTGGTGTTCGAAACCTCCGCGATCAGACCGCACCCGGCTCTGCCTTGATCCGGCTGCCGTGAGCGTTTAGTGGCTTGGTGATGACACTGCCCAGCCAAGCCTTCCGCGTTGCCGCGCTTTACCGCTTCGCCCGGCTCGACACCTTCGAGGCGCTGCGCGCGCCGCTCGCCGCCTTCTGCTGCGCACGCGGCATCAAAGGCACGCTGCTGTTGGCGCATGAGGGCATCAACGGCACGGTCGCCGGCAGTGAAGCGGCAATCGCCGCGCTCATCGATCATCTCGAATCCATCGACGGTCTCGCCGGCCTCGAGATCAAATACAGCAGCGCCGCAACGATGCCGTTCCACCGCATGAAGGTGCGGTTGAAGCGCGAGATCGTCACCATGGGCGTGGACAATATCGATCCGGCGGCAGGTGCAGGCACCTATGTCGCGCCGGCCGACTGGAATGCACTGATCTCGGATACGGGTACCATCGTCATCGACACGCGCAACGCCTACGAGGTGTCGCTCGGCACCTTCAAGGGCGCTGTCGATCCCGCCACCAACAGCTTCCGCGAATTCCCGGCCTGGGTCGAGCAGCATCGGCACGAGCTAGACGGGCGCAAGGTCGCCATGTTCTGCACCGGCGGCATACGCTGCGAGAAGGCGACGGCCTATGTGAAGTCGCTCGGTTTGGAGGATGTGTTCCACCTCAAAGGCGGCATTCTGAAATATCTCGAGGATGTGCCCGCCGAACAGAGCCTCTGGCAAGGCGAATGCTTCGTCTTCGACGAGCGCGTTTCGGTATCGCACGGGCTGGTCGAAGGCGAGGCCGAACTCTGCCGCGCCTGCCGGCATCCGCTAGCCGCGGAAGACCGGCTGTCGCCGCAATATGCCACCGGCGTTTCATGCCCGCATTGCTTCGATGCCCGCTCGGACGAAGATCGCGCCCGCTACGCCGAGCGCCAGCACCAGGTCGAGCTGGCGCAAGCACGCGGCGACCGCCACATCGGAAGTTAGCTTCACGTTAAGCAACTTCACGTCAAGCAATAGAGAAACGATCGATGACCCACAGCCATGTCCCGTCGCTCTGCCGGCGCGCGACCTCGGTGGTGATGGTGCCGTCGGGAAGCCGGGTCGAGGTCAGCGCCAGGTCGCCATTGACGACAGCCGGGCGCTGATCTCCGGACTGAAATTTTCGGCCGGTTGCGGTGATCTCCGCGAACAGCGCCCGGATGGCTTCGCGGCCGAACGTCAGGTGTCCGCCACCGCTGTCGATGACTGCATGTGGCTCGAAAAGCGCGGCCATGCCGTCAATGTCTCCGACCCATTGCCGCGAAATCAGCAGGCGCTCCAGCTCCTGGGGATCGCGTGCCGGCTGGCGGTCTGTCTC
This sequence comes from Mesorhizobium sp. M0968, assembly GCF_040319065.1. Lineage (NCBI taxonomy): Bacteria > Pseudomonadati > Pseudomonadota > Alphaproteobacteria > Hyphomicrobiales > Phyllobacteriaceae > Mesorhizobium > Mesorhizobium sp. M0968. The sequence goes on from NZ_JAMYNL010000003.1 coordinate 110,218, forward strand.
ATCGGTCATGCCAGGCTCCTCTCAAGCGACATGCCGCGACATTACCGAAGTCGAAGCTGGTTTCGACACGTCCGATGTCCACAGCGCCGCGCGTTTTTTGACGCGGAAGGAGGCTGCAGCACTGTAATTTCCGCGTGAGATCCAAGCAGATGTCGGTGCGAGGTCATGCGTGGCAGCGGGCAAAAGGACGCGCCGCGTCATTGTAATGTCAAACTGCGGGACCTAGGTCTTCGACGTGCAAACCCTGCCCGCGCACCTTCGGCCGGGCCAATTCTGGAGGCATAGATGTTCGATCCCAAAAAGCTCCTCGACGATCTGCTCGGCTCGCAAATTCCTGGCACCGGATCGACCGTCCGCGACAAGGCGGGGCAGGCGGTGCAGATGGCCAAGGACAATCCGCTTGCCGCCGGCGCGCTGGCCGCGGTGCTGCTCGGAACCGGCCCCGGCCGTCAGGTCACCGGTGCGGCGGTGAAGCTTGGTGGGTTGGCTGCGATCGGCGGCCTCGCCTACAAGGCCTACCAGAACTACAAGAACGGCAACGCGCCGGCCGAGACGCAAGCTGCAGGCGAACCGGAATTGCTGCCGCCGCCGGCCGATACCGCCTTCCATCCGTCGCAAGCGCCGCAGGGCGAAGACGAATTCACGCTGACGCTGGTCAGGGCGATGATCTCGGCGGCGAAGGCCGACGGTCACGTCGATGACGAAGAGCGGCAGAAGATCGCCGGCAAGCTCAGCCTCGCCGGCGTCGGCGCCGAAGCGGAGAAATTCCTGATGTCGGAACTGGAGGCGCCGCTCGATCTGGATGTGCTGATCGCCGGGGCCAAGACCGATGCGCAAAAGCTGGAACTCTACACCGCCTCGCGTCTTGCCATCGATCCGGACACGCGGGCCGAACGCGGCTATCTCGACCTGCTTGCCGGCCGTCTCGGCCTGCCGGATGCGCTGGTCGACCATGTCGAGGCGACGGTGACGGCGGCGAAGGTGCCGGCAGCGGGCAGCACGGCCAAGCCGGTCGCAGGCTCGCGCTGGTAGCTCGAAGAGGAAGCCTCGGAGCTCGGCGCCGTTGGCGTTAGCTTCTCGTTAATCCGGTGAGCGCATGATTTCAGTCAGTCGGATCGGTTTTCCTCCTCCCATGCCCGGTTCGGATCAGGGGCGGTCGCCAACGGCCGCCCTTTTTGTGAGCACAGGCTTTGGGCCGGCTTGCCATGGTTCCCGTCATTTGCGATGCCTCATCCCTTTCAGGGAGTACAGCCATGACCGACTATAAAACCGCCATCGTCACCGGCGCCGGCACGGGCATCGGCAAAAGCGTCGCCACGGCGCTGCTCAAGGCCGGCTGGAATACGGTCTTCTGCGGTCGCCGCAAGCCGGTGCTGGAGGATGCGATCGCCGCGGCCGGGCCGACGCAGGCCAAGGCATTGGCCTTCGCCTGCGACATCAGCAAGGCCGATCAGGTCGACGATCTGTTCGAGACGGTGGCTGCGGCTTTCGGGCGCGTCGACCTGCTCTTCAACAATGCCGGCACGAGCTACAAATCGACATTGATCGACGACATCCCGGTCGACGTGTGGAACGACATCGTCGGGGTCAATCTCACCGGCTCGTTCCTGTGTGCTCGCGCCGCGTTCGGCGCCATGCGCAGGCAGCAGCCGATGGGCGGCCGCATCATCAACAACGGCTCGGTATCGGCCTATGCGCCACGGCCGGGCTCGGTGCCCTATACGGCGACCAAGCACGCCATCACCGGGCTGACCAGGACGCTGGCGCTGGACGGCAGGCCCTTCGACATTGCTTGCGGCCAGATCGACATCGGCAACGCGCTGACCGACATGGCGCAGGCGATGACGGTCGGCGTGCCGCAAGCCAACGGCACCATTGCCGCCGAAGCGGTGATGGATGTCGAGCGCGTCGCCGATGCCGTCCTCCATATGGCCAGCCTGCCGCTCGACGCGAACGTGCTGTTCATGACCGTGATGGCGACGAAGATGCCGTTTGTCGGGCGAGGGTAGGCAACCGGTCCAGGTTGTATACATGTCGTTGTCCCAAAACCGCTGCGCACTTTGGGCGACATGCACTAGACTAGGCCGTAAACTCATAAATGCGGAATGACCGGGATAGGTGGAAAGCGGGCTTGGGATTTGTGGAAAGCGGTCATGGCACATGTCATGCTTGAATTGCAGTCATAGAGAATGGTTCATGCATGAATTGGGAACAGATAGCATCGGATTTCGCTTGGGACGGCTCCTGGCGAGACATCTACGTTCTGAACACGTCTGAGGCAGATTGGCAGGTCGTCTGGGACATCCTCCTCGAATGGACCCCGCCTGCTAGTTTCAGTGTCTCCGGCAAGATCGAGTCGATGCCATTGGGCGTCGAAGCGGCCCTGGAAAGCGAAACAGGCAGCTTACTGTCTTTTTACGTCGGGCCAATCCAGCTTGCATGTCACTTCTTCAGCCCTGTCGAAATTGAGTTCGACTTCGATCCAAGGCAAGTCAGCGGAAAAACCGAGGTTGAGAAGCTTGACCGCTTTATGCGATTGCTCGGTGACGCTACTGGGAAGCAGATAATTCTCACGCAGGAAAATGATCAAGAGGCTATCATCGCCCGCTACTCTCCCGATCTTGAGAGTGTGGTCTGGACGTCACTTTCATAGCCAAATGTCTGCCTCCGCAGCGGACTTGATCAAAGATTTGCCTGAAGGTGCGATGCTGCTCGCCGACAAGGGCTACGATGCCAACGCATTGCGCACTGCCATCACCGACCAGAACACTTGGGCCAATATCCCCCAAAGCCTATCGCAAGGCCCCGATCTGCTTCAGCCCTTCCTATACAAAGCCCGTAACCTGATCGAGCGCTTCTTCAACAAAGCCAAACAGTTCCGTCGCATCGCGACGCGTTACGACAAGCTGGCTGAGAACTTTCTTGCCGCCCTAAAACTCGTCGCAATCCGCATCTGGCCACGTTGAGTCTACGTCCTAGGGCCGGGTGACCGGAAGCGGCACGCCGGGTAAATATAGCGAAATCGGGCGGATTTCGTAGACGGCGGTCGGATTGACGCGGCGAAGGTCGCGCGCAATGTCGATGGCGGCGTCACGGTTGGCGCAGTCGACGACATAGAGCCCCAGCAATTGTTCCTTGGTCTCGGCGAAGGGGCCGTCGATAACCATTCCGGTGCCTGGCCCGCGCAAGGTGCAGGCGTCTTGTGTCGCGCCGAGCCGGGCCGCCGGCCCAAGGGTGCCTTGCCGGTAGAGCCGATCGTTGATCTGGAGAAGATCGGTCATCAGCGCCGCATCCTGCTCAGGCGTCAGTGCCGTGATCGCTTCTTCCTCGTGATAGGCAAGAATGGCATAGAACATCTGGCGTCTCCTTTCGTCGTCCTCACTTCGCCAGGAACGCCTCGATCCGCTCCAGCGCGCGCAGGATGTTCTCTTCGGAATTCGCGTAGGACAGCCTGACATAGCCTTCGCCGAGAATGCCGAAATCGGGGCCGCCGATCAGCGCCACGCCGGCATCCTCGAGCAGCGCCGAGGCGAGCTTCTTGGCCTTCCAGCCGGTCTTGGAAACATTGGGGAAGGCATAGAAGGCGCCTTTCGGCGTAATGCAGGAAACGCCGGGCAAGGCATTCAACCCCTCGACCACGACCTTCCTGCGGCGGTCGAAGGCGCGCATCATCTTGTCGACGTCGTCCTGCGGGCCGTCGATGGCGGCTATGCCGGCATACTGGCTCGGCGCGTTGACGCAGGACCAGCAATTGACCGCCAGCTTGCGCACCTTGTCGTAGAGATGCGCGCCCTTGTCGCCATTCGGCCAGATCGACCAGCCCATGCGCCAACCGGTCATCGCCCAGGTCTTCGACCAGCCGTTGAGCACGATCAGCCGGTCGCGGATTTCGGGGAAGGCGAGCAGCGAGCAGTGCGTCTCGCCGTCATAGGTCATCACGTCGTAGATCTCGTCGGAGAGGATGGCGACGTCCGGGTGCGCTTGCAGCCCCCTGACCAGCTTTTCGATCTCGGCGCGCGGCGTGACGCCGCCGGTCGGATTGGCCGGCGAGTTGAGGATCAGCAGCCTGGTCTTCGGCGTGATCAGCGCCAAGGTCTCCGCAGCCGAAAAGGCAAAGCCGTTCTCCTCGCGCATCGGCACCGCGATGGGGGCAGCACCGGTGAACTCGATCATCGAGCGGTAGATCGGAAAGCCGGGATCGGGATAGAGGATTTCGGCGCCCGGCTCGCCGAACATCAGGATCGCCGCGAACATGGTCGGCTTGCCGCCGGGCAGGATCATCACCGCTTCCGGCGAGACTTCGACGCCGGTAGTGGCCAGCGTGCGGCGGACCACCGCTTCGCGCGTCGCCAGCAGGCCGTTGGCCGGCGTATAGCCGTGATGGCCGTCGCGCAGCGCCTTGATCGCGGCCTCGACGATGTGCTGCGGCGTCTTGAAGTCGGGCTGGCCGATGCCGAGATTGACAATGTCGCGGCCCTGATGGGCAAGTGCCGTGGCTCGCGCCAGCACTGCGAACGCATTTTCCTCGCCGAGGCGGTCGAAGGCCGAAATCGTGTGGAGCATTTTTCCTGTCCGTGTGGTTCTTTCAGCGAGCGTGCGTTTTTGTGAGCGTCCGCCCGCAAAAGTCAAACGGATTGGAGTTTTCTGTGTCGGAAAATCTCAAGAATTGGCAACCGCGCCCGCGGCCCGAACGCAAGGTGCTGGAGGGGCGAACTGTCAGGCTGGAGCCGCTTAACGCCGAAAAACACGGTGACGGTTTGTTCGAGGCCTCGTCGGTGGCCGATGCCGGCGATCGCTTCGCCTGGCTGCCAGACTACCCGCCGGAGAGCCGTGCCGCCTTCCAGCCGTGGCTGGACAAGGCAGAAGCCAGCGAGGACCCGCTGTTCTTCACGGTCATCGACAAGGCCAGCGGCAAGGTTGCCGGGCGCCAGACGCTGATGCGCATCGACGCCGCCTACGGCGTCATCGAGATCGGCAACATATATTGGGGTCCGCTGATCTCGCGAAAGCCGGCGGCGACGGAAGCGCAGTTCCTGTTCATGAAGTACGTCTTCGACGAGCTTGGCTACCGCCGCTACGAATGGAAATGCAACAACCGCAACGAGCCGTCGAAGCGCGCGGCGGAACGTTTCGGCTTCAAGTTCGAGGGCATTTTCCGTCAGCATCTTGTGGTCAAGGGCGAAAACCGCGATACCGCGTGGTATTCGATCATCGACAGGGAATGGCCAGATCTGCGCAGAGCCTATGAGGCGTGGCTCGATCCGGCTAATTTCGACAGCGATGGCCAGCAAAGGCGGCGGCTCGAGGATTTTCGCGCTGAGTTCGGCGCCTGACCATGATCCCGAAAAGTGGACGCCGGTTTTCGGATAAGATCATGGTCAAACAAGAAGACAGAGCCTCCATCCCGAGTCTGCCGGGATGGATCAGGCTCTAGCAGGGGCTATAGATGGCGCATACCCACGACCACGCTTCGCAGGGCCACGACCACAGTCACGGTGCCGGGCATGTGCACGGCTCGACCGACAAGAAGCGCGTGCTGATCGCGGCCTGCCTGACCGCCGGCTTCATGGTCGTCGAAACGCTTGGCGGTCTCTTGACGGGATCGCTGGCGCTGCTGGCGGATGCCGGCCACATGCTTGCCGATTGCATTGCGCTCGGCCTTGCCTGGTATGCCTTCCATCTCGCGGGCCGGCCGGCAACCGTGCGCCTCACCTATGGTTTCGGCCGGGTCAAGACACTGGTCGCCTATACCAACGGCATCGCCATCTTCGCCATTGCGCTGTGGATCGTCTACGAGGCCTGGGGGCGTTTGCTGACGCCTGAGCCCGTGCTCGGCGGGCCGATGCTGGTCGTTGCCATCGCCGGCCTTGCGATCAATATCGGCTCTTTCTTCGTGCTGCATGGCGGCGACCGCGGCAGCCTGAACATGCGCGGCGCCATCCTGCATGTGCTCGGCGACCTGCTCGGCTCGGCCGCGGCGATCGTGGCGGCGCTGGTGATCCTGGCGACGGGCTGGACGCCCATCGATCCGATCCTGTCGGTGCTTGTCGCGCTGCTGATCCTGTCCACGGCCTGGTCGCTGATGCGCGAAGCCGCCCACGTCCTGCTCGAAGGCGTGCCGGCAAGCCTCGACCGCGACCTGATCGCCAGGGACATCGAGGCGACAATCAAGGGCGTGCGCGAGGTGCATCACATGCATGTCTGGTCGCTCGACGGCTCCAGCAACATGGCGACATTGCATGCCTGCCTCAATGACGGCGTCGACGCGCATATGGCGGTAAGCGCGATCAAGAAGCGGCTTGCGGCGGAACATGGCATAGCCCATGCCACGGTCGAACCGGAATTCGGCCAATGTGCGGACAGACATGAGCATGATGACGAGCACGAGCATGCGCATGACACGGCACCGCACCGCGGCCATTATCACTGACTTCGGGAGTTCCTGGCATTGGCAACGATCGACATGAACTCTCGCCGCCCTGGCGCCGCGTGATGGACCACGACACCCGCAATGCGGCGATCGGCGCCGCCTGGGTTTTGCTGCTGTTCGGCATCGCAGCCTATTATCTTCCAACAGTGATGCTGGCGGTCGGCAAGGTCTCGACGGTGCTTGCCGGTGTCGTCGCGGCGATCTTCATGGTGGCAATCTTCGTCGTGTTCTGGCTGCGTAGCCGCAGCCAGCGCAAAAAGGGAAAGTGACATGCGCATTCTGATTACCGGCGCGGCAGGCATGGTCGGCCGCAAACTCATCGCCAGGTTGGCCAAGGACGGGACGCTCGGCGGCCGCAAGATCGCCGCGCTCGATCTTCACGATATCGTGCCGCCGCAAGCGCCGGTGCTCGAAGATGTCAGCATTACCCTCCACACCGGCGACCTTGCCGCACCGGGAGCGACCGCAAATCTGGTCGCGCCGCGCCCCGACGTGATCTTCCATCTCGCCGGCGTGGTTTCGGGCGAGGCGGAGGCCAATTTCGATCTCGGCTATCGCGTCAATCTCGACGGCACCAGGGCGCTGTTCGATGCCATCCGCTTGGCTGCCTATACGCCACGCGTCGTCTTCACCTCGTCGATCGCCGTGTTCGGCGCACCGTTTCCCGACATCATTCCGGACGAGTTCCACCCGACGCCGCTGACCTCCTACGGCACGCAGAAGCTGATCGGCGAGGCGCTGCTTGCCGACTATACGCGCCGCGGTCTCTTCGACGGCATCGGCATCAGGCTGCCGACCATCTGCGTCAGGCCGGGAAAGCCGAACAAGGCGGCCTCAGGGTTCTTCTCCGGTATCATCCGCGAGCCGCTGAGCGGTCATGAAGCGATCCTGCCGGTGCCGCGCTCAGTCGTCCACACACACGCCAGCCCGCGTTCGGCGGTGAATTTCCTGATCCATGCGGCTCGGATCGACGGTGCCGCCGTCGGACCGCGCCGCAACCTGACGATGCCGGGCGTCGCCGTCAGCGTCGGCGAACAGATCGAAGCGCTGGAACGTGTCGCCGGCGCCAAGGCGGTGAAACTGATCCGCGAGGAGCCCGACGAGACGATCTGGGCGATCGTCAAGGGCTGGCCGACGCGCTTCGAGGCGCGGCGCTCGAGGGAGCTTGGCTTTGCCGCCGAAACGAGCTTCGACGAGATCATCCGCGTCCATATCGAAGACGAGTTGGGGGGCAATATCCCTAGTTAGAGCGCCCCGATCGGACGCAACGAGGTCAGGCGCCAGTCAGGCTGGCCGAAAGCAGCAGCAGGCCGAACAGGAAGACGAAGGCGGCGCCGCCGATCTCGACGAAGGAATGGATGCGGTTGCCCATGCGGCCGTCGCCGGCGAAATACACCGCCCAGTTCTTCGCGGTCACCGCAAGAGTCGCCAGAGCCGAGACGGTGATTGCGGTGCCGAGGGCCATGGCCAGCACCGACAGGATGCCGCCGAACCATAGCCCGTTCAGCAAGGCGAAGCTCAGCACGATCAGCGCGCCGGAGCAGGGGCGGATGCCGACGGCAGCGACAGCCGACCAGGCCGTGCGCCAATCGAAGCGATCGCCGGAAAGCAGCGCCGGGTCGGGGGCATGCGAGTGTCCGCAGGTCTCGCAGACCTCGCCCGCCGTATGGCTGTGGTGATCGTGCGCAGCATGGGCGTGGTCGTGGGCGCCGTGATCGTGATGGTCATGCGCATGATCGTGGTGGTCATGCGCATCAAGCGCGTGGGAATGTGCCGCATGGGCATGCACGGAATGTGAATGGCCGGCATGGGCAGCCGAGAGGCTGTAGCCCGGATTTGCGCCGAACAGGCGAAGGATGGCTGGGCCGGCCTTGCGCCACAGCAGCCAGGCGCCGAACAGAGTGACGAAGACATAGCTCATGATTTCGAGGAACCATGCGGCGTCCGTCATCGAGACAGCAGTGCCGCGCAGCAAGAAATAGGCGGCCAGCATCACCACTATGGCGGTCAGCGCCTGCAGCAGGGCCGAGACGAAGGACAGCATGATGCCGCGCCGGAGCGCCACTTCATTGGCCACCATGTAGGAAGAGATCACCGCCTTGCCGTGACCGGGGCCGGCGGCGTGGAAAATGCCATAGGCAAAGGACAGGCCGATGAGCAGCCACAACTTGCTGCCGTCCTGGCGCATCGCCTTCATCGCGCCGGCAAGCGCATGATAGAATTCCTGCTGGCGCAGATTGATCCACATCAGGATGTGGGCGAACGGGCCGGTGGCGGTTGGAGCCATGCCGTCATTGGTGCCGATGCCGAGTGAACTCTGGGCGTGGGCGGAGCCGAGAAAGTGCGTCATCACAAAGGCGGCGGCCAGAAGACCGAATGCCAAACGCAGGGACGGTTTGGTCACTGGATCTATCCTTCCGGCTGACAGGTCAGTTCAAGCTTGGTGGCAAAGATCTTGCTCATGTCGGTGCCTGTCGGATCGTTGAAGAAGGCCTCGGTCAGGGTCTTCTGGTTCTGGGCGATCGCCTCGTCCGGGTTCGGGCGGACAACCTTGCTGGTGCAGGTCGGCGGCAACCCATCGACCTGCAGATTGGCATCCTCGGTGAAATCGATCGCGGTGTAGAAGGTCGGGTCGTAGACGCCGATATCTATCTTGCCGCTCAGTTTGATCGGTACCTTCGGTTCAGATTCAAACAGGATGATCAACTGGTCATTGTCGAAATTGGCCATCAAATGCGGCGGCGGGGTCATTGCCACGTCCTTGCCGTCGACGGTGACGAGCTGGAAATAGTTGAATTCGGCAAGCGAGGCATGGACGGTGTCGGCGACATCCTTCAGCTCCTTGTCGTCGAGTTTCAGGTCGGAATTCTTGTCGAACTCCATCATCACCGTGCTCGAAAACAAATCGTCGAAGCGCCAGACATGGCGCAATGCCTTCACAGTTTGGTGATCCGGGCCGAGGACCACTTCGAGGCGGGCCTCGGCGAAGACGTGGGGATGCACCTCAGCCGGTCCGACGGCGGCAAACGTCGCGGTCAAGGCCGAAGCCAGCATGATTGCTTGCCGTTTCAGGTGCATTCTCGGTCGCGATTCAATCGGCTTCGGTGAATTGCCGACAGTTACCAGAAAGCGGGCGAAAATGGGACCGCGACGCGGCTGAAAGCTCATGCGTTGTCCAGCGTCTTGAACCACTGCACCAGGAAGTCGACGAAAACGCGAACTTTTGCAGGCAGATAGCGCCGGTGCGGATAGACGGCAAAAATGCCGCCGCCGGGCAGAATGCGGTCATCCAGCGCAGTCAGCAGCTTGCCGCTTTCGATGTCGGGCGCGGCGATGAAATCCGGCAGGACGGAAAATCCCAATCCAGCCACGGCAGCGGCCCTTGCCGCCATCGGGCTGTTGACCTCGATCGGGCCGGAAACCGAAACGCTCACCGTATCGCCGCTGTCGCCTTTGAACGGCCAGTTGGTGAGCCAGCGCCCATTGGTGTCGATGATGCAAGGCACGCGGGCAAGGTCTTGCGGCCTGACCGGCATGCCGTGCCTGGCGATCAGTTCAGGAGACGCGCAAAGCCGTACCGAAAATGGCGCCAGACGCCTGGCGATCAACGAGGAATTTTCCAGCCGCGAAATGCGCACCGCCAGATCGAAGCCCTCCTCGACCAGATCGACGAAACGGTCGTCGAGATGGATGTCGAGCACGATGTCGGGGTGCTGCTTGGCGAAGTCGATCAGCGACTGGCCGATCGGCGCGTCGGCAAAGGTGCGCGGCGCCGACAGCTTGATCCTGCCGCGCACGTCGCCGGAGGATTCGCGCACCGCATCGGCAAGGCTGTCGACCTCGCGCACGATCTCCGAGGCGCGCCGGTAATAGGTGTGGCCGGCCTCGGTCAGGGAAAACTGCCTGGTGGTGCGGTTGAGCAGCAGCGCGCCGAGCTCGTCCTCCAGCTCGCGCACATATTTCGACAATAGCGCCTTCGAGCGGCCGATCTTGCGCGCCGCCGCCGAAAATCCTTCGGCCTCGACCACGTCGATGAAGGCGCGCATGCGGGTCAGCGTATCCATGTCATGCGCCTCCTTGGTGGGCCGAAAGGATGCGGGCGGCCAGCGCAATCAACTGCCGGTCGCTGTTCTTCGGACCGAGCAGCGAAAGGCCGAACGGCGCCCCGCCGGTCTTGCCGAGCGGCAGCGTGATTTGCGGAAAGCCGGACAGGCCGGAAAGGCAGAGCAGTCTCAGCGCCCGCTCGCGATAGGTCTGCAAATCGTCGAATGACGCAGCCTTGAGCGGCGCGGCACCAGGAGCGGTCGGAAGCACAAGAACGCCGTCGTCGCCAAGCAGGCCGGCCAGTTCGAGGCGAAACGAAACGCGACGTTCCGTTTCACATTGCGCGGTTGCCGCGTCGATTGTCGCGCCGTGCTCGAAACGCTCCTTGACACCGGGTCCCAGCATGCGGTCGCCGCCGGCGATCCAGGCGCCGTGACTTTGCCAGGCTTCATAGCCTTGCAGCTTGCGGAAGCACCAATAGAGATCGTCGGTCGAATGCGACAGCGGGCCGACGCTGCGCGGTGCGCCCAGCACCGAAGCGACACTGCGGAGCATGGCGCGATATTCGTCGGCCTCGTGCGGGCCGAGCACGAGGCCGTCCAGCGCAGCGAGAGTGACGGGGCGTCTCAGTTCATGGGAATGCGGATCGTCGCCGAGCAGCACCGTGCCGACCTTTTCGTAGATGACGATGTCGCTTGCGAACCAACCGAATGTGTCCAGCGAAGGCGCCAGCGGCATGGCGCCGTCGAGCGGGATACGGCCATGCGTCGTCCTGAGGCCGATCAGGCCGCAGAAGCTTGCCGGCGCTCGGATCGAGCCGCCGGTGTCCGATCCGGTTGCAATGTCGGCCAGCCCGCCGGCGACTGCCGCGGCAGAACCGGAGGACGAGCCGCCGGTGACGCGGTCGGGTGCTGCCGGGTTGATGGGCGACGGGAAATGCGCGTTCAGCCCCAGCAGGGAAAATGCGAGCTCGTCGGTCTGCGTCTTGCCGACGAAGCGGGCGCCCGAATCAAGCAGCGCCTGGACGGCCGGCGCGGTCGCCATGGCCGGTGAAGCGTCCCGGTATTTCTGCGGATTGCCGCAGCCGGTGCGGTAGCCGGCGACGTCGAAGATGTCCTTTACGGCAAGCCGCAAGCCGGCAAGCGGGCCGGATTTCGCATTGGCTACAGGGACTTGATCAAGGTCGAGAAAAGCGTTCAGCGGGCCGCGAGTGCCTGTCATGCGTTCGATATCCGGATGTGCTTGCCGCAGCATTGTTCTTCTGGTTGCCGCAGCATTGTTCGATGCCACAAATTTTACAACCTGCGATACGATTTTTATTGATTGTGAAATCTTTCGATCTTATATCGCGCTTGCCCAAAGTCGCACGTGCCTGTGGGTGTCCGCCGATCCTCGAATGGTGAGGGTAATCGGTAAGGTAACTGGAGCCAACCCCTCCAGTCGGTTTAGCGGCCAACCGCCAACCGAGGACACCTTGAAGCAACGACGGTGCGGGCCTTTCTGGTGTTCTGCCGGTCGTCCAAAGACCGGGGTTACTGAAGAGGCACACCTTCATTGCCGGCAGTGCGGACGGGTCTCCCATCCAAGCCAAGGCAGACAAAGCGAACCGAGGCCGGGCAAGGCCAAGGTTCACCGCCGCGAGACGGCGCTTCATGGTTCCGGGGTCTCCACCGGCTGGTTCCATGGATTTCCGTCCCGCCTTTGTCCACCGCGTGTTCGCGAGGCCGAGAGCCCGCGTCCGCAAGCCTTTGTGCGCGCCGCAAGGCGCTGATGGAGAGACCCGATGGCTACCCAGCGCATCCTTGACTTTCTCGCCACCCGACGTCCGAACGGTCCGTGCCTCGTCGTCGACCTCGATGTCGTGCGCGACAATTTCCGCGCCTTCGAGAAGGCGCTTCCCGATTCCAAGATCTACTATGCGGTGAAAGCAAATCCGGCGCCGGAAATCCTGCGCCTGCTTGCTGCGATGGGCTCGTCCTTCGACACCGCTTCCGTTGCCGAAGTCGAGATGGCGATGGACGCCGGTGCGCCGGCGGACCGCATCTCCTTCGGCAACACCATCAAGAAGGAGCGCGACATCCAGCGCGCCTACCAGCTCGGCATCAAGCTGTTTGCGGTGGACTGCGTCGAGGAAGTCGAGAAGATCGCCCGCGTCGCTCCCGGCGCCCGCGTGTTCTGCCGCGTCCTGACCGACGGCGAGGGCGCCGAATGGCCGCTGTCGCGCAAGTTCGGCTGTGTGCCGGCGATGGCGGTCGACGTCCTGCGCCATGCCAGGGCGCTCGGTCTCGACGCCCATGGCGTGTCGTTCCATGTCGGCTCGCAGCAGACCGACCTGACCGCCTGGGACCGCGCGCTCAGCGACGCCAAGAAGGTGTTCGCGACGCTGGCCGACGAAGGCATCGTGCTGAAGATGGTCAATATGGGCGGCGGCTTCCCGACCCGCTATCTCAGGGATGTGCCGGTGGCGCAGGCCTACGGCCAGGCGATCTTCTCGGCGCTCAGGAAGCATTTCGGCAACGCGATCCCCGAGACGATCATCGAGCCGGGCCGCGGCATGGTCGGCAATGCCGGCGTCATCAAGTCGGAAGTCGTGCTGATCTCGAAGAAAGCCGACAACGACAATGTGCGCTGGGTGTTCCTCGACATCGGCAAGTTCGGCGGTCTCGCCGAGACCATGGACGAGGCGATCCGCTACCCGATCGTCACCGCGCATGACGGCAGCGAGACCGCGCCTTGCGTGCTCGCCGGCCCGACCTGCGATTCGGCCGACGTGATGTACGAAAAGACGCCGTACCCGCTGCCCCTGTCGCTGACCATCGGCGACGAGGTGCTGATCGAGGGCACCGGCGCCTACACGACGACCTACGCCTCGGTCGCCTTCAACGGCTTCGAGCCTCTCCGATCCTACGTGATCTGAGGGCTCGCAAGAGTTGCTCAGATCATCCCCGGTGGGCGCCTGTCGCCCGCCCGGGCTCGCCTGTGGAACAATCCGCTTGTGAAGGATCGCGGAAATGAACATTGCAGATCTCATCGTTGAAGGCGTGGGAATCTCCCCCCTCGAGGGGGAGATGGCCGCGAAGCGGCCAGAGGGGGTCGGTTCGACTGGACTCGGCCTCCTGCCGCAGATGGAGGCCGGCGCTTCACGCGCGACAACCCCCTCTGTCGCCTTCGGCGACATCTCCCCCTCGAGGGGGGAGATTGCGGTCGTCGCCGAAACCGCCGCCGACGTCCCGGCGCGCGAGGCTTTGCTCGATCGCGCCATGGGGCCGAAGCGCCGGAAGAAGTCGTCGGAAAAGCTGCGGCGCGGCCGCCGGCCTTCGGAGGGCCTGGCCTTTGTCGCGCGCGATGCGTCGGGCACTGTTGCCGGCACCGTGCGGCTGTGGGACGTGGTGCTGGGCGAGGGCGGCACGGCAGCGCTGCTGCTCGGCCCGCTTGCGGTCGACCCGGCGCTGAAAAATGCCGGCATCGGCTCGGCGCTGATGCGCCATGCGGTCACTGAGGCCGCGCGGCTTGGCCATGCGGCGATCCTGCTGGTCGGCGACGCGCCCTATTACGAGCGCTTCGGGTTTTCGGCCGCAAAGACCGGCTCGCTGGCCATGCCGGGGCCTTACGAGCGGCACCGCCTGCTGGCGCGGGAACTGGTTGTCGGCGCGCTCGACGGCGCGCAAGGCACTCTGAAGGCGGCAGGGCGCAAGCTGAAGGCACAGAGGCTGCCGCTCGCTGCGTGACGGATCAGAAACAAGCCGCCCGCCATCGTGCGGTGGCTTGTTTCATCTCAAGCGATCAGCCGATCAACTGGCTCAGCGCCATGGCGACGCTCATGTCGCCTTCGACCTTTATCTTGCCGGACATGAAGGCCATGGTCGGGTTGAGGTCGCCTGATATCAGCGAGTCCAGATCGTCGAGCGACAGCTTTATGGTGCAATCGGCCGGCGCATCGGTGGTCGAGACATCGGCGCCGTCGATGACGATGACGCCGTCGCTGCCGGTGTCGAATTTCACCGAGCGATCGAACCCGGCACTCGCCACGCGCGACCTGATGTTGTCGGCAATCTCCTGAACGCTCATGGCGGTTCTCCTCGTCTGCTTGCGTTTGTCGCTCGCCGCTTGCCTGGTTTTACAGCCACGGCCGCCGGCGCATATAGCTTCGGGTTGACGTTTACGTCAACGCAGTTCCCCGAGGTGAAGATGGGCTTTATCGCCGCAGCATCACGCGGGCATGGTTGCCGGTGCTGTCCTTCGCCAAATTCAGGGATGCGGTGCTGGTGCCGAGCATGAACGTGCAATCGGCGGCCGAGACCTTCCAGCGTGCTGGCGCCGAGGAATTGGCGGTGGTCGAGGATTTCACCGATCGCAAGGTGGTCGGGCTGCTGACCGAAGGCCACCTGATGCGGCGCTATGCCGAGGAACTCGACAAGGCGCGGCGGGATCTGTCGGGCGAGGGGTAGCCGCGTCCTGTCCGGATAGCGATGCGACACACATGTCGGCTGCTGCGTAAGGAGGGCTCACGTCAACGGCCCGCTAATCGCCGGCTCCGAAATCCGATTGCGCGAACTGTCTTCTTCCTTGTGGAAGAGTGTCTTGAAGAAAAAAGCGTCGGGAACCGCCTTGATTACTTTTGCGATCACGGCGGTCGCGAGCACGGCAAACGCTAGGCGACCGAGAAGCACGCTCGTAACATCAGCGCCAAGCGTGACGACGGCCAACGTATCCTCAATGAGGCTATGGGCAAAACCCATGAACACGCAGGCAAGGAATATCTGACGCGGCTCCGCGCTAGGCGTGCGCGCCTCGCGGATCAGCAGTCCTGCGCCATAGGAAATCCCGAGAAACAGGCCGACAGCGGCGAAAGGTACCGTCGGCTTTTCGATGCCGGCGAGCCGAAAGAGCGGTGCAAGCCCTCTGTTCATCCACTCCAAAATGCCCGACATCTTTAGAAGCTCGATCACCCAGCTCAGCGCAAGCAGAACAACGAGCATGATGCCCAGGGTTTTGAGCGTACCTAGGAAAAAGCCGCCCCAGTCGGTGCTTTCATTCGTCGGCATCCACGCCGGCTTCACCGGTCCTGACAGCCATCCGGTCACGGCGAATATCTGATGCAGAAGGACAGCAAAGACCAAACCCCCGCCAATACGAAGCGCCGCGGTGACCAGGAAGCTCGGCCCGGCCCTCTGAATGATGCGTTGCTCGATCGGAATGGCATGTGCAAACAGCAAGAGAGCCGAAAGAACCGTCATGTCGGCAGTGCTGAGCGCCGAAACCGGAACCAAGGTGAATACGATCACAAGCGCGCCCCAGATCCCGACCAGCAATCCCGTCAGCCAGGCAAAGGCGAGTTCAGGTGGCAACCCCACCTGCAACATGAGCGCGGAGAAGAACGGAGAAATCGCCTGGATGACGCCAAGGTCCTGCAGCAGCCGCGTGGCAATCGCAACCGGAACGATCACGCGAACCAGTTCCCAATAGATTTCAAGCGTCTCCAATGTCCTGCGATAGAAGGCGGCGCAAATTGCCATCATGCTGCTCCATCATTCCTGGAGCCGTCTGAGTAGCGTGAGACGCTTCGCATTTGTGGTCAAAGTTTGCGATTCCGTGCAATAAAATTGCAACGCACCGACGCTGAGCGCGACCAACATGGACAAGATCGACAGAAGGCTTCTCAACCTGCTCCAGGATGATGCCTCACGAACTAACGCCAAACTGGCGGGGTTAATCGGGCTTTCCCCTTCGAGCTGCCTGCGCCGCATACGACGACTGAAGAAAAGCGGTGTCATCAGCCGCGTTGTCGCGCTTCTCGCACCGGCAAAGGCTGGCCGGGGCTTGAAGGCGATCGTCACCGTCGAACTGGAGCGTCATGGTGAGCAGTATATGCGGGACTTTCTCGAGTTGGCCGCCCAGGAACCGGCCGTCACTCAGGCCTACAGTGTAAGCGGCGAAACCGACGCCGTCCTCATGCTCCGCCTGACGGATATGGAAGAGTTCGATGCACTGTGCGAGCGACTGTTCCGAGACCGAAGCAACGTCGCGCGATACCACACGATGTTCGTGATCCGAACGGCCAAAGAAGTGACCGCAATTCCACTGTAGTGTTCGGGTTACGATAGACCTGCTGGGCCGCGAATTCATAAACGAGCATTGGCCGCACGGAGCGCGGCTTGAGCTCGAGCCCAACTCACCCCCCAGCCAATCGCGGCAGCAGGAAAATCTCCGCCCCTTCCGGCAGTTCCTTCGACCAGGTGTCGCGATAGATCGTCCCGTCGATGGCGACGGCGATGCCGCGATCGATGTATGGCTCGAGGCCGGGATACTGTTCAGCCAGTTTCCTGAACAGCTCCCGAATATCCTTCGCCTCGATTTCGACCTTGCTCTTGCCTCCGGCGATCGCGCCGAGCGACCCCCAGAGCGTTACTTCGACCATCAGCCTCCCCGTTCCGCCTCGATCGCCGCCAGGATGCGCGGCGGCGACATCGGGATATGGGTCATGCGCACGCCCGCGGCGTTCGACACCGCATTGGCGATCGCCGCCAGCGGCGGCACGATCGAGGTCTCGCCGACGCCGCGCACCCCGTAGGGATGGTTGGGATTGGGGATCTCGAGGATCTGCGTGTCGATCATCGGCAGGTCCGAGCAGACCGGGATCCGGTAATCGAGGAAGCCAGGGTTCTGCAGCCGCCCGTCCTTGCCGTAGATATACTCCTCGTTGAGCGCCCAGCCGATGCCTTGTGCGGCACCGCCCTGGTATTGCCCCTCGACATAGGTCGGATGCACCGCCTTGCCGGCGTCCTGAACGACGGTATAGCGCAGCACCCTGGTGGAGCCGGTCTCGGGATCGACCTCGATATCGCAGATATGGGTGGCGAAGGAGACGCCGGCGCCGTCGGCGACGAGCTCGCTATGGCCTGCAATCGGTCCCCCCGTCTTCCCTGACGCGGCTGCGATCTCCTTCAGCGACAATGCTGCAAGGTTGCCGTATTTCTCGCCCTTGGCAATCGCGTGACCTTTTTCCCAGACCACGTCGTCGACGGGTATGTCCCACATCTGCGCGGCGCGTTCCCGCAACACCTTGATGGCGTTGCGGGCGGCCGAGATCGTCGCCATGGAGGAGGAGAAGGTGCCGCGGCTGCCGTCCGTCATGTCGTTGTAGCCGAGGCTGGAGGTATCGGCGACCACCGCCTTGACCTGCTCATAGGGAATGCCGAGCTCCTCCGCCGCGACCAGCGAAAGCGACGCGCGGGAACCACCCACATCGACCGTGCCGACGGCAAGCGAGACCGAGCCGTCCATGCCGATGTTGAGGTCGGTGCAGGTCTGGCCACCGAAATTGAACCAGAAGCCGCAGGCCATTCCGCGGCCCTGGTTCTTGCCGAGCGGCGCCTTCATGTGCGGATGGCTCTTCACCGCCTCCAGCGTCGGCCCGATGCCGATCGGGCCGTATACCGGTCCATAGGACGATCTGGTGCCTTCCTGCGCCGCGTTTCTGATCCGGAACTCGACCGGGTCCATGCCGATCTCCTTGGCCAGCTCGTCGACCGCACTTTCCACCGCAAACGCCGCCATCGGAGCCGACGGCGCGCGATAGGCCGCGGTCTTGGGCCGGTTGACCAGCACTTCGTAGCCGACCGTCCTGACGTTCTCGAGCTTGTAGCAGGCAAAGGCCGTCATGGCGCCGATCTCGGCCCACGTGCCGGCATAGGGGCCGCAGCTATAGCGCAGCGTCGCCTCGGCCGCCGTGATCGTGCCGTCCTTGCGGGCGCCGATCCGAACGTCGATCGAGGTGGCGCTGGTCGGGCCGGAGGCGCGGAACACCTCGTCGCGCGTCATGACCAGCTTGACCGGCCGCCCGGCCTTGCGTGACAGCGCCAGTGCCACCGGCTCGGCCCAGACATGGGTCTTGCCGCCGAAACCGCCGCCGATCTCCGAGGAGGTGACGCGCAGCTTCGAGGCTTCCATGCCAAGCAGTTGGGCGCAGTGTTGGCGGTAGACAAAATGGCCTTGCGTACAGACCCACAGGTCGGCGGTGCCGTCGGAGCTGACATTGGCCACGCAGGCATGCGGCTCGATATAACCCTGGTGCGTCTGCTCGGTCTTGAAGGAGCGTTCGACAACGAAGTCGGCCTGGCCGAAACCTACGTGGATGTCGCCATGGCCGTACTGGGTGCGCTTGGTGACATTGGAAGGCTTGAGGGGCTTTTGCTCGAGGCCCTCGGTGAAGATGGCGTCGTTGACCAGAGGTGCGGAGTGCTTCATCGCCTCGTCGACGTCGGTGACATGCGGCAGCACCTCGTAGTCGACCTCGATCAGCTTCAGTGCCTGCCTCGCCGTGCGGGCATCGACCGCAGCCACCGCGGCCACGGCATGGCCGTCATAGAGCGCTTTCTTGCGCGCCATGCAGTTGTCGAGGATGTCGTACATGGCGGCATCGCCGTCGGTGAGGTCGGGCAGGTCGGCCGCGGTGATCACGGCCTTGACGCCGGCGAGCTTCTCCGCCTTCGACGTGTCGATCTTCCTGATCGTGGCATGCGCATGGGGGCTTCTGAGAACGCGCCCGACCAGTTGCCCGGCCATGTTGAAGTCGGCGCCATAGCGTGCGCGGCCCGTCACCTTGTCGACGCCGTCGGGACGGATGGGACGCGTGCCGACAGAGGTGAAATTGCGTCCGGAGTAACGCGGATCGAAATTCATCGTCATGCTCCCTTCATCACGCTGGCGGCGTCCTGAACGGCACGCACGATCTTGTCATAGCCGGTGCAGCGGCAGAGGTTCCCGGCGAGGCCGAAGCGGATCTCCTCCTCGGTCGGATCGGGGTTCTTGGCCAAAAGGTCCTTCGCCGCTATCAAAAAGCCCGGCGTGCAGACGCCGCATTGAAGTGCGGCGTGCTCCAGGAATTTCTGCTGCAGCGGATGCAGCCTGTCGCCATGCGCCATGCCCTCGATGGTCTCGACGCGCCGGCCCTCGGCCTCCGCGCCGAGCACCAGGCACGAGCACACCAGCCGATCGTCGAGGATGATGCTGCAGGCCCCGCAGTCGCCGGTGCCGCAGCCTTCCTTGGCGCCCGTCAGCCCCAGGCGGTCGCGCAGGACATCAAGCAGCGTCTCGTCCGGCTGGCAAAGGAACTCGACATTGTCGCCGTTGATTGTCGTTGATACTGCCACACCAGCCATCATTTGCCTCCTGCGCGTGCATAGGCGGTCGTGGCGGCCCGCTTGGCCAGCACACCCGCGACTTTCCGTCTGAATTCGATGGTGCCGCGCTTGTCGTCGATCGGGCGGCAGGCACCCGAGCAGACCTTGGCGAGCCTCTCCAGCGTGGCTTCGTCCAGCTTGGAGCCGATGAGAACCTCGGCGGCCTCCTCGACCAGAATTACCGTCGGCGCCACGGCGCCCAACGCCAGACGGGCGGATTTGACGCGACCCTGCTCATCGAGCGTCAAGTTCACGCCGGCGCTTACCACCGCTATGTCCATCTCCGTGCGCGGAATGAAACGCAGATAGGCATCGCCCGAACGCGGCAGACGGCTGTCGAGCAGGATTGCCTCGATGATCTCGCCCTTGGCCAACGACGTCTTGCCCGGCCCAGTCGGCACCGCTTGCACGGCAATCGTGCGCCTGGTTCCCGGGCCGACGACCACAGCCTTGGCGCCAGCGGCCACCAGCGCCGGCACGCTGTCGGCGGCCGGCGAGGCGTTGCACAGATTGCCGGCGATGGTGCAGCGTCCCTGCACCTGCTTCGAGCCGATCAGCTTGGCCGCTTCGACGACGCCGGGCCATGCCTTCTGCAGGGCCGTGTTCTCGCCCAGCACGGCGCAGGGGACCGCCGCGCCGATGCTGAAGCCCTCGGCTGTTTCCCTGATCTCGCCAAGCCCGTCGATCGCCTTGATGTCGACGATCAGGTCGGGTTCGATAAAGCCGCCTTTCATTCGCACCAAGAGGTCGCTGCCTCCGGCGAGGATGGCGGCCGTGCCGGCTGAACCGGCCAACAGGCCGGCGGCGTCTTCAATTGAAAGCGGACGTATGTAACGCATCGTCTCCCCTTAGTGGTCATAGTCACACCAACTGATATAACCGTCTCTCCACAATGGCCATCCTGTTCGTGCATTCGCGGATTGGGCCAGGCGCCGCAATTTCATTTTGCTCGTCCAACTGGACGCACCGCCAGCCACTAATGCTCGATCGGTCCCTTCGGCATGACGAGCGCCGTCCCTGCTGTCGTCGGGCGCTCGATCATGCGGCGGACGCGCGGTGGCTCGTTGCCGCTGTGCAGCGCCCTTATGCGCTCGCCGATGACGGCGTCGGCGTAGGTCGCGCGCCGATTGTGGCGGATATATTCGACCCAGGTCGGCGTGTGGTAGTGCTCGATCCATATCGACGGATTTTCGAGATCGCGCGCCAAGGTCCAGTTGCGGGCGCCGTCACGGCGGCGGATGCGGCCGCGCTCGGCCATGGTGGCGAGGAATTCCGGTACGTCCTCGTTGCGGATGACATATTCGATCATGATGGCGATGGGACCGCTGCGCGGCTTGAGATCAAGCGCCAGATGCGGCTCCTGAAAACGGTTGAGCGGATCGAGGTTGAGCACGGCCTGCTGCGGCAGCGGCAGCAGCAGGCCGATGGCGCCTCCCGCCAGCATGGCGACGCTGGCCGCCATCAGGGCGACTTCGGCGCCATGCGCGTCGGCAACGACACCCCAGACCCAGCTGCCGAGCGCGATGCCGCCGAAGGTCGCGGTCTGATAGACCGAAAGCACGCGGCCGACCACCCAGCGCGGCGTCGACATCTGCACGGTGACGTTGAAATGCGACAGCGCCGTCACCCAGCAGGCGCCGCCGAGCAGCAGGCCGAGCGACGTCTGCCAGGCATGATCGCTGACGGCGGCGTTGAAGGCGCAGACGGCGAAGCCGGCGAATGCCATGCGTACCATGGTCTCGCTGGACAGCAGCTGCCGCAGCCTGACGCTGGTCAGCGCGCCGCCGACGGCGCCGATGCCGAAAGCCCCTAACATGATGCCGTAGCTCAGCGCATCGCCCTTGACGACGTCACGCGCGACCAGCGGAAGCAGTGCCAGGACCGCGCCGGCGCTGAAGCCGAAAGCCGAGCTCCTGACCAGCACCTTGCCGATATTGGGCGACATGGCGACATAGCGCAGGCCGGCACCCATGGCGGCGCCCAGCGTCTCGCGGGGCAAGGTCGATGCCGGCAGTTCCGGCTTCCAGCGGGCCAGCACGACGATGAGGCCGACATAGCTCAGCGTGTTGACGGCGAAGGCCGCGGCAGCGCCTGCCGCGACAACGATGATGCCACCGATCGCCGGGCCGACGCTGCGCGTCAGGTTGAAGCCCATCGAGTTGAGCGCGATGGCCGCCGGCACCTTGGTGCGAGGCACCATGTCGCCGACCGAAGCCTGCCAGGACGGACTGTTGAGCGCGGTGCCGCTGTCGATCAGGAAGGTGAAGGCGAGCAGCGTCCACGGCGTCATCAGGTCGAGATAGGTGAAGACGGTCAGAAGAGCCGAGACGACGAGCATGAAGATCTGGGCGATCAGCATGACTTTGCGCCGGTTGAAGCTGTCGGCGATGGCGCCGGCCAGCAGCGCGAAGAGCATGATCGGCAAGGTGGTCGAGGCCTGGACCAATGCCACCTGGTAGGACGAGGTGGCGATCGTGGTCATCATCCAGGCGGCGCCGACGCCCTGGATGAGGCCGCCGAAATTGGAGACGAGGCTGGCGGACCACACCGCCCGGAAGATGCCGTGCCGGAACGGCGCCAGCGCCGAGGCGCTTTCGCTTTCCGGTGTGTCGTCGTTCATAAATGCCTTCCCGGGCTCAAATGCGTTTGTTCTTCCGATCAATCGGCCCCGCAAGCCGTGGGTTCAAAAAATAGAACATCATTTCGCAAAGGGCGAACGCATTCTGGAAAAACATCATGGTCCAACAACAAGATAGCGAGCGGGTCAGCGCGTGCCGCCGCAGGCTGAACGATCGGTCAGGCAGGCGGTACCGCGAGCGCTGCCATGTGATTGGCAGGCACCGGCGGCACTTCTAGCGGTCCTCGAAGCCGGTCAGCACGCCGATGGCGTTGATGCCGATCTCCTCAACGGCGTAGCCGCCTTCCATGACGAACAGCGTCGGCAGGCCGAGCCTGGCGATGCGGCGGCCGATCCTGGGATAGTCGCCCGTTTTCAGCTTGAACTGGCTGATCGGATCCTTCTCGAACGTGTCGACGCCGAGTGAAACCACGACGACGTCAGGAGCATAAGCCGAAAGCCTCGTGCAAGCGTCCTCGAGTGAGGCGTTCCACACCTCCCAGCCGGTGCCGAAGGGCATCGGATAATTGTCGTTGAAGCCTTCGCCGTCGCCCTCGCCGCGCTCGTCGGCATGGCCGAGGAAGAAGGGATATTCGGTCATCGGATCGCCATGCAGGTTCAGCACCTGAACGTCACCGCGGCGATAGAATATCTCCTGGGTGCCGTTGCCGTGGTGATAATCGACGTCGAGGATCGAAACGCGCCCGGCGCCATGGTCGCGGAACCATTGCGCGGCGACGGCGGCGTTGTTGATGAAGCAATAGCCGCCCATGAAGGCCGCCCCCGCATGGTGCCCTGGCGGGCGGCACAGCGCGAAGGCGGAAGGCTCACCGGCCTTGACCAGCGCGGCGGCGGTCAACGCGACGTCATAGGACGACTTGATCGCATCCCATGTGCCTTTGACGAACGTCGCGCCACCGTCGAAGGAGTAGAAGCCGAGCAGCGCATCGATGCCTTTCGGGCGCACGTCGCCGCGCAGGCCGCGCGTCGGCCAGGTGAAGGGAATGGCCGAACCGCTGCGGCCCGATGCTTCCCAGAGCGGCCACACGGTCGGCAGGAAATCGATGTAGTCGCTGGCATGCACCTTCCTGGCGGCGGCGAGGTCGTGGCTTTCCGGCGGCAGGATCGGACCGAGCTTCTCGCTCTCCACCCGCGCCCTGATGAACTCGGCGCGCGAGGGCTTTTCAAAGGCCGGCACGATGGCGCCGGCGATCAATTCGACATTGCCGGAATGGCCGGCATGGAAAGGCGAAAAAACAGTCTTCATGAAATTGTTCCGTGGTGAGACGCGGCGACCCTAACCGTCCTGCACTGCCTTTCACAAGGCGCTGGGCCAACCAGCCATGGCTTGCTGGCCCGGCAGCCGGTCGTCTAGCCTGCCGGCAGCGCAACCGACCTGCGGGTAATCATGAGTTCAAATGCCGACCTGATCGTCACCAATGCCCGTGTGCTGACCATGGACGAAGGCAATCCGACAGCCGAAGCGGTGGCGATAAAGGACGGCAACATCCTGGCGGTTGGCGATCGCCGGACGATCGAGACGCTGAAAGGGCCGGCCACGAAGATCATCGATGCGCAAGGCGGTTCGGTGGTGCCGGGCTTCATCGAAGCGCATATGCACCTTTTCGGCGGCGCCGCCGAACTGGACAATCTGCACCTTCAGGGCGTGCATGGCTTCGACGCGCTGAGCGACGCGATCCGCGCCTACGCTGCGGCACGGCCGAACGCCAAATTGCTGCTTGGGGCCGGCGTCGACTATACCATCCTTTCCAAGGAAGAGCCGGTCACCCGCCATCATCTCGACCGCATCATCGCCGACCGGCCGTTCGCCATGTCGGCTTCCGATCACCACACGATGTGGGCCAACACCAAGGCGCTGAAGCTGGCCGGCATCCTGCACGGCAAGCAACTCGGCCCCGGCAACGAGATCGTCATGGGCGCCGACGGCCTCGCGGCCGGCGAATTGCGTGAGGGCGAGGCGTTTGGGCCGATCCTCGAGCTTTCCGGGCAGAACCGCGTGCGGCTCGGCCTTGCGACAGGCGGCGAGCCCGAACCGTACCCTTCCGCAGCCGAAGTCGCGGCCGATCGCGACCTGATGCATCGCGGTCTGGAATGGTGCGCCCGCCACGGCATCACCTCGATCCAGAACATGGACGGCAATCTCTACCAGCTCGAACTGCTTGCCGGTTTGGAGCAGGAAGGGCGGCTGCTCTGCCGCACCAAGATACCTTTTCATTTCAAGAACTTCATGACGCTCGACAAGCTGGAAAAGGCATCGAGCATGGCCAACTCCTATCGATCGGAATGGCTGTCGTCCGGCATGGTCAAGATGTTTTACGACGGCGTGCTGGAAGGCTGGACCGCGGTCATGGTCGACGACTATGCCGACCGGCCGGGCTGGCGCGGTGAGCCGCTGTTCACGCCAGAGCATTTCGCCGAGGTGGCAGTGGAGGCCGACCGGCGCGGCCTGCAGATCGCCGTGCATTCGATAGGCGACGGCGCTGTGCGCGCGGTCCTCGACGGTTACGAGGCGGCGCGGCGGAAGAACGGCAGGCGCGACAGCCGGCACCGGGTCGAGCACATCGAGGTCACCACTGCCGCCGACGTGCCGCGCTTTGCCGAACTCGGCGTCATCGCCTCGATGCAGCCGCCGCACCCGCCCGGCGCCATGGACTTCCCGCTGGAGCCGACGCTCTCGCGCATCGGCCGCGAAAGATGGCCGCTCAGCTATGCCTGGCGGACGCTGAAGCAGGCGGGCGCGCATGTCGTTTTCGCTTCCGACTGGCCGGTGTCGCGGGTCGACCCGATCCTGGGCATTCAGGCGGCGGTGCTGCGCAAACCTTGGGCAGAGGGCGATCCCGACCAGAGCTTCTCGCTGCTGGAAGCGCTTGCGGGCTATACGGTCGAAGGCGCCTATGCCGAATTCATGGAACACCGTAAGGGCCGGCTGAAACCAGGCTATCTGGCCGATCTGGTGGTGCTGTCGGCCGATATCGAGGCAACTGAACCGGCTTCCTTGCACAAGGTGCGTCCGGTCAGCACCATCTGCGGCGGCAAGATCACTTACCGGGGTTGATGATGGCGCTGACTATGGCATGGGGCTTGCGTTCTGAACCGAGATCCAGATGCATGGTTGCCAAGCCGACCGGCATATGCTGACAATCGAATGGGAACTGGATCCGCCATCAAGAGCGGACATGAAAATGGGGTAATGCGTGCCGGATCAACCGGGTAAGAGTGCAATCGAGGTCCGCAGCGTCCGCAAGGTGTTCGGTACCGGGGACGCACAAGTCGCCGCTCTCGACACGGTTTCGGTGTCGATCCGCGAGAACGAGTTCTTCACGCTGCTGGGGCCGTCGGGCTGCGGAAAGACGACGCTGCTCAGGCTGATCGCCGGCTTCGATTTTCCCAGCGAAGGCGAAATCCTGCTGCACGGCCACGACATCGCGCCGCTGCCGCCGTTCAAGCGGCCGGTCAACACCGTCTTCCAGTCCTATGCGCTGTTCCCGCACATGACAGTGGCCGAGAATATCGGCTTCGGCCTGGAGATGCTGGGCAAGCCGAAAGCCGAAATCAAGGCACGCGTCGCCGAGATGCTGAAGCTGGTCAAGATGGAGGCGCTGAGCGGCCGCCGCACCAGCCAGATCTCCGGCGGCCAGCAGCAGCGCGTCGCACTGGCCCGCGCGCTGGCGCCGCAGCCGAAAGTGCTGTTGCTCGACGAGCCGCTGTCGGCACTCGACTACAAGCTGCGCAAGGAAATGCAGATCGAACTGAAACGGCTGCAGCACCAGACCGGCATCACCTTCATCTTCGTCACCCATGACCAGGAAGAAGCGCTGACCATGTCCGACCGCATCGCCGTGATGTCGGCCGGCAAGATCCTGCAGGTCGGCACGCCCTGGGACATCTATGACAAGCCGGCCGAGCGCTTCGTCGCCGACTTCATCGGCGAAACCAATTTCCTGACCGCGGCCATCACCGGCATCGGCAACGGCAAGGCGCGCGCGACACTAAAATCCGGCGCGACGATCGACGCGACGGTGGCTGAGGGCTTCCAGCCGAAGGAGAATGCGACGCTGGTGGTCAGGCCGGAACACGCCAAGCTGACCGGCGGCAAGGGCGATCTTTCCGGAACCGTCGAAAACATCGTCTATTTCGGCACCGACACGCATATTCATGTCCAACTGGACAGCGGCGAAGCCTTCACCGTGCGCCAGCAGAACACGCGCAGCGCAGGCTGCGGTTTCGAGCGGGGCGACAAGGTCGGCGTCTCGATCGGCAACGACGCCGCGCAAGTGCTGAGGGATTGATGGCGAGCGCGGAAGAAGTCGCCAAGGCGGCCGAACGGCGCGACATCCGCGACCGCTGGCTGCTGTCGGCGCCGGCCCTGCTGATCATCTTCCTTGCAGCAACCGGTCCCTTGCTGATCGTGCTGGTTTATTCGTTTTTGACGCCCGGCCCTTATGGCGACGTGAAGTGGCAATTCTCGCCCGAGGCCTGGACATCGGTGTTCATGGAACGCGACATCTTCGACGACACGCTTTCCATTGCTGCCGCCCATGTCACTATCTTCTGGCGCTCGATCAAGCTTGCCATCGTAACCACGATCGCTACTTTGGCGCTTGGTTTTCCTACTGCCTATTTCATGGCGACGCGCAGCGAGAAGACGCGCGATCTCTGGCTGTTCCTGATCACCATACCGTTCTGGACCAACTTGCTGATCCGCACCTTCGCGGTGCTGCAGATCATCCGCAACGAAGGTCTGATCAACACGGTGCTGCTCAAGCTCGGCATCATCTCGGCGCCGATCCAGATATTGTTCACCGATACGGCGATCCTGATCGGCATGGCCTATGTCTATCTGCCGCTGATGGTGCTGCCGATCTACGCCAGCATGGAAAAACTCGATTTCCGGCTGGTCGAAGCCGGCTACGATCTTTATGCGACACGCTTCCAGGTGCTCAGGCGTATCATTTTCCCGCTGGTCAAGCCGGGCGTCATCGCCGGCTCCATCCTGGTGTTCATTCCGGCGCTCGGCGCCTATGTCACACCGGTCCTATTGGGCGGCGGTAAGACCATGATGCTTTCCAACCTGATCGAGCTGCAGTTCGGGCAAGGCCGCAACTGGCCGCTCGGCTCGGCGCTGTCGATCGCCGTCATGGTCATCGTCATGGTGGCGCTGCTCGCCTATGTGCGTAACACCGGCCGGTCGGAGATGCGTCATGGCTAGCAGCTTCGCAATCAAGCATCAGCCGGGATTCACCGCGATCGCCGCGACCTGCTTCGTCGTGCTCTATCTGCCCATCGTCGTGCTGGTCGTCTATGCCTTCAACGCCGCGACCTCGACGTCGGAATGGGGCGGCTTCTCGCTCAAATGGTTCCAGTCGGCGTGGCAGAACACGCAAGTCATCGACGCCACCGTGCGCTCCTTCCAGATCGGCGCCATCGCGGCGATCCTGGCCACGATCTTCGCCACCATGGCGGCGCTCGCCACCACGCGCACGCCGCCCTATCCCGGCCTGACCTTCAAATATGCCGCCATCAACCAACCTCTGATGGTGCCGGAGATCGTCACCGGCGTGGCGCTGCTGATCTTTTTCTCGCGCATCAAGATATTCACCGGCTATTCCGGACTCGGCTACCTGATCGCGGCGCATACGGCCTTTTGCATTCCGTTCGCCTACCTGCCGATCCGGGCGCGGCTGGAGAACATGGACCTGACGCTGGAACGGGCCGCCGCCGATCTCTATGCGACGCCGTGGAAGACGTTCCGCCGCATCACCCTGCCGCTGCTTTGGCCCGGCATCCTGGCCGGATTGATGCTGGCCTTCGTAATCTCGCTCGACGATGTCGTCATCACCGAGTTCGTGAAATCGGGCGGCCAGGACACGCTGCCGACCTACATGCTTGGCCAGATACGTCGAGGGATAACGCCGGAGATCAACGCGATATCGACCGTGTTCCTGCTCTTGTCGGTCGCCATCGTGACGTTGTTTTTCTTCATCAGCAGGAAACGGGACTGAAAATCGAAAATGGGAGCTAAAACATGAACTGGAAGACATCAGCGACCGCCGTCGGGTTGGCGCTGCTCGCCTCGACAAGCGGCGCTTTCGCGGACGGCGTTTTGAACATCTACAATTGGGGTAATTACACCAGCCCCGACGTGATCAAGAAGTTCGAGCAGAAATACAACATCAAGGTGACCATCACCGATTACGATTCGAACGATACGGCGCTGGCCAAGGTTCGCCAGGGCGGCACCGGCTTCGACATCGCGGTGCCTTCGCAAACCTTCGTGCCGATCTGGATCAAGGAAGGCCTCGTTCAGGAGACCGATCCCGGCAAGATGGAGAACTTCAAGAACGTGGCGCCGGAATGGGCCAATCCCGATTTCGATCCCGGCCGCAAATATTCCGTGCCATGGGCCTGGGGCACGGTGGGTATCGTGGTGAACACCGATGTCTACAAGGGGCCGTCGGACAGTTGGGGCATCATCTTCAACACACCCGACGAACTGAAGGGCAAGGTCAACGTCGTGCCGGAAATGAACGACGTCATGTTCGCGGCGACCAAATATGTCGGCGCCGCGCAATGCACCAGCGACAAGGAAACGCTGAAGAAGGTGCGTGACACGCTGGTTGCTGCCAAGCCGAACTGGATCGCAATGGAATACAATACCATCGAGAAAATGGGCGCCGGCGATTTCAAGGCGACCAGTGACTGGAACGGCTCAGCCCTGCGCCAGCGGCTGGCGAACCCCAAGATCCACTATTTCTATCCCAAGGAAGGTTTTGGCCTCTGGAGCGACAACGTCATGGTCCTGAAGGAAGCCAAGAATGTCGAGAACGCCAAGCTGTTCCAGAACTTCATCATGGATCCGGAAAACGCCGCCGGCCTATCCGCCTTCCACCGCTACGCCAACGGCATTGCCGGTTCCGACAAGTACATGCCGGCCGATATGAAGGATGCGCCGGAAGTCATCATCCCGGAAGACGTCAAGGCGCATGGCGAGCTGCAAAAATTGTGTTCCCCGGAGGTGCAGGACATCTACAGCAAGATCTGGACCGAACTGCAGAAGTAACCCGGCCCAACCCGGCGGCAATGCCGCCGGGTTTTTCCGGCGATCGGCCGTGCACGCCATCGCCGCGGCGCTCGCCTAAAACATAAAAAGAATTTGGAAGGAAGCGCCAATGGCCGGCAAGACCGCGTTCGAGACCCGATACGGCTTTGCCCGAAACCAAGTGCTGCTCGGCAATTGGCGGGAAAGCCCGTTCAACCGGTGGTCGTTCCAGAATGTCGGCGAGCTGGTGCCGAGCGCTGCCGTGGCGGCACAGCCGGGCAGCAGCGAGGCGCCGGCGCAGGATTTCGGCGGGCTACTTGGCGAAAAGGTCGCTCTTGCAGGCGGCGCGGAGACGGTCGCGGCGTTTCTCGCGCGCTCCGATACCGACGCGCTGACGATCATGAAACGCGGCAAATTCGTCGGCGACTGGTTCGCGCCGCATATGGAGTTTGGGGCGCGCCACATCGTCTTTTCGATCAGCAAGTCGCTGACCGCCATTGTTGCCGGCATATTGGAAGGCGAGGGGATTTTCGATCCGCAGGCACCGGTAAGCCGCTATCTGCCCGAAGCCGCCGGCTCGGCCTATGGCGATGCGCGTGTGCGGCACGTGCTCGACATGAGTGTCAGCCTCGATTTCGAAGAGGCCTATCTCGATCCGGAAAGCGCCTTCGCCCGCTACCGCCGCGCCATGCTGTGGAATCCAGGCGGGGGCATCGAGAGCCTGGCCACTTTCCTCATGACGCTGCAGGGTCTGGCCGAGCCGCATGGCCGGACGTTCCGCTACCGTTCGCCCAATTCCGACCTGCTCGGCATCCTGCTCGAACGTGCGTCTGGCCGGCGTTTCGACGATCTGATGCGCGAAAAATTATGGGAGCCGCTCGGCGCCGTCGGCGACGCCTCGGTGACAGTCGACATGGAAGGCACGGCGCGCACCGCTGGCGGCATTTCGGTGACGCCGCGCGACCTTGCACGCGTCGGCGAGATGATGCGGCAAGGCGGCGTGGCCAATGGCCGCCGCGTCGTGCCGGAAGCCTGGATGCGCGACACGACCGAAACTGGCGGCGACGCCGAGGCCTGGCGGCGCGGCACGATGGCGTTCCTGTTTCCGCGTGGCCGCTATCGCAACAAATGGTACCAGACGGGCGCGGCAAGCGGCGCCTTCTGCGGCATCGGCATCCACGGCCAGTGGCTTTACGTCAATCCGAAGGCCGAAATGGTAATCGCAAAGATGTCGTCGCAGCCGGTACCGGTCGACGATCCGCTCGATCTGGATATGATTTCCTTCTTCGAGGCGCTGAGCCGGATGGTCTGATCCATCCAGGCAGCCCGACCTTTCCTGTGGACCTCTCGCCGGGTTGAAAATGGCGCAGTTGGCGCGGCAGTGCTCTGCGCCTATGGTCGCCGCTCGTTTCGACTAGCGACAGGTACGACATGGCAGCCGATATCAAGCGCATCGCAACCATCATAGCCGCCGAGATCGCCGCGCGGCCCGAACAGGCTGCGGCGGCGATCGGCTTGCTCGACGACGGCGCGACCGTGCCGTTCGTGGCGCGCTACCGCAAGGAGGTCACCGGCGGCCTCGACGACACGCAGCTGCGCGACCTCGCCGAGCGGCTCGCCTATCTGCGCGAACTCGACGCGCGCCGCGACACCATCCTTGGTTCGATCCGCGAGCAGGGCAAGCTGACCGAGGAGCTCGAGGCAAAGATCGCTGCGGCCGGCACCAAGGCCGAACTCGAAGACATCTACCTGCCTTACAAGCCGAAGCGCCGGACCAAGGCCGAGATCGCACGCGAGCGCGGGCTCGGGCCTCTGGCGGAAGCTATTCTCGCCGACCGTACGGCTGTACCCGCCGAGCTGGCGCTGGCCTACATCAGCGAAGACGTGGCCGACGCCAAGGCAGCGCTCGAGGGAGCGCGCGACATCCTGTCCGAACAGTTCGCCGAGAATGCCGATCTGGTCGGCAGATTGCGAACCTACATGAAGGAACGCGCCTTTCTGCGCTCGCGCGTCGTCGACGGCAAGCAGGAGGCCGGCGCGAAATTTTCCGACTATTTCGACCATGTCGAGCGCTGGGCCAACGTGCCGAGCCATCGCGCGCTGGCCATGTTGCGCGGCCGCAACGAGGAGGTTCTGTCGCTCGACATCGAAGTCGATGCCGATGACGCCTCTCCGGTGAAACCGGTTGAGCGGATGATCGCCGACGCCTACGCCATCGGCCGCCAGTTGCCGGGAGACCGCTGGCTGATGGACGTCGCCGGCTGGACCTGGCGCATAAAGCTGTCGCTGCACCTGACGCTCGATCTGATGCGCGATCTGCGCGAGCGGGCCGAAGAAGGAGCCATCCATGTCTTCGCCCGCAATCTCAAGGATTTGCTGCTTGCCGCCCCTGCCGGCTCACGGCCGACGATGGGGCTCGATCCGGGCATTCGCACCGGCGTCAAGGTGGCGGTGGTGGACGGCACCGGCAAGCTGCTGGCGACGACAACGGTCTATCCGTTCCCGCCGAAGAACGACGTGCGCGGCACGCAGGCCGAACTGGCCAAGCTCATCCGGCTGCACAAGGTCGAGCTGATCTCGATCGGCAACGGCACCGGCAGCCGCGAGACTGAAAGGCTGGTGGCCGACATGCTGGCTGATATGCCCGCCGGGTCCGGGCCGAAGCCGCTCAAGGTGATCGTCAGCGAAGCCGGTGCCTCGGTCTATTCCGCCTCGGCAGCGGCGGCAGCTGAATTTCCAGGCCTCGACGTGTCGCTGCGCGGGGCGGTGTCCATCGCGCGGCGCCTGCAGGATCCGCTCGCCGAACTGGTCAAGATCGAGCCCAAGTCGATCGGCGTCGGCCAGTACCAGCACGACGTCGATCAGTACCGCCTCGGCCGCTCGCTGGAAGCGGTGGTCGAGGATGCGGTCAACGCCGTCGGCGTCGATCTCAACACGGCGTCCGCACCGCTTCTGGCGCGGGTTTCGGGTCTCGGCGCATCGCTGGCCGAGGCGATCGTTGCGCATCGCGATGCCTCCGGCCCGTTCGCCAGCCGCCGCGAACTGTTGAAGGTGTCCCGCCTTGGACCCCGCGCGTTCGAGCAATGCGCCGGCTTCCTGCGCATTCCAAACGGCAGCGAACCCCTCGATGCCTCGGCCGTGCATCCGGAAGCCTATGGCGTTGCCAAGAAGATCGTCGCGGCCTGCGGGCGCGACGTCCGCTCGCTGATGGGCGACAGCGCCGCACTCAAGGCGCTCGATCCGCGCGTCTTCGTCGATGAGCGCTTCGGCGTGCCGACGGTGCGCGACATCCTGGCGGAGCTGGAAAAGCCCGGCCGCGATCCGCGCCCCGGCTTCAAGACCGCGACCTTTGCCGACGGCATCGACGACATCAAGGATCTGAAGCCCGGCATGCAGCTTGAAGGCACCGTCACCAATGTCGCGGCCTTCGGCGCCTTCGTCGATATCGGCGTGCACCAGGACGGATTGGTGCACGTCTCGCAACTGGCCGATCGGTTCATCAAGGACGCGCATGAGGTGGTCAAGGCCGGCGACGTGGTCAAGGTGCGTGTCGTCGACGTCGATATCAAGCGCAAGCGCATCGGCCTGTCGATGCGCAAGGATGGTGACGGTGGCGCACCGAAGCCGCGCGACAATGGCGGCAGGCCGGTTCCGCGCGCGCCGGCGCCCCAACGCCAGCCGGAGCCGCCGGCGCAGCAGGGCGCGTTCGGCGCCGCGTTGGCCGATGCGTTGAAGCGGAAATAATTTTCGCGAGCCGGCTGTGGCAGGTCAGACGGCGGCGCTCGACATTGATGATCCATCACCAATGCTCATGGATCGGCGAAGCTATTTCGTTTGATTTTTTCAGGACGGGAGCCGATAAGCCGCGCGTTTCAAGATTTCTGTTTCGATGCATGTCGTTATCCCAAGCTGCGGAACACCCTCGGGTCAGGCCCGCGGCAAGCTTTGGGCGACATGCATGAGTTTGGGAGACCGAGAGCCATGGCCGCCGACAAGAACGCATTCGTCTGGGATGATCCTTTCCTGATCGAGGACCAGCTTTCGGAGGACGAGCGCATGGTGCGCGATGGCGCCGCGGCGTTTGCCGCCGACAAGCTCGCTCCGAAGATCGAGGAAGCCTATCTCGAGGAGAAGACCGACGCCGGGATCTTTCGCGAGATGGGCGAGGCCGGACTGCTCGGCATCACCATCCCCGAGGAATATGGCGGGCTCGGCGCCAACTACGTCACCTACGGGCTGGTCGCGCGGGAAGTGGAACGGATCGACTCGGGCTATCGCTCGATGATGAGCGTGCAGTCGTCGCTGGTGATGTATCCGATCCATGCCTATGGCTCGGAAGAGCAGCGCAGGAAATACCTGCCGAAGCTGGCGTCGGGCGAATGGATCGGCTGCTTCGGCCTGACCGAGCCGGATGCCGGCTCCGATCCGGGCGGCATGAAGACGCGGGCCGAGAAGACCGCGAGCGGCTACAGGATCTCCGGCTCGAAAATGTGGATTTCCAACGCGCCGATCGCAGACGTGTTCGTCGTCTGGGCAAAGTTGTCCGACGAAAGTGGGCGCGCGCATGGCAACGAGATTCGCGGCTTTGTCCTGGAAAAGGGCATGAACGGGCTGTCGGCGCCGAAGATCGGCGGCAAGCTGTCGCTGCGAGCCTCGATCACCGGCGAAGTGGTGATGGAAGGCGTCGAGGTCGGCGAGGACGCGCTGCTGCCCAATGTCTCGGGTCTCAAAGGGCCGTTTGGCTGCCTCAACCGGGCACGCTACGGAATTTCCTGGGGCGCCATGGGCGCGGCTGAGGATTGCTGGCACCGCGCCCGCCAGTATGGCCTCGACCGCAAGCAGTTCGGCAAGCCGCTGGCCGGTACGCAGCTTTTCCAGAAGAAGCTCGCCGACATGCAGACCGAGATCGCGCTCGGCCTGCAGGGCAGCCTGCGCGTCGGGCGGCTGATGGACGAAGGCAAGATGGCGCCGGAGATGATCTCGCTCGTCAAGCGCAACAATTGCGGCAAGGCGCTCGACATCGCCCGCCAGGCCCGCGACATGCATGGCGGCAATGGCATCCAGATCGGCTACCACGTCATGCGCCACGCCCAGAACCTGGAAACCGTCAACACCTATGAGGGCACGCATGACGTGCATGCGCTGATCCTCGGACGGGCGCAGACCGGGTTGCAGGCGTTCTTTTAGCATTGGCAGGTGTCCTCCGCTGCCAGGGCGCCAC
Source organism: Mesorhizobium sp. M0968 (assembly GCF_040319065.1). Classification (NCBI taxonomy): domain Bacteria; kingdom Pseudomonadati; phylum Pseudomonadota; class Alphaproteobacteria; order Hyphomicrobiales; family Phyllobacteriaceae; genus Mesorhizobium; species Mesorhizobium sp. M0968. The sequence goes on from NZ_JAMYNL010000003.1 coordinate 144,772, forward strand.
TGCCTGGCATCTCCCCTCGCAAGGGCGGGAGATCGGCAATTTTCGCCAATGGCGCCACATTTTGTTCTTGCTTTGTGCCGGCAGCTATGCTACTAATTTGGATGTGGTACTAATTCGCACCGACGACCCGCTCACCGAGGCGGGTTTTTCTTTTCAGCTCTTTTCGACCAAGCATCGCGCGTGCTGCTGACATCAATGTCGGCGGGAAGCGCCCGGTGTTGACCCGCCGGCCTTCGGCTCTGCACCGTTGCAACGTCTTGCCGCCACGCCCCGGAATTCCAGGGTCGGCGCTCCGTTTCGTGAAGCTGTGAAAGCTGCTTAATTTAGGTGCAGCGCAACATCTCTGCTTGGAGAATGGTCAGCATTCGTGTCAGGGTTCAGCGAACTCCTTTTGAAACGCCGACTTCAGGGGCACCATGGCAATTCTGGCAGCCGTCTATCACCTGACCCATTACAAATACGACCGGCCGGTCGTATTAGGCCCGCAAGTCATAAGGTTGCAGCCTGCGCCGCATTCCCGCACCAAGGTGCTCAGCCATTCGCTGAAGGTCGGGCCGGCAAATCACTTCGTCAATCTGCAGCAGGACCCCTACGGCAATTTCCTGGCCCGCTTCGTCTTTCCCGAGCCGGTGACGGAGTTGAAGATCGAGGTCGATCTCGTTGCCGACATGACGGTCTACAATCCGTTCGATTTCTTCGTCGAACCGTCGGCCGAGACGTTTCCATTCGAATACCCCGAAGAGATCCGGGACGATCTGACCATCTACCGAACGCCGGAACCGGCGGGGCCGCTGTTGGAGGCATTCCTGAAAACCATCGCGCGCCACCCGACCAACACCGTCAATTTTGTCGTCGACCTCAATGCGCGGCTGCAGCGCGAGATCGCCTATATCGTGCGCATGGAAACCGGCGTCTTCTCGCCCGAGGAAACGCTGGCCGCCGGCAAGGGGTCGTGCCGCGATTCGAGCTGGCTCCTGGTGCAGATACTGAGGAACCTCGGCATCGCCGCGCGTTTCGTCTCCGGCTACCTGATCCAGCTCAAACCCGACCTCGTTGCGCTCGACGGGCCGCCCGGCACTGCGACCGATTTCACCGACCTCCATGCCTGGTGCGAGGTGTATCTGCCGGGCGCCGGCTGGATCGGCTTCGACCCGACCTCCGGCCTGCTCACCGGCGAAAGCCATGTGCCGCTCGCGGCAACGCCCCATTTCCGCAATGCCGCGCCGATCTCCGGCATGGCGAGCTTCGCCAATGTCGAATTCGGCTTCGACATGCGGGTAGACCGCATCGCCGAGCGTCCGCGCATTACCAAGCCGTTCTCCGACGAGAGCTGGCAGGCGCTGGACGCGCTGGGGGTCCAGGTCGATGCTGCGCTCCAGGCCGGCGATGTGCGGCTGACCATGGGCGGCGAGCCGACCTTCGTCTCGATCGACGATTTCGAGGCTGCAGAGTGGAACACCGCCGCCGTCGGGCCGACCAAGCGGGAAAAGGCCGATGCCCTGATCCGCCGGCTACGCGAACGCTTCGCGCCGGGCGGCTTCCTGCATTACGGGCAAGGCAAGTGGTACCCCGGCGAAAGCCTGCCACGCTGGACCTTCTCGCTCTACTGGCGCACCGACGGCGAGCCGGTGTGGAGCGACCCGTCGCTGATCGCGCATGAAAAGAGCGAGGCGGATGTCGGACCGAAGCAGGCCGAAGGCCTGCTGACGGCGATCGCCGACGAACTCGGCATCGACAAGACGATGGTCAGCGAAGCCTATGAGGATCCCGCCGAATGGCTGCTCAAGGAAGGCAAGCTGCCGGACAACGTCGATCCTTCCAATTCGAAGCTGGAGGACCCCGAGGAGCGCAGCCGCATGGCGCGGGTGTTCGAACGCGGGCTGACCAAGCCGTCGGGCTATGTGCTGCCTGTCCAGCGCTGGAACAGCCAGGCGTCCGGACCGCGCTGGCGCTCGGAGAAGTGGAAGACGCGGCGCGGCAGGCTGTTCCTGGTGCCCGGCGATTCGCCGGTCGGCTACCGCCTGCCGCTCGGCACGCTGCCCTATGTGCCGCCGGCGCAGTTCCCCTACATAGTCCCGGTCGATCCATCGCTGCCGCGCGGACCATTGCCGGCGCGCGAGGCGATCTTGCCCGGTTCTGCTTCTCCGGCCGAACTGGAGGGCGCCGACGAGATGGCACGACGCCAGCAGGCGGTATCCTTTACGGCCGTTACCGGCCAGCAGGACCGCGTCGAACAGGAGATCACCGAGATCGGCGGCGCCGTGCGCACGGCGCTTTCGGTCGAGCCGCGCGACGGACGGCTTTGTGTGTTCATGCCGCCGGTCGAGGCGCTGGAGGATTATCTCGAACTGGTGGCGGCGGCTGAGAACGCGGCAAGGGCGATCGGCCTGCCGGTGCATATAGAAGGCTACGGCCCGCCGCACGATCCGCGCCTCAATGTCATCCGTGTCGCACCCGATCCCGGCGTCATCGAGGTCAATATCCACCCCGCTGCGAATTGGCAGGATTGCGTGGCGACGACCACGGCGATCTACGAAGAGGCGCGGCAGACGCGGCTTGGCGCCGACAAGTTCATGATCGACGGCCGCCACACCGGCACCGGCGGCGGCAACCACGTCGTCGTCGGCGGCGCAACGCCCAATGACAGTCCGTTCCTGCGCCGCCCCGACCTGTTGAAGAGCCTGGTGCTGCAATGGCAGCGGCATCCGTCGCTGTCCTATCTGTTCTCCGGCCTGTTCATCGGCCCGACCAGCCAGGCGCCGCGCTTCGACGAGGCGCGCCACGATTCGCTTTACGAACTCGAAATCGCGATGGCGCAGGTGCCGCATCCGGACAAGGGCGCGGCACCCCTGCCGTGGCTGGTCGACCGGCTGTTCCGCAATCTTCTGACAGACGTGACCGGCAATACCCATCGCTCGGAAATCTGCATCGACAAGCTGTTTTCGCCGGACGGGCCGACCGGCCGGCTCGGGCTGGTCGAATTCCGCGGCTTCGAGATGCCGCCCAACGCGCGCATGAGCCTGGCGCAGCAATTGCTGGTGCGCGCCATCATCGCCCGGGCCTGGAAGAACCCGCTCGACGGCCGCTTCGTGCGCTGGGGCACTTCGCTGCACGACCGTTTCATGCTGCCGCATTATGTATGGGCGGATTTTCTCGATGTGCTGGACGACCTCAAGCTGAACGGCTTTGCGTTCCGTCCGGAATGGTTCGATGCCCAGCTCGAATTCCGCTTCCCGTTCTGCGGCGACGTCCAGCATGCCGGCGTCAAGCTGGAGCTCAGGCAGGCGCTCGAGCCGTGGCACGTGATGGGCGAGCAAGGCGCGATCGGCGGCACCGTACGGTTTGTCGATTCCTCCGTCGAAAGGCTGCAGGTGAAGACCGAGGGGCTCAACCCGGAGCGTCACGCCGTCGTCTGCAACGGCCGCGTCGTGCCGATGAAGGTGACCGACAACCGCGAGATCGCGGTGGCCGGCGTGCGCTTCAAGGCCTGGCAGCCGGCGTCCGGCCTGCATCCGGCGCTGCCGGTCAACACCCCGCTGGTCTTCGACATCTATGACCGCTGGTCGGGCCGCGCAGTCGGCGGCTGCGTCTACCATGTCGCACATCCCGGCGGGCGCAGCTATGACACCTTCCCGGTCAATGGCAACGAAGCGGAGGCGCGGCGGCTCGCTCGCTTCGAGCCGCGTGGCCATACGCCGTCCAGCTATGTGCTGCGCAACGAAGAAGCCTCTGAAGATTTCCCGATGACCCTTGACCTTCGGCGGCCGCAAAGACTCTGATCAGCCATGGCGAAGGGGAATCACAAAAGGCTGCGCAGCAAGCCGCAGACCCACAGTCTGCTGGAGCACTACCAGCCGATCGACGGCGTCGTCGACGAGATGGTCGATGCGTCGGGCAATCCGCGGCCGGCCTGGCGGCACTTCATCGAGTCGCTGGAGGACCTGGGGCCGGAAAAGCTTGCCCAGCGCTTCGCCCGCGCCGACCAGTACCTGCGCGACGCCGGCGTCTACTACCGCGTCTATGACAAGGCCGGCGCCAACGAGCGGGAATGGCCGCTGGCGCATGTGCCGCTGCTGATCGAGGAGCAGGAATGGGCTGACATCAGCGCCGGCCTGGTCCAGCGCGCCGATCTGTTCGAGGAGACCATCGCCGACATTTACGGGCCGAACCGGCTGGTCGAGAAAGGCATTCTGCCGGCCGGATTGATCGCGGCCAGCCCGGAATATTTGCGGCCGGTCGTCGGCACCAGGCCGGCCAGCGGCCATTTCCTGCATTTCTGCGCCTTCGAGCTCGGTCGTGGCCCGGACGGCCGCTGGTGGGTGCTTGGCGACCGCACACAGGCGCCGTCGGGCGCCGGCTTTGCGCTGGAAAACCGCGTCGCCACCACGAGGGCGCTGTCCGACATCTACGGCGAGATGCATGTGCACCGCCTGGCCGGCTTCTTCCGTCGCTTCCGCGACGCGCTGATCGGCATGGCCAAGCAAGCCGGCGGCCGTGTCGCCATCCTGACGCCGGGACCGCTAAACGAAACCTATTACGAACATGCCTATATCGCCCGCTATCTCGGCATCATGCTGCTCGAGGGCGAGGACCTGACCGTCTCGGGCGGCAGGCTGATGGTGCGCACGGTTTCGGGGCTGATGCCGGTGAGCGTCTTGTGGCGGCGGCTCGACGCCGCCTTCGCCGATCCGCTCGAATTGCGGCCGGACTCGCAGATCGGCACGCCGGGGCTGGTCGAAGCGGTTCGGCAAGGGGCGGTTTCGGCCGTCAATGCACTGGGCTCCGGCCTGATGGAGACACGCGCGCTGCTCGCCTTCCTGCCCAAGATTTCGCGCGCCCTGCGCAACGAGGAACTGCTGCTGCCTACCGTCGCGACGTGGTGGTGCGGGCAGGAGACGGAGCGCGAACATGTGCTCGCCAATATCGATAGCATGGTGATCGGCCCGGCGCTGTCGACGCGGCTTGCCTTCGAGGACGACGGCTCGACCAAGCTCGGGTCGGCGCTGTCGGTCGAGGAACGGGCCGAACTGGTCGCCAGGATCGAACGGGACGGCGGCGACTTCGTCGGCCAGGAAGCGGTGACGCTGTCGACCACGCCTGTCTATGTCGGCGGTTGGCTGGAGCCGCGGCCGGCAAGCCTGCGCGTCTATCTGGCGCGGACGCCGGAAGGCTGGACGGTGATGCCGGGCGGGTTTGCCCGTGTCGGCTTTTCGCTCGACCCGACGGCCATCGCCATGCAGCGCGGCGGCCAGGCGGCGGATGTCTGGGTGGTCAGCGACAGGCCGGTCGAGCGCGAGACACTGCTGCCGCAGGAGCACGACAGCTTCACCCGAACCCTGCCGGGCAGCCTGCCCAGCCGCGCGGCTGAGAACCTGACATGGCTCGGCCGCTATATCGAGCGATCGGAAGACACGGTGCGCATCCTGCGCGCCTACCATGTGCGGCTGGCCGAGACATCCGATCCCGAGATGCCGCTGCTCGCCGATATCAGCGACTATCTCGCGCCGTTCGGCATCGACGTCGAGACGGCAATCCCATTGGGGCTCATCGGCACGCTGGACAGCGCCGTTTACAGCGCCGGGCAGATCCGCGACCGCTTCTCGCCCGATGGCTGGCTGGCATTGAAGGATCTATCGAAGACCATCCATCAATTTGCCGCGACAGTGGCGCCGGGCGACGACGCGACAAGGGCAATGACGGTCATCCTGCGCAAGCTGGCCGGGTTTTCCGGCCTGCTGCACGAGAACATGTACCGCTTTGCCGGCTGGCGTTTCCTGGAAATCGGCCGCAGGCTCGAACGCGGCATCCAGATCGCCCGCACGCTCGCCCGGCTGACCGGAGCCCAGGCGCCGGAAGGCGCGCTCGACATGATGCTGGAGATCGGCGACAGCGTCATGACCCACCGTCGGCAGTATCCGGTGCAGGCGGGGCGGCGCACGGTGGTCGACCTTTTGGCGCTCGATCCGCTCAACCCGCGCTCAATCCTTTTCCAGCTCGAACGGCTGAAGGCCGAAATCGCGCTGCTGCCCGCTGTCGGCGCTGAAGGCCATATGTCGCCGGCGGCCAAGGAAATCCTGCAGCTCAACACGTCGATCGCCATCAAGGAGCCCTCGGACATGACGGCCAAGGCCCTCGGCGATCTCGCCAATGAAATCGGCGGGCTCTACAACAGCCTCGCCAAAGGCTATTTCGGGTAGAGACAGCATGCTCTACGACATCAGGCTTCACCTGCGTTACGACTATGATGCGGCGGCCGGCGGTGGCCGCCATCAGGTGCGCGTGCTGCCGCCGACCATCCCTGGCGTGCAGCGCGTCATTGCCGCTTCACTGTCTTTTGTGCCGGCGCCCAGCGAACGTTCCGACTTTTCCGACTTTTTCGGCAACAGTGTCACCTCGATCGCCTTTCGTGACGCGCATGATGCGCTCGACATCAGGATGAGCGCGCGTGTTTCAGTGTCGCGGCCCGAACCCGGGCTCGACGTATCGCCGGACATACGCCGGCTGAGGGAAGAACTCGGCGCAGTGCACTCGCTGGCGCCGGCTTCGCCGCATCACTTTCTGGCCGCCAGCGATCATGCCGGCATCGACGCGGCAATCACTGCCTATGCGAAAGGCAGTGCCGGCAGTTCGACAGTCGGCACGGCCATGGCTCTGTGCAACCGCATTCACCGCGATTTCACCTATGACGGCGAGGCGACCACCGTGCAGACGCGGGCCAGCGACGCCTTTGGCCTGAAGCGCGGCGTCTGCCAGGATTTTTCCCACATCATGATCGCCGGCCTGCGCGGCCTCGGTATTCCCGCGGGCTATGTCAGCGGGTTCCTGCGCACCATCCCGCCGCGCGGGAAGCCGCGGCTCGAAGGTGCCGACGCCATGCACGCCTGGGTCAAGGTGTGGTGCGGGCGCGATGCCGGCTGGCAGGAATTCGATCCGACCAATGGCATGCGGGCAAGCAACGACCATATCACGGTCGGCTACGGCCGCGATTACTCCGATGTGGCGCCGATCGTCGGCGTGCTGAAAACCACCGGCGGGCAGGTCGGGGAGCAAGCGGTCGACGTCATTCCGGTCGTGCTCGAAGAGGCGTGACGACGCACGTCTTCGTTGCACGGCGACGTCGATAGGCTGTTCTGGAACCAAGAGATCAAGAGGCGTTGGAACCCGCAGCCGGCAAGCGGCTTATCTACGGAAATTCCGTGGAGAGGACATGCTGGACAAATCCGGGTCGTCGTCTGGCCAATCGGCTGTGAGGAAAGCTGCACCAAAAAACGGGGTGCCGCAGAACGGAGCGCTGGAGAACGGCGCGCAAGCCTCGGCCGTTCGGGCCTCGCTCAACTATGTCACCGACACTGAACCCGGTATTCGCCGGCTGCGTTCGGGCAAGGGGTTCTCGTACAAAGGACCCGACGGGCGGACTGTCGACGGGGAGGCGCTGGCACGCATCAAGGCGCTCGCCATTCCACCGGCCTGGACCGATGTGTGGATCTCGCCGGATGCCGACGGTCACATCCAGGCGACCGGTCGGGACCAGCGCGGCCGCAAACAATACCGCTATCACCCGCACTGGGCGGAGGAGCGTGACGGCGTCAAATATTCGAGCCTGATTGCCTTCGCCGAAAGCCTGCCCGAACTGCGGCGGCAGATCGACGTCGATTTGCGCCGTCACGGCCTGCCGCTGGAACGCGTCGTGGCGGCTATCGTCTGGCTGCTCGACAACACGATGATCCGTGTCGGCAATGCCGCCTATGCCCGCGACAACAAGAGTTTTGGGCTGACCACGCTGCGCGACCGCCATGTCGACATCAAGGGCTCGAGCCTGCGTTTTGCCTTCATCGGTAAATCCGGCAAGGAATGGAGATTGAAGCTTGTCGATCGCCGGATTGCCAAGGTCGTGCGTGGAGCGCAGGACCTGCCGGGCCAAAAACTGTTCCAGTATCTCGACGAGGACGGAAACAGGCATCCGGTGCGCTCAGACGACGTCAACCGCTATATCAGGGAGAACGCCGGAGCGGAGTTCAGCTCCAAGCACTTCAGAACCTGGGGTGGCACCATCCATGCGGCGTCGCTGTTTGCGCAAACCGAACGTCCGGAAAGCCAGGCGCAGCAAAAGCGGGTGATGAACAATATCATCGACAAGGTTGCCGAGCGGCTCGGCAATACGCGCGCGGTTTGTCGCCAATGCTACATCCATCCGGAAGTGTTCCGCGCCTGGCCCGAAGGACGGCTGCTGGACGAAATGGCGGATGCCAACCAAGGCAAGCGCTCGATCGCCGGGCTCGACGACGAGGAGGCCTTGGTCTTGAGATGGCTGAAGGCGAGGGAATGACGCCGGGACCCAGCTCTTAACCGAAATGTGAAAACCAAGCAGATAGGGGTGCCGAATCCGTTTGCAGCATTGGTGTGCTGGGCGATCTTCTTGCCGAAAATATCCTCGTGCGGCATTCTGCGCACCCGATTGTAGCAAAATGTCCCATTTTGCGGCGTCGCAAAATTCAATCGCAAAACTGTCGCTTTAATGGGATTTTCGCGACAAAGGAATGACGCAGCAGGGTGGCCATCATACCCTGACCGGCACGGAAACTTACGGCATGGCGAAGCTCGTTTTTGGAATGAATCTCTCCCTCGACGGTTATGTCGACCATCAGGAATTTGGACCTGATCCTGCTCTCTTTCGTCATTGGATCGACCACGTCCGCGACCTGACAGGCAGCATTTACGGTCGACGCATGTATGAAGTCATGCGCTATTGGGACGACAACCATCCTGAGTGGACCCCGGAGCAACGCGACTTCGCGATGGCGTGGCGAAGCCTGCCGAAATGGGTCGTGTCCCGCTCGTTGAAGTCGATCGGCCCTAACGCAACGCTTGTCATGGATGACGTCGAGGTGGTGATACGCGGGCTGAAGACCCGGCTTGCAGGAGAGATCTCCGCCTCCGGACCGGAGTTGGCGCAAAGCCTGACTGACCTCGGTCTGATCGACGAATACCGTCTCTACTTTCACCCTGTGGTGCTTGGTCACGGCAAGCCCTTCTTCACCGGTCGTCGGCCGCCGCTCCGCCTTGTGGCCAGCGATCGGATCGGCGGGGAGGTCATCAGGTTGACTTACGTTCCTGCCTGACCACGGATTGCGCCGACCGTCATGGCCGCTTCGAGGTCGAAAACCGCTGCCTTCGTGTCGCGAAAATCCTGACTTTTGCACTATTTGCATCCAGATCTGGGTGCGGCAAGGTGACAAGTAGTCCTTGATGCAGCCCGAAGAAAAGAGGCTTGCGGCGACTATACAAATTTTTGTATAGTCGCCGCATGAAAATGCTCAAGTTCCGGGGCAGCGCCCTCAATGATCTGCGCGCTTTCCCGAACTCGGCACGGCGCGAAGCGGGCTACCAGCTCGACAAGGTACAGAATGAGCAACCTCCAACCGACTGGAAGCCAATGGCGACAATCGGGAAGGGTGTGCAGGAGATCAGGATTCGGGACGAAGCCGGCGCCTTCCGGCTGATCTACGTCGCCAAAGTCGCCGATGCGGTCTACGTGCTGCATTGCTTTCAGAAGAAAACGCAGAAGACCAGCAAAATGGATCTGGACCTGGCTGCGAAACGCTACGGCGATCTGATGAAGGAGTTAGGCCAATGAGCAACGAGACTTTTGCAAGCGTGTGGGACGCCATCGAAGACACCCCCGCCGAAGCAGAGAACATGAAGCTCCGCTCCACACTGATGATGGCGCTGGAACAGCATATCCGGGCAAAGGGCTGGACGCAGGTCGAAGCCGCGCGCCGTCTCGGCGTGACGCAGCCCCGCGTGTCCGATCTCCTGCGCGGTAAGATCAACCTGTTCGCCCTCGACACCCTCGTCAACATGGTGGTCGCGGCCGGACTGCATGTTGAAATGCGCGTTCTGGAATATGCCTAATCGGCATTTGCCGGTTATTTTGTCGCTTCAATCGGGAATTTCGCGATACGGCAAGATCGCGGAAGGTTGGAAAACGGCCGATCGGCTTCGGGTGGGGGTGTCAAAAGCCCCCGTTTTCCAAGGCACGGAAAACTTCCGCCTCGGGAATGGTGCTTGAAGCGGCGGTTGCCCAAACGACGCATGTTCTCCCCTGCTGCCCATAGACGGCAATTCGACTTCCGGGACCGCTTCCGCTGTGACCGATGGGATGGGCGAGCGAGTTCGTTGCCCGCAGCATCAGCCCCAATCCGTATGCTGGATCGGGATGGAGTTCAGAGCGGAATTGCGGGAGCGGCCTGTGTTCGAGCATTCTGGACAGCGCGTTCCCGTCGACCAAATTGTCGGCGAGTAGATGGCGAAGAAGTCGGGCCGCATCCATCGCCGTGCCGACCACCAATCCGTGATAGACCCAGGCCGGATGATAGCCGATCGCATCGCCCATCTGCACGTCTGCTAAATCAGCCGGAGTGAGGGCGAGCCGGGCCGTGGCGAGTTCGGCAGGGATGAATACGAGGTTGGAAAGAGCCTCGGAAAGAGGGACATTCGTTGCCTCCTCGATCAATCGGGCGACCTCCTGGTAGCCGATGTTCGAATAAGCCCACCCTTGACCGGGTTCGTATCGCAGCCGATCCGCTTCGACTGCATTCAACAGGTCATCAACAGACCACGGCGGACGACCCGCTTCAACATCGGCGTGGTAGGCCGGAAGGGAACCGTAGTCTGGTAACCCCGCCTCGTGCTGTAGGAGTTGGGCAGGTGTGAAAGATTTCCCCTCGACAGCTTCGTCGAGGTTGATCTTGCCGCGTTCCGACAGGCGCAACAGAGCAACGGAGAGCGCCGTCTTCGTAAAGCTCCACCATGGAATCGAATCCGTAACGCCCGTTGCGTCTGTTTCGCCATCGTCACGAATGAACACTTTTGCTTCCATGCCGCATCATAGGCAGCCTGGGATGACGACGCGAGAACCGTCCGCTCTTTGGAGAGAATCCGACGTTCATCAACTTCTCGACTGCATCGATTCCGGTGTCGCGAAACTCCTAAGTTTTGCGACAAAATCGATCGCGTTGAATTTTCAGGGAAGTTCCTGCCGCAAAGTCAGTCGCAAAAATTCGAAGTTATGCGACCGACTTTTGCAGCAGAAAGCATTCCACATTTCAGTTAGGGGCTGGGACGCCGGACGGAGCGTATTTTTTTGTCGACGCCATGTCGGCATCGGTCCTAGTGTTTCGTCCTTTGAAAGAGAAAAGGACGACCCATGCTCTACGCGATCCTCTGCTATGCCTCCGAAGACGTCGTCTGCTCCTGGAGCAAGGAGCAGGACGACGCCGTCATGGAAAAACTTCTGGGTGTGCAGGAAAAATATGCCCAGGCGGGCCGGCTTGGCCCGGTGGCGCGGCTCTTGCCGACGACCGCGGCGACGACGCTGAGGAAGGTCAAGGGCGAATCGATCGTCATCGACGGCCCGTTTGCCGAAACCAAGGAACAGTTCCTCGGCTTTTACACGCTCGAATGCGCCGACCTCGATGAGGCCGTCGACTTCGCGCGCGAGCTTTCCGAGGTCAACCCGAGCGGCGGCTCCTACGAAATCCGGCCGGTCTCGCTCTTCAATCCCGCCAAGGTTTCCGCATGACCGAACTCGCCTGGATCAGCACGGCAATCAGCACCGCTCGCCCGCAGGCGATGGGGGCATTGCTGCGCTACTTCCGCGACCTCGACGCGGCGGAGGAAGCATTCCAGGACGCCTGCCTGAGGGCACTGAACAACTGGCCGAAAAACGGTCCGCCGCGCGATCCGGCAGCCTGGCTGATCTTCGTCGGCCGCAACAGCGGCATCGATGCGGTGCGCAAGCGCGCCAAGCAGGCGCCGCTGCCGGAGGAGGACCAGATCTCCGATCTGGAGGATGCCGAGAGCGACGTCGCCGAGCGGCTGGACGGGGCGCATTACCGCGACGATATTTTGCGGCTGCTGTTTATCTGCTGCCATCCCGACCTGCCGGCCACACAGCAGATCGCGGTGGCGTTACGCATCGTCTCCGGCCTGACGGTCAAGCAGATCGCCCGCGCCTTCCTGGTCGGTGAAAGCGCCATGGAGCAGCGTATCACGCGCGCCAAGGCGCGTATCGCCGACGCCGGGGTGCCGTTCGAGACGCCGGGAGCGGTCGAGCGCTCCGAACGGCTCGCCGCCGTCGCCGCCATGGTCTACTTGATCTTCAACGAAGGCTATTCCAGCAACAGCGGCGAGGCTTCGGCGCGTGCGCCGCTTTGCGAAGAGGCGATCCGGCTGGCCCGGCTGCTGCTCAGGCTGTTCCAGACCGAGCCGGAGATCATGGGGCTGACGGCGCTGTTGCTGCTGCAGCATGCACGCTCGCCGGCTCGCTTCGACGAGAACGGCGAGATCGTGCTGCTCGAAGACCAGGACCGCAGCCTGTGGAGCCGCAAGATGATTGATGAAGGCCTGGCGCTGGTCGATAAGGCGTTGCGCCATCGCAAGCCCGGTCCCTACCAGGTGCAAGCGGCGATAGCCGCACTGCATGCGCGGGCGGAAAAGCCCGAGGATACGGACTGGAACGAGATCGACCTGCTCTACGGCCTGCTCGAGCAGATGCAGCCGTCGCCGGTGGTGACGCTCAACCGCGCCGTCGCGGTCTCCAAGGTGCGTGGACCGGAAGCCGCACTCGCCATGATCGAGCCGCTGGAGGGAAGGCTTTCCGGCTATTTCCATTTCTTCGGCCTCAAGGGCGGACTGCTGATGCAGCTTGGCCGCGGCGAGGAGGCGCGCGTCGCTTTCGACCGCGCCATCGCGCTTGCCAATACGGCCGCCGAGGCAGCGCATATCCGCATGCATATCGACCGGCTGATGAAAGAAAGCGCCGTGCGGGAAACCGCCAAGACGGCACACTGATTCGCTCTATCTGGCTGGTTCAACAGTCGGACGCCGGCTTGGACCATGCCGGGGTGGCGATTTCTCCCTGAAACGCGTAATGCCACGCCATGACAGCGCCTGGTGTGCCGACCGGCAGGGAGTGGGTATGGCGCAAGGCTTGGACCGACGCCATATGAGCGACGGAATCTGAAAGGGATGAAAATGACGATTGCGAAGGAAACGGCCGGGCTTCTGGCGAAACTGGGCGTTGCCGAGCGCGCGCTTACGGGCGGCGATCTTATCGTGCGCAGCCCGGTGACCGGCGAGCAGATCGCCGCGCTGAAGACCATCTCGCCGGCCGATGCGGCAACGACCATCGACAATGCCCACAGAGCTTTCCTGGCGTGGCGGCAGGTGCCAGCTCCCAAGCGTGGCGAACTGGTGCGGCTGCTCGGCGAGGAATTGCGCACACACAAGGCCGAGCTTGGCCGGTTGGTATCGATCGAAGTCGGCAAGATCCCATCCGAAGGTCTTGGCGAAGTGCAGGAGATGATCGACATCTGCGATTTCGCCGTCGGTCTTTCCCGGCAATTGTACGGCCTGACCATCGCCACCGAGCGTCCCGGCCATCGCATGATGGAGACCTGGCATCCGCTCGGCGTCGTAGGCGTCATCTCGGCCTTCAACTTTCCGGTCGCGGTGTGGTCGTGGAACGCAGCACTTGCGCTGGTCTGCGGCGACGCGGTGGTGTGGAAGCCGTCGGAGAAGACACCGCTGACGGCGCTCGCCTGTGAGGCGATTTTTGCACGCGCGGTAAAGCGTTTCGGTGCTGACGCGCCGCAGGGACTGGCGCCCGTGCTGATCGGCGATCGCGCCGTCGGCGAGATCCTGGTCGATCATCCCAGGGTGCCGCTGGTCTCGGCCACCGGCTCGACGCGCATGGGCAGGGATGTCGGCCCACGGCTGGCGAAGCGCTTTGCCCGTGCCGTGCTGGAGCTCGGCGGCAACAATGCCGGCATCGTCTGCCCGACGGCCGATCTGGACATGGCGCTCCGCGCTATCGCCTTCGGCGCCATGGGCACGGCCGGCCAGCGCTGCACGACGCTCAGGCGCCTGTTCGTGCATGAGAGCGTCTATGACCAGCTCGTTCCGCGCCTGAAGAAGGCTTATGAGAGCGTCTCGGTCGGCAATCCGCTGGAGACAAGCGCTCTGGTTGGCCCGCTGATCGACAAGGCTGCCTACGAGAATATGCAGAAGGCGCTGGAGGAGGCGGCTTCGCATGGCGGTAAGATAACCGGCGGAATGCGGGTCGAGAACGGTCACCCCGACGCCTACTATGTGCGTCCGGCGCTGGTCGAAATGCCGCGGCAGGTTTCGCCCGTGACGGAGGAAACCTTCGCGCCCATCCTCTATGTGATGAAATATTCGGACTTCGACACCGTGCTAGAAGAACACAATGCGGTGGGAGCGGGGCTGTCATCCTCGATCTTTACCCGCGACCTGCAGGAATCCGAGCGCTTTCTTAGCGTCGACGGATCGGACTGCGGTATCGCCAACGTCAATATAGGCACGTCAGGGGCCGAGATCGGCGGTGCCTTCGGTGGCGAGAAGGAAACCGGCGGCGGCCGCGAGAGCGGCTCCGATGCCTGGAAGGCCTATATGCGGCGCGCCACCAATACGGTGAATTATTCCAAGGCGCTGCCGCTTGCGCAGGGCGTGTCGTTCGACATCGATTGAAATGCCGGACCTCCGTCGCGGCGGCGCCAAGGCTGCCACGACGGCGGTCGGCTCGCGGTTCAGCTGGCTTGCGAAGTTACAACACAGTTATCGAAGGCTGCATCGATGATGGCGAGCTTGACCGCCTGGGCGGTCATGTATTCCTGATAGAACTCGCTCGACACCCACATGACCGAGTGACCGCGCTGGCCCAACCAGCCGACGCTGCCGAGTTCTTCGGCATCGCCCAATTTGCGTGACAGGTGGGTCCGGGAAAGCTTGAGCCAGTTCGCGAAATCTCCGATTGAGACGACACCGGTCGGGATTCGGTCCAGGTCGGCATGATCGGGGTCGACGCCGGACATCAGCCAATCCATGACGATGCCGCCATGGTCGAGCCAGGTGAACAAGGAAAAGGTCTGTCTCGGCTCGCGCACGGCATGCGACGAAAGCAGGCCGTCGGCCACCAGCGGCTGCAGTTTGGCGAGCATGTCCGGTTGTGCGACGAATGCAGCCAGTCGAAATCCGCTGTCCAGGCTGTCCAGCGTTCTGAGATGAGCCATGACCCAGCCGGCAACCGTCTCCAGAGTGCCCGCGGTCGGCTCAAAGGGGCGGATGCGCCCATATTTGATCGGCAGATGCCGGATGAAGCCGTAATGCAGCATCTCCTTCAGGAAGGCGTCGGCGGTGTTGCGGCTGGCCACCGAATGCCGGCAGATGTCGTCCATGAACCGTGCGGACGTAAGTCCCTTGCGATGATCGTCCGGCTCTCGATTGAAATACATGGCAAGGCCGATATGGGCCATCAGCCAACGTTGTTGGGTGGCGAATATGGAGGCCAGCCGCGGGTTCGCTTCATAGGTCTGGAGAAGCGTCCGCGACTGAGCCTGGACATGGCGACGCAGCGCCGGATGGCGGGCAATGTCTTCAGAAACCAGCGCCATCCCCGCCGAGCCCAACCAGATTTGCAACTGGAAATACGATCACAATTTCAGCCTTCGCGGGTCGTGTCCAGAGCCGGCGCATCAGGATACGAGCCGAATCCCGCCGGCTGGTGGCTGAATTCCGCCACTTGATCGCCGAGGCTGATCTCGCGAAGCGCTGATCTCGCTGCAGAAGGCCAGCCTGCTCGAACCCGCCAATGATGGCCCCGCCCCGTCCAGCCCGTGCTCCCGCCGATGGCGACGCGGAACCAACACAAGCTTTGCTCGTTGAAGAACGCTGATTTGGACTGAGACTGTGAGGAACTACAAAATGGAGAATGGCCTTTTCGCCACGCCGCCTGCAGCGTTCCGGAAAACAGAGCCGGTTTGGCTACGGGCGCTGAAAGGGCTGTTGCGCCGGGTGCGCAGCGCCTCCGACAGCTCCGG
Organism: Mesorhizobium sp. M0968; assembly: GCF_040319065.1. Classification (NCBI taxonomy): domain Bacteria; kingdom Pseudomonadati; phylum Pseudomonadota; class Alphaproteobacteria; order Hyphomicrobiales; family Phyllobacteriaceae; genus Mesorhizobium; species Mesorhizobium sp. M0968. The sequence continues at coordinate 160,671 of NZ_JAMYNL010000003.1, forward strand.
AACCATGTTGAAGCCAATCCTTTCCGGACCTGAGGATGATAGCGGGCCTACTCCGCCTCGACGGGCTTGAGGCTGATTGCACTGCGATCCTGACGCCAAAAATAACCGGTCGCATATCTTTTCATCACTGCCGCGGCGGCGACAGCCATGACCGCTTCGAAGGCCTGCGACGGCGATGTGTTCGCCTGATGCAGCGGCGGGAGCGGCAGTACGGCGTAACGGCGGGAACCATCGGGCGTGCTTGGCTATTAGATACAGGCGGCTGCTGGTCTGCCGGGCCAGGAGCCATTGCTATGATCATTAATCCCCCACCGGAAAGCGCCATCCCGGCATCCGTTCCGTCGGTCGATCCAAAAGCCGCCCCGACGCCTCGCAATGCCGAAGCGGAGGTCTTTTATATCGAGGCGATCCGCGAGCTTGTTACGACCGGCATCCCCTTTCTCGTCGCCGGCACCTATGCCGTAAGCGCCTATACCGGGATCACCCGCCTGACCAAGGATCTCGATATTTTCTGCAAGGCCGGCGACTGCCCGCGCATCCTCGCCCATTTCAAGCGGATCGGTTACGCCGTCGTGGTCGAGGACGACCGGTGGCTCGGCAAAGTGTTCAAGGGCATGCATTTTTTCGACGTCATTTTCGCCTCGATGAACGGCACAATGCCCGTCGACGACCTGTGGCTGGAGCACGCCCGCCAGGGCGAATTGCTGGGCAGCCAAGTGCGGATCATCGGCCCAACCGAGCTTATCTGGTCCAAAAGCTTCATCCAGGACCGCCGCCGCCACGATGGCGCCGACGTCGCGCACACCATCCTCAAGGCCCACGACCAGATCGATTGGCAAAGGCTGCTTTCCTACATGGAAGTCCATTGGGAAGTCTTGCTGATGCATCTCTTGAACTTCCGATGGATCTATCCGACGGAGCGAGACCGTGTGCCGGCGTGGCTGCTCGACGAATTGCTCGACCGGCTGGCCAAACAGCGCGAACTGCCGCCTTCCCGGATGCGGATCTGCCGCGGGCGCATGCTTTCACGAACCGACTATGAGATCGACGTCAAGGAATGGGGCTTTGCCGACGTCGGCGGTGAAGGAGAATATAGCGATGGCTGACGAACTCAAACCTGCTTCGGCAAAGGCGGAAAACGGCGGCACACTCAAGATCGCCGCCATCGGCGATCTGCATGTCGGCAAGGAGGACCAGGCGTCGTACCGCGATCTTTTCGGCGAGATGTCGCGCGAAGCCCAGGTTCTCGTGCTGACCGGCGACCTTACCAATCTCGGCAAGCCTCGGGAGGCCGAAATCCTTGCCGAGGAACTGCGTGCCTGCACGATCCCCGTCGTCGCCGTACTTGGCAACCACGACTATGAGTCAGGCGCCGTCGAGCAGGTCACCGACATTCTGCGCCAGGCGGGCGTTCATCTGCTCGATGGCGAGGCGACGGAGATTCACGAGGTCGGGTTCGTCGGGGTCAAGGGTTTCGTTGGCGGTTTTGGATCGCGCATGCTCGGCTCCTTCGGCGAACCGGCCATCAAGTCGATGGTGGCTGAAAGCGTGAACGAAGCGATGCGGCTTGAAAACGCGATGCGGCAGGTCCGCGCCAAACGCACGCTTGTCGTTCTGCACTACGCGCCTGTCGTCGAGACGGTCGAAGGCGAGCCGCTGGAGATCTTCCCGTTTCTCGGTTCGTCACGCCTGGCCGAAACAATAGACCGGTTCCAGGTCAGTGCGGTGGTGCATGGTCATGCGCATCGCGGCGCCTACGAGGGCCGTACGCCGGGCGGGGCGTCGGTCTATAACGTTGCCATGCATGTCGCCAAACCGACTGGCCGCCCCTACGCCATGCTCGAAATCTGACAGGCAGCGCCACTGGCGGAAGCAATCGCCCGTGCACGCTGCAGAACGATCATGGCAATTGCCGGGTAACAGCCATCCGCTTCGGTGGAATGTCGTTTTCATCCGGGTTGGGAACGGGATCCTCGTCGGGGAGCCTGTCGGGGTCCGGCTCACGCACGGGCTTGGGATCGGGGATGGGAGGCGGTGGCACCGGGGTCGGTGTTGGCTCGGGTGTGGGAATAGTGGCCATCGTAATCATCTCCTCTTGGCGCAGAACAACGCAACGGGTCGGCTGGTTCCCGGCTTGCCCGTTTTTGGAACTACACCGTCGCGCCTGCGGGTCAGCCCATCTCCGGATTCGGCTGGCTGCCGCCTGACTTGCTTGACCGCAGCAGCAGCGCCAGCGGAACGAGCAGGGCGGTTGCCACCGCGCAGTAGCGGAAGACATCGACATAGGCGAGCAGCGTGGCCTGGCGAGCGATCAACTGGCCAAGCCAGGCGATCGCCTGCTGCTTCGCCTCGACCATTGGCGAACCCTGGGCGACGAAATGCTCGGTCGCCTGCCGAAGCGCCTGCTGATAGGCGGGCGACGACTGCACGGTGTGGCCGACCAGATTCGTTTGATGGATCTGGGAGCTTTGCGCAATGACGGTGTTGGACAGCGAGACGCCGATGCTGCCGCCGATATTGCGTGCAACGTTGATCAGCGCAGATGCCTGGTTGGTCTTCTGCGGGGGCAGGCCGACATAGGCCGCGGTCGAGATGGGAATGAACAGGAACGGCAGCCCGACCATCAGGAAAACACGGGCAAAGGCAAAGAAGCGGAAGCTGGCGTCCGGAGTAAGCGAGGTCATATGCCAAAGGGCCACTGCGACCACCGACATGCCCGTCATGATCAGGTATCTGGGCTGCACGATGCTGCCTACAAATCCGGACACCGGCATCAAGATCAACATGGCGATGCCGCCCGGCATCATCGAAAGGCCCGAGAGCGTCGCGGTGTAGGCAAATGTCGTCTGCTGCAGCTGCGGCACGATCTGGGTGGTGCTGAACAGGATAGCACCGACCGCCATCATGACCAGGAACGCCGTGCCGAACTGGCGCGTGAATAATAGGCGCATGTCGACGACCGGATCGCTGCGACTGAGTTCCCATGGGATAAGCAGCAGGAACGCGATCGCGGAAATCACTGCGAAAGTGGTGATGAAATCCGAGGCGAACCAATCGTAGCGCTGGCCCCGGTCGAGAAAAATCTCCAGGCACCCCAATGCCGTCGCTACCAGGACGAACCCGATCCCGTCGATCTTCAGGCCGCCTTTCAGCCGTTCCTTGCGTTCGCGTTCGAGTACGTCCGGTTCGACCAACAGCCATTGCACCAGGGCCAGCGACAGGATGCCGAACGGCACGTTGATGAAGAAGATCCAGTGCCAGGAGAAATGGTCGGTCAGCCAGCCGCCGATCGTCGGCCCGACCGTCGGTGCAACGATGACGGCAATGCCGTAAAGCGCGAAGGCCTGCGAGCGCTTTTCTGGCGGAAAGGTATCGGCAAGGATCGATTGCTCGCTTGGCGCCATGCCGCCGCCGCCGAGTCCCTGAAGGACCCTGAACAGGATGAGCAGTTCCAGGTTGGGCGCCAGTCCGCACAGCAGCGACGCGACGGTGAAGGTCGCAACGCAGAGCATGTAGTAGCGCTTGCGGCCGATGATGCTTGCCAGCCAGCCGCTGACCGGGATGATCACCGAGTTGGCAACGAGATAGGTGGTAATCACCCAGGTGCTTTCGTCCATTCCGGCCGCCAGGCTGCCGGCGATGTTGCGCAGGGCGACATTGGCGATCGAGGTGTCGAGCACCAGCATGAAAGTGGCGATGGAGACGACGACGGCGATAAGCCAGGGATTGTGCGTCCCGGCGGCGGATCGGCTTTCACCCTGATTTCTGGCGGTTTCGCCGCTCATCGCACCTTGACCGTCGGCACCACCGACAGGCCCGGCCCGAGAAGCACATCCGGCGGCTTGTCGAAGACGATCTTGACCGGCACGCGCTGTACCACCTTGACGAAATTGCCGGTGGCATTTTCGGCCGGCAGGAGGCTGAAGGCGGTGCCGCTGCCGGCCTGGATACTGTCGACGCGACCATGGAAGGACTTGTCCGGGTAGGCGTCGATGTCGATGTCGACCGGCTGTCCCTGCCGCATCAGATCGAGCTGCGTCTCCTTGAAATTGGCCTTCACCCAGACCTCGTCGGGAACGAACATCATCAATACCTGGCCAGGTTGGGCGTAGGTGCCGTTAGCCGCAGAAATGCTCGTTGCCCGCCCGGCTGCGGGTGCTGTGATAGTCGTGCGTGACAGCGTCGTGCGGGCTTGCTCCTGGCTGGCCTTGGCCTGCTCGAGCTGCGCCTCGGCGCTCCTGGCCTGTGCCTGCAAGACCGAAACCTGGCTTTTTGCGGAGGCGACATTGGCCTCGGCGCTGTCCAGCGCGGCCTGGTCCTGACGCAACGTCGATGCCGCCTGCTGCGCCTGCTGCTGCGTTGCTGTGCCCCTGGCCAGGAGTTCGCGATTGCGTTGATCCTCGGCCTTGGCGAAATCCAGCGCTGCCTTGGCCTGTGCAACCTGCCTCTGGGCAGCGTTTACCTTCGCGTTTTGAGCCTCGATCTGGGCGGCGACATTGACGATTTCGGCCTCGGCCGCGGCAACGCCGGCGTCGGCTTGCTTCAGGTTTGCCTGATAGTCGCTGTCGTCGATACGCAGGAGGACATCGCCCGCCTGTACATGCTGATTGTCGGTAACCGCCAGTTCGGTAAGGCGGCCGGCTATTTGCGCACCGATCGTCACTGTGCGCGCATCTATGAAGGCGTCGTCGGTCGATTCGTACTGGCGAGCGTTCAGCCACCAGATCGCGATGCCTGCCGCGACGAGCAACAGCGCAAGCGCGATGGCTGCGGCCGCATAGGGATGGCGCCTGGGAAAGCCGAGCAGACCGGCCTTTCGTTGCGAGGCGTTCCCGTCGGGTTTTTCCTGCCGGGGCTCTGCCGATCGCTCACGAGATTCTCGAACCGGGGCCGGTTGCTCCCGGGTTTCATTTACAGGCTCGACGTCTTGCTCGACGCGTTGAGGCTTCGTGTCCAACGGAATTGCTTTCAAGATTGATATTGCAGCCGCCGAAGCGGACGCAAAGCCAAACGGCAAGCTTCCGCAAAAGTTCCTGTCCGGAAACGGGTTCGGTTAACGGGTCGACATCGAACACAGGCGGGGGCGCGTCGGAATTCGAGCGCCGCTTCACCGGGCAGGTGATCCGTACGCCTCATGTTGCGGCGGTCCGGCCTTGTCAGCGCTCCATGGCGCGATAATTGCTCATATAGGCGTGGGCGAATTCACCTGTCGACAGGAGCCGACCATGAAACATCAAACACTCGACCAACTGCAGGCCGTCGCGGAAGTTGAGTCCTTCGCGGCGTATCCGGCGATGACTCGAACCCAGCGGATTGAACGTTGGGCGGAACTTCTCGAACAAAACCCGACGCGATGCCTTGGGGCGCTTCCAGGCACCGAATATATGAACAGGGAAGCGCGCGACAGATCGCGTGGCGCTGGGACGCCGCTCACTGTCGCCTTCGAGGATCCGGTTCTGCGTGCCATGGGCCTCAGCGATGATACCTATGGTGAGGCAAAGCGCTTCTTCGAACTGAGCGACCGGCAGTTGCACCAAATCGTCTGCCATTGCCATGTCGGCGCTACGATGCAAGCGAGATGGGCCGCTGCCAGGGTGCGCGGGATAGTTCGCGGCAACAGATTTGTTGCCTGGATGAAGGGCTTGATCGTGCATTGAGGCGGTACGAGGAACGGCGGAACACGCGTTCTTTCCGCGCCGTGGAGAGCGCTTCCGAACTTGGAAGGGCTCGTGCGCCGTCGGGCCGCGCAGATTGTGAAACTCCTTGACGCTTGGCTGCGCCTTGTCGCGGCCATGCGTCCGTCTTTGATGTGAGAATTTGAGCTGGCCCGCCACAGGTGAGAGCCTTCGTCTGACCGGTGGTCGAGCGCCGTCCAGGCCTGCCTGCGCGGCTACTAACGACGAATGATCCTGCGATCGGGGAAGATCCTGCGACCTGGCTAAACTAGCGATCGATTTCTCCGAACACGATGTCGAGCGAGCCGATGATCGCGGCAACATCGGCGATCATATGGCCTCGGGACAGGAAATCCATCGCTTGCAGGTGGGCGAAGGAAGGTGCGCGGATCTTGCATCGGTAGGGAACGTTGCCCCCGTCCGACACGAGGTAGACGCCGAATTCACCCTTCGGCGCCTCGACGGCGGCATAGACTTCACCGCTCGGCACGCGAATGCCTTCGGTATAAAGTTTGAAGTGGTGGATCGTCGCTTCCATCGAGCGCTTCATCGTGGCACGCGGCGGCGGCGTGATCTTGTGGCTCGGAATCGCGACCGGTCCCTGGCCTTCTGGTGAGCGCAACTTTTCCAGACATTGCCGCATGATCCGGACCGACTGGCGCATTTCCTCCATGCGGACGAGATAGCGGTCGTAGCAGTCGCCATGCTTGCCGACTGGGATATCGAAATCCATCTCCGAATAGCATTCGTATGGCTGCGCCTTGCGCAGGTCCCAGGACGCGCCCGATCCGCGCACCATCACGCCGGAAAAGCCCCAGGCCCAGGCATCGTCGAGGCCGATCACCCCGACATCGACATTGCGCTGCTTGAAGATGCGGTTCTCGGTCAACAGCTCTTCGAGATTGTCGCAGACCTTGAGGAACGGATCACAGAACTTCCAGATGTCGTCTAGGAGTTCCGGCGGCAGATCCTGATGCACGCCGCCGACCCTGAAATAATTCGCGTGCATGCGGGCGCCGGACGCGCGCTCATAAAAGACCATCAGCTTCTCGCGCTCGGCGAAACCCCAGAGCGGCGGCGTCAGCGCGCCGATGTCCATGGCTTGCGTGGTGACGTTGAGGAGGTGCGATAACAGCCGGCCTATTTCGCAGAAAAGCACGCGGATGAGCTGTCCGCGTTTCGGAACCGATATTTCGAGGAGCTTCTCGGCGGCGAGACAGAATGCATGCTCCTGGTTCATCGGCGCGACGTAGTCGAGCCGGTCGAAATAGGGCAAGGCCTGCAGGTAGTTCTTGTACTCGATGAGCTTTTCGGTGCCGCGATGCAGCAGGCCGATATGGGGATCGGCGCGTTCCACGATCTCGCCGTCGAGTTCGAGCACCAGCCGCAGGACGCCGTGAGCGGAGGGATGTTGTGGCCCGAAATTGATGGTGAAGTTGCGAACTGCAGCCTCGGCCATGACAGTCCTCCGCGATCAAGCGGGCTTTGGTTCCGTGCCGGAGCCGGCTTGTCCGCTTTCAGCCGCTCACGTCGTCGTCTGGATGATCAGCGTCAGGGTGCCGTCGCCGTCGATATTAGCTGCGACGACCTGCGTGGAATTAAGCCCGTTCGCCGCCAACGCCGATGCCGCCTGCGGCGATGCGTCGATCGAACTTTGCAGGATGCGCAAATCCTCGGCGCTGGTCTGGGTGACGACGGCCTCCGCCTGTGCCTTGATTTCAGGAGGCAGATCCTCCATCGCCACGATTGTCACAGCGGTGAAATTCTGGGCGGAGAAGGCTTGGTCAGGTGTAGCCTGGTCGGGAGTGGTCCCTTCGGGCGTGGCTTGCTCTGGCAGGGTTTGCGGGGCCGTCGGCGGGACAGGGGCAAGCTCTGGTGCCACGGATTGCGCATAGACCGGCGAGGCAAGGGCCAGCGCCGAAAGTGTGGCAATTGTCGTCGATAGGCGCATGGCCGTTCCTTCCGTTTGCTCAGCGGACGATCAATTCGGTGACGACAAAACCATCGTGTCGAAATATGGTTCCGTGACGAGGTGATGTCTTGCCGAAAGCCGTGATTGTCGCGGAAAGCAGGGCGCGAAATCCGGCGTTGCCTGTCTCAGGCAGCGGTGTGGCTGCGATCGGTCTGCGGCCAGCGCTGCAACGCCTCACGGCCCTGAGCGGTCAGTTCGTAGATCCCGCGATCGGTGCGCGCGAACCAGCGATACACATTGTGCAGCAGAATCTTGGGCGCGTTCGGCAGCTTGGGCTTCAAGTCACGCGGCCGCTTTGGGCCGTCGGCGAGTGCTGCGGCGCATGCCAGTGCCTGCTGGCGATAGGCGGTCATGATCGGCGCACGCGAGCCGCCGCCGGCGACAGGATCTCCCTGCCGACGCCGATGTTCGTCGATCAGCTTCGAGCGGCGCCGGGGGTCCCGACGCGGAGCCAATGCCGTCGGGCTGAGCAGCACCTGAACCTCGCCGTTCGGTCGCACGCCAAGCAGGCCAAAGCCGAGCCGACGGCAGAGATTGCGGTATCTCACATCGCTCTCACGGCCCTTGCCACGGGCCGACATGCATGCCGCTAGCCAGACCTCGTCGCTCGCCGCCATACGGTCGACGCCCTGGAGCACCAGTTCGAGGTTGAACTTCAGCTTCAGCTCGCAGATGACGACGATCGGCGGAGAGTCGGCACTCAGCGCCAGCAGATCGCAGCCGCCGATCTCGCCCTTGACCATAAATCCCAGGCCTTCCAGGAAGGTCTTGACCGGGCTGTAGAGTGAAGTTTCGAGCATGGGCCTTTGTCGGCTGCGAATCATCCCGCCGATCGGCGGTTCAGCGCGATGATCGCTCCTTGCCGTTGAACAGGAGGTAAACGACGGTCGAGCAAGTGGTCAGAGCCGTGCCATGGCCGCTTGCCAATTTGGTATGCTGGTATAATGTGTACCTAAGGTAGCATGCTCCGCGTAGCTGCGCTGTGCTGGACATCCGGGCGCCCGAGACATCGTCCATGGCATCGTCATTTGAGCGGCGGCTCCCCTGCGTTCTCTAATCCGCCAACCGGCGGCAATGTGCATACAAGTCAATGGGATGACGATCGGCAGGGCCATCGTTGGAATTCAGGAGTAACGGACACATGACAACGATTGCGCTGTTTGGTGCGGGCGGCAAAATGGGTTACCGTCTGTCGACCAATTTTCGCGGATCTCCCTATACGATACGCCATGTCGAGGTCAGCGACGCCGGCCGCGAGCGGCTTAAGTCGGGCCTCGGCATCGATGCCGTCAGCGCCGATGAGGCGCTTGATGGCGCCGATGTGGTGATCCTGGCGGTGCCGGACACGCATATCGGCAAGGTCGCGGCGAACATCGAGAGCAAGCTTGCATCAGGCACGATGGTCGTCGTGCTCGACGCCGCGGCACCTTTCGCCGGGCATTTGCCGAAGCGGCCGGACCTGACGTATTTCGTCACCCACCCGTGCCATCCGCCGATTTTCAACGACGAGACCGACATGGCGGCGAAGAAGGACTATTTCGGCGGCGTCAAGGCCAAGCAACACATGGTCAGCGCCTTGATGCAGGGACCCGAGGAGGATTTCGCCAAGGGTGAGGCGATCGCCAAGATCATCTGGGCCCCGGTCATGCGCTCGCATCGCGTCACCGTCGATCAGATGGCGCTGCTCGAGCCCGGCCTTTCGGAAACGGTATGCGCTTCGCTGCTCGTCGTCATGAAGGAGGCCGTTGACGAGGTGGTGGCGCGCGGGGTCGACAAGCAGGCGGCGCTCGATTTCCTGCTTGGTCATATGAACGTGCTTGGCGCCGTCATCTTCGGCGAGACCAAAGGCGTGTTCTCCGACGCCTGCAACAAGGCGATAGAGTTCGGCAAGCCGGTGCTGATGCGCGACGACTGGAAGCGGGTGTTCGAGCCGGAGGAGATTGCCGCGAGCATTCAGCGCATCACTTGAGGGCAGCGACGCGTTCTCCGGAACATGTCACCTGAAATTGTCATTGACTCATTATACCAGTTGGCTTAGCTGTTCGATGGATCGGACCGTCAAGCTTCGCAGCAGGAATCAGGCGCTGGATGAGTGGAGGATAGGGGGAGCGATCCGTCGAAGTGAAGCCGGCCAAGGGCTTGTGAATATGACGCGACCCGCCGCCTACGACTAACCAAATCGAATGCATATAGCCTTGGGGACAAGGCACAGATTTTCAACGGGAGGAATACATGAAACTGACACGCAGAATGACGCTTGCGGCTTTTGCCGGCATGCTGGCGCTTGGCACCGCCGCACCCGCCTATGCGGCGGATTTGATCGCCATCATCACGCCCTCGCATGACAATCCGTTCTTCAAGGCGGAAGCTGTCGGCGCGGAGGCGAAGGCCAAGGAACTCGGCTACGAGGCGTTGGTGCTCGTCCATGACGACGACGCCAACAAGCAATCCGAATTGATCGACACGGCGATTGGCCGCGGCGCCAAGGCGATCATCCTCGACAATGCCGGCGCCGACGCCACCGTCGCCGCGGTGCAGAAGGCCAAGGACGCAGGCGTTCCTTCCTTCCTGATCGATCGCGAGATCAATGCCACCGGCGTTGCCGTCGCGCAGATCGTCTCCAACAATTATCAGGGCGCCCAGCTCGGCGCGCAGGAATTCGTCAAGCTGATGGGCGAGAAGGGTAATTTCGTCGAGCTCGTCGGCAAGGAATCCGACACCAATGCCGGCATCCGCTCCAAGGGTTACCACGACGTCATCGACGACTATCCGGACCTGAAGATGGTGGCGCAGCAGTCGGCCAATTGGAGCCAGACCGAGGCCTATTCAAAGATGGAATCGATCCTCCAGGCCAATCCCGATATCAAGGGCGTGATCTCCGGCAACGACACGATGGCGATGGGCGCTCATGCGGCACTTGCCGCTGCCGGCCGCAAGGACGTCATCGTCGTCGGCTTCGACGGGTCGAACGACGTGCGCGACTCGATCACCTCCGGCGGCATCAAGGCGACAGTCCTGCAGCCGGCCTTCGCGCAGGCGCAGATGGCGGTCGAGCAGGCCAACGACTTCATCAAGAACAAGAAGTCTCCGGCCGAGGAAAAGCAATTGATGGATTGCGTCCTGGTCAATGGCGACAATGCCGCCAAGCTGGAGACGTTCGCGCTCACCAACTGAGCCGGCGTAACATCAAGCAGCAAGGGACGAGCCTCCGGTTCGTCCCTTGCTTCCATTTCGCCCTTGCCTCCATTTCTCTGGGTGCTCCTGACCGCCATGCCGAACGAGCCGACATGTTCAACACGCTGACCCGGCCGATCCTTGTCGCGTTGTTCCTCGCAGCAATAGGCAGCCTGACCGCCTGCAAGATCCTGCCGACGCCGTCGGCGGAAAACGGCGGCACTGGCTCCGCATTCGATCCCGACAAGATGGTCGAGGACATCTGGGCGGCGAAAGTCATACCCTATCTGCAGCAGAAGGCCGGGCCGTTTGCCGAGGTTCACACCTTGGCCAAGACCGATCCCGCCGCTGCCGGCGCCAAATACGGCAACCCGAAGAAGCAGGCGAATTCGCCATGGACCTTCGCCGTTCGGATCGAGGGCAAGGTCGTGGCAGCCAACACACAGTCACGCGCGGCGACGATGGACGTCGATGCCGACGGCGACGGCAAGGCGGACGCGCGGGTGCAGATCGGACCCGCAATGCGCGGAACCGCGCTGCGCGACAGCCTCGACTTCATCCAGTTCAACGATTTCACCAACCAGATCGACTTCGCCCAGTTCGGCAAGGCTTTCAACGCCTATGCCGACAAGACCGTGCTTTCCAAGCTGCCGCGCGAGGCACTCGAGGGCCGCAGCGTCGAGGTACTTGGCGCCTATACGCCGGGCAGTGGCCAGGACCTGCCGCTGGTGACGCCGGCGGAGGCAAAGATCGGGCCGAAGTCATGAGCGGCGATCAAGATGTCATCCTGAAGCTGGAGGACGTCTCGAAAGTCTATTCCGGCACCGTCGCGGTCAAGCGGGCGAATTTCGAGGTGCGCAAAGGCGCGGTCAACGTGCTGGTCGGCGAAAACGGAGCCGGCAAATCGACGCTGATGAAGATCATCGCCGGCGTCGAGCAACCGACGCTCGGGCGCATCCTGCTGGACGGCGAGGAGGTTTCATTCTCGTCTTCCGGTGATGCCGTGAGCCGCGGCATCGGCATGGTTTTCCAGGAGCTGAATCTGTTCGGCAATCTGACTGTCGCCGAAAATATTTTCGCCACCCGCGAGATCACCAACCGCTTCCGCAAGATCGACCGCAAGGAGCAGGAGCGCCGTGCGGCGGAGTTCCTTGAACGCCTGGAAGCCGGCATCCGGCCCGACATGCTGGTCGAGGATCTGCGCATCGGCCAGCAGCAGTTGGTCGAGATCGCCAAGGCGGTTTCGCTCGATGCGCGCATCCTGATCATGGATGAACCGACCTCGGCGCTCAGCGCGGCGGAAGTCGAGATACTGTTCAAGGTGATTGCCGACCTCAAGGCACGCGGCGTGGCAATCGTCTACATCTCGCACCGGCTCGAGGAACTGATCCGCATCGGCGACACCATCACGGTGCTGCGCGACGGCCGCATCACCGGCCAGGCGGAGATGAAAGACGTCGACACCCAGTGGATCGTGCGGCAGATGATCGGCTCGGATGCCAAGGACTTCGCCAAGGCCGACGGCCATGTGCCGGGCGAGGAAATATTCCGCGCCGAGGACATCTGCCTGCCGCGCGTCACCGGCGGGCTTGCGGTCGATCACGTCTCGCTGTCGCTGCGCGCCGGCGAAATTCTCGGCATCTATGGCCTGATGGGCGCCGGACGCAGCGAGCTGTTCGACTGCATCATGGGCCGCCACGGCCATTCGACGGGCACGATATTCATTGCCGGCAAAAAAGTGCACGAGCGCGACACGACGCGGCGCATCCGGCGCGGCCTGGCGCTGATCCCCGAAGACCGCCAGCGCGAAGGGCTGGTGTCGATCCTCTCCGTCGCCAGCAATCTGACGCTGGCCAGCCTGTCGCGGTTCGTGCGCCTGTTCCACATTCGTGGTGCCGCCGAACGACAGGCGGTGGCCCGGACGGTGCGCGAACTGGCGATCAAGGTCGCCGATCCGGCGCAGGAAGTCTCGTCGCTGTCAGGCGGCAACCAGCAGAAGGTGGTGATCGGCAAGGCGCTGCTCACCGGGCCGAAGGTGCTGTTGATGGACGAGCCCAGCCGCGGCATCGACGTCGGCGCCAAGGCCGACGTGTTCCGCACCATGCGCAAGCTGTCGCGCGACGGCCTGGGGATTCTGTTTGCCACCTCCGATCTCGACGAAGTGATGGCGTTGTCCGACCGCATCGCGGTGATGAGCAATGGAAAACTGACCGGCATGTTCGACCGCGCCGAGGCGACGGAGGCCGCACTCGTCGCTGCCTCCGCCTTCGGCCACGGACCGGTCCCGCACGGAGAGCAAGACGCATGACTGACATCCCAGCCAAGGCGGCGGTCAACTCCATGTCGGGCGGCTCGGTCCTGCTGACGCTGATGAAGGCGAGGACGTTCATCGCGCTGATCGCCGTGCTGTTATTCTTCTCGATAGCCGCCCCCAATTTCCTATCGGCCGCCAATCTTATCCTGATGTCGAAGCATGTGGCGCTGAACGCATTCCTCGCAATGGGCATGACCTTCGTCATCATCACCGGCGGCATCGACCTGTCGGTCGGCTCGATCGTCGGCCTGTGCGGCATGGTGGCCGGCTATCTCGTGCTCAACGGCATCGACCTGCAGGTCGGCTACACCATCTATTTCAACGTCTTCGAGATCGCGCTGATCACGCTTGCCGTCGGCATATTGATCGGCGCCGTCAACGGCTTGCTGATCACCAGGCTCAACGTTGCGCCGTTCATCGCCACGCTCGGCGTGCTCTATGTCGCGCGCGGCCTGGCGCTGCTGTCGTCCGACGGCCGTACTTTCCCCAATCTCGTCGGCAAGCCGGAGCTCGGCACCACCGGATTCGGCTTTCTCGGCGCCGGCCGGTTGCTCGGCCTGCCGGTCGCGCTCTGGATTTTGCTCGTCGTTGCGCTAGGGGCGGCCTATCTCGCCAAATACACCCCGCTCGGCCGCCACATCTTCGCGGTTGGTGGCAATGAACGGGCGGCGCGGATTTCGGGCGTCCGCGTCAATATGGTGAAGATGTTCGTCTACATGTTCTCCGGCTTCTGCGCGGCGATCGTCGGGCTGATCATCTCGTCCGAACTAATGGCCTCGCATCCGGCAACCGGAGAGAGCTTCGAGCTGAACGCCATTGCCGCGGCGGTGCTCGGCGGCACCTCGATGTCGGGCGGTCGCGGCACGATCGGCGGCACCATTGTCGGCGCCTTCGTAATCGGCATCCTTTCGGACGGGCTGGTGATGATGGGAGTGAGTTCGTTCTGGCAGATGGTGATCAAGGGCCTCGTCATCATCGTCGCCGTCGTCGTCGACCAGGCACAGCGCCGGCTGCAGAGCCGTGTCACGCTGATGCAGATGGCAAAGGCCGGCTGACATGGCGGAACTGCGTGGAGCGCTGATCGGCTGCGGCTTCTTTGCCATCAACCAGATGCATGCCTGGCGCGACATAGAGGGCGCCTCGATCACCGCCATCTGCGACCGCGATCCGGACCGGCTACGGATCATTGGCGACCAGTTCGGGGTCGCACGGCGCTATACCGACGCGGCAGCGCTGTTTGCCGGCGAAAGGCTGGATTTCGTCGACATCGCCACCACGGCACCAAGCCACAGAATGCTCGTGGAGATGGCGGCGCAGCACGGCGTTCCGGCAATCTGCCAAAAACCGTTTGCGCCGACGCTTGCCGACGCCAAGGCGATGGTAAAGGCCTGTGCTGACGCCGGCGTGCCGCTGATGGTGCATGAGAATTTTCGCTGGCAGTCGCCGATCCAGGCGGTGCGTACCGTGCTCGACAGCGGCGAAATCGGCACCCCCTTTTTCGGACGGATCTCGTTCCGCTCTGCCTATGACGTGTTTTCCGGCCAGCCTTATCTGGCGACGGGAAAGCGCTTCATCATCGAGGATCTGGGTATCCACATCCTCGACATAGCCCGCTTCCTGCTGGGCGACGTCTCGACCGTCACTGCGCGAACGGCGCGCATCAATCCCGGCATTGCCGGGGAGGACGTTGCGACGATGCTGATGGACCACACGGGCGGAGCCACTTCCGTGGTCGACTGCAGCTACGCCAGCAGGCTCGCGACAGAGCCGTTCCCCGAGACGCTGATCGAGATCGACGGCAGCGACGGCACGATCCGGCTGGCGCAGGGCTACCGCCTCACCGTCACCGGCAGGAGCGGGACAGCTGTGAGCGACGTCTCGCCGCCGCTGCTGGCCTGGGCATCACGGCCGTGGCACAACATCCAGGAAAGCGTCGTCGCCATTCAAAAGCATTGGGTCGACTGCCTGACCAAGGGAACCGAGCCCGCGACCTCGGGCGCGGACAACCTCAAGACATTAGCGCTGGTCGAGGCTGCGTACGCTGGCGCCGCAACCCGGGAGCCGGTGCAACTCGACGCCTTGCCGAAATGACAGCCGACGCCTTCCTCCTCTACGGCACACGTGCCGTTGAAGCCGAACCGGTCAGGCTGCGCGCCGGCGCGCTGACGGCGGACTTCGTCAACGGCAATCTGCGCACCATCCGGCATGGCGGCACCGAGGTTCTGCGCGCCGTCGCCTTCATCGTCAGGGATCGCGACTGGGGCACCTACGAGCCGGCGCTCACCGATTTAATCATCGACCAGGGCGATGACGCTTTCTTCGTCAGCTATTCGGCAGGTTGTTTCGGACCAGAGGGAAGCCGGCTCGACTTCCGTGCGACCATCAAGGGCTCGGCCGATGGCCAGCTGATCTTCGACGTGAGCGCTCTTCCCGACAACGATTTCGAGACCAATCGCTGCGGCTTCTGCATCCTGCATCCAATTGCCGGGCTGGCCGGCAGCCCGGTCACGGTCGAGCATACCGATGGCAGCGTGGTCGCGACGCGGCTTCCGGAGCTGATCGATCCCTGGCAGCCTTTCAAGGATCTGCGGGCGATCACCTATGAGGTCCGGCCGGGCGTCACCGCCGAATGCCGGATGCAAGGCGACATTTTCGAGATGGAGGACCAGCGCAACTGGTCGGATGCCTCCTACAAGACCTATGTCCGGCCGCTCGCGCTGCCATGGCCCTATGTGCTGCCTGCCGGCAAGACCTTCCGCCAGACCACTAGTTTGCGGATAGAGGGTCGCGGGAAAGTGCCGGCCGCTGCGGCAATCGCGGAACCAATTCGCGTCACGCTCGGCCAAGCCGGACCGGCGCTGCCGGATGTTGGCGTGATCATCTACCCGGATGAGGTCGAGGCGGCGCTGGGCAAGCTGCCGATGCTGTCCGAGCTTGGTCCGCAGCAATTGATGTTCCACTACGACCCGACGCGTGGCCATGGGCTCGACGCCTTGCGATCCTACGCCCGGCTCGCCGCCGCCTATCCGGTCCGGACAACGCTCGAATGTGTCATTGCCGGCGACCGCGATCTAGACGTCGAGCTTTCAGGCATCGCCGACATGGTGCGCCAGGCCGGGCTCAAGCTTTCGGCCATTGCCGTCTCGCCCTCGGTCGACCGGCAGTCGACGCCGCCGGGCAGCGCATGGCCGCAATGCCCACCGCTCGAAGACGTCTATGCCGCGGCGCGGCGCTCCTTTCCCGACAGCCGCCTCGGCGGCGGCATGTTCAGCTATTTCACCGAACTCAATCGCAAGCGTGTGCCGGCCGACCCGCTCGATTTCGTCACGCATTGCACCTGCCCGATCGTGCACGCCGCCGACGATCTCAGCGTCATGCAATCGCTGGAGGCATTGCCTTTCATCGCGGCGTCAGTACGAACGATCTTCGGAACAATACCTTATCGGATCGGGCCGTCGACCATTGCCATGCGCCAGAACCCTTATGGCGGCGCGACCAAGGCTAATCCCGACAGTCAGCGCATTGCCATGGCCGACCGCGACCCTCGCCATGCCGGGCTGTTCGGGGCCGCATGGACGATCGGCTATGCGGCGCGCGTCGCGCCGGCCGGGCTCGAAATGCTGACGCTCTGCAGCTTCACCGGACCACTCGGCGTGCTGGCCTCGTCGGGCGAACCTGTCAAAGAAGGTACACTCCGGCCGATTTTCCACGCGGTGAAAGGACTTTGCGATCTGGCCGGCCATGCGCATGTGGCGGCGACAACGACCGATGAGACGCGGGTGCTGGCACTGGCCGGCCACTCCCAGACAGGCAAGATCATCGTCTGGCTGGCGAACCTTACTCCGGACGACCTTCCAGTCGATGTTTCCGGGCTCGGTTCCGATCAGGGTTTTCTGAATATCTGGGATGGACGAACGTCACGCCAGATTCAGCGCGACGCGTCGGGCCGAGACCGTCTTGTGATGACGCCCTACGCAATCGTCCGGATTGGCTGAAGTCACGCCGGGGTTCATGAATCGCCGCAGTTCCGCAGCGGTTGCCCGTAGCCGCAGCACTTCCGCTGCCGACTTGTCACCGGACTTGCTTTCGAAACTCGCCTGGTGCCATTCCAGTTGTCTTGGAAAAAAGACGGCTGAACGAAGCGACGTCCTGATATCCCACCCGATAGCAGATTTCTGAGACGCTCAGTTTCGTTTCCTCAAGCATGGACCTTGCCAACTCCAGCCGCCTTTCCTGGATCCATTTTCCCGGCGTTGTCTGGAGCTCGTCGAAAAACCTGCGAGACAGGGTTCGCGAAGACATTGCCAATTCGGTTGCAAGAAATTTCAAATCGATTTCTGACATCTTGTCTTTCGAGAGCTCGCGCAGCTTGTTCTCGAATGGGCTGGCGTCGTTCGAAATTTTGTCGAGAGGAAATTCGTAGGGACTCTGGAATTTGCGCGGCGGAGGAAGAACCAGAAGTTTTCGAATGATCCGCTCTTCCTTCTCGAAGCCCAGATCGATCAGCAAAGCCCTGGCGAGTTCGAGTCCGGAAAACCCGCCTCCACATGTGTAAAGGCGGTCCTGGCGAATGAGCAGGCGGGAAGCGTCCCATCGCACTTGCGGAAACCGGCGGCTTGCCTCGTTCTTCAGCCACCAGGATATCGTTGCGCGCTTGCCGTCCAACAATCCCGAAGTGGCGAGCAGATAACACGCGCCGCAATGTGCTGCGATGATTGCGTCCTGCTGCTGCGCGAGCGCGATCAGCGGTTTTGAATGCTCACTCTCCTCGTCGAGCGAGCGCAGAAGCTCCGGAATCTCGACACCCGGCATGGCAATGAGAATCAGGACATCCATTTTCCGGGATGGTTGAGCCTTTGTCGGGAAGGAAATTCCGGTGCTCGATGCCGACGGCGCGCTCCTTGAAACGAACTCACAGGAGAGAACCTGCGAACGGCAGACGTCATTCACAAGCTGAAACATTTCCACGAGCGTCGAGACGACGGCCGAATAGAAATTCGACGGCAGCCAGATCACAACGTGGAGGCCCCTGTCAGCCATTGCGGTACTCCAGTGTCGTTCTCGGGTGGCAAGCCTAGCATAGTCTTTGCAAGAATTGCCAGTCCCAGAACAAGCGCGGCGCCTCCAGGAGGGCCTATGCGGGCTTGCTGACGAAAGCGGGCCGCGGAAATCCATGGCTGGGAAGATGCAAATGCCGAAATCGTTGAATGAAAACACGCGGCACATACATCGGATTCAGACGCAACAGAAAACTGCGTCGGTCCGGGCTCAGGCCGAGAGCAAGGTGCCGGCCGCTGCGGTCGGGACCTTGCTCTTGATTTTCAGCTGCCGGAGTTCATCACGTAAAGCGCACGCGAGCGTTCGAGGTGCTTGATCATCGCCTTCTCGGCGCCATCCGCATCCTCGGCCTCGATGCGTCCGATGATCTCTTCGTGCTCGGTCAGCGTGAACTTTTCCTTGCCGGTCCAGATCAGCATTTCGGTGTGGTATTCCTTTAGCCAGCCAAGCATTGCCTCGCTGACGGCGACATAGATCGGGTTGCCGGATATTGCCGCGATCTGGGTGTGGAATTTCATGTCGGCGGATATAAAGGCTTCCGAGTCGCCACGATGGCTGCGCTGCTCGGCAACCGTTGCGCGCAACCGCTGCACGTCCTCGGCGGTTGCCTTCTCTGCGGCTTCCCTGACCATGCCGCGCTCGAAGAAGATACGCGCGTTCTTGAGGTGCTCCAGCGTGTCCTTCGACGACGACAGGATGATCTTGGCGGCGCCGTCGACCTGTTTGATGATCGACTTGGCGGTCAGCTGCAGCACTTTCGCCCGCTCGCCATGCGAGATCGCGACGAGGCCCATATTGCTCAACGCCTGCATTGCCTCGCGGATCGCCGGCCTGCCGACCTCGAAGCGCTCCATCAATTCGCGCTCCGACGGCATGTCGTCACCCGGCAGCAATTCGCCGCTGGTGATCAGGCGCTTCAGTCTCAAGAATACTTCGTCGGAAAGCTTGCGCCGGACGATCGGCTCCGAACGGTTCATCGTCGCGAATCACTCCTTTGACCGGCCCCTATCTAGCATTTCCGCCGTGAATTCCGGAACGCCTGCTGCCGGCTCGCCCTTACCGCCAAGCCGGATGGGGCTTGCAAAACTTATGTACTCATTATACCAGATTTCAAGGGCCAAGGAACCTTTTTCGAACCACCCGGCAGGCCGCGCGAATATGATTGTTCTCACCTATCGCATCGAAACGCCGGGCAATATCGAGGCGCTGGCGGCCAAGATCGCAAGCGACCAGTCGACCGGAACCTTCGTCGCGCTGGCCGGCGAGACCGAAGAGCTCAAGGCCAGGGTCGCAGCGCGAGTCCTGGCGATACGGCATCTGCCGGATGCGGATCGGCCGTCTCTTCCCGAAACCGGTCCCGAAGCGCGCAACGGCCCGGTCAAGCGCGCCGACGTCGACATCGCCTTTCCGCTGGACGCCATCGGCACCGACCTGTCGGCGCTGATGACCATCGTCATCGGCGGCACCTTTTCGATCAAGGGCCTGTCCGGCATTCGTGTCGTCGACATGAGGCTACCCGAGGAGTACCGGGGCGCGCATCCGGGCCCGCAATTCGGCGTCACGGGCAGCCGCAGGCTGACCGGTGTCGTGGATCGTCCGATCATCGGGACCATCGTCAAGCCGGCGCTGGGACTCCGCCCGTACGAGACGGCCGCAATGGTGCAAGAGCTGATTGCGGCCGGCGTCGACTTCATCAAGGACGACGAGAAGCTGATGAGCCCGGCCTATTCGCCGCTGTCGGAGCGGGTGAGGGCAATCATGCCGTTGATCCTCGACCACGAGCAGAAGACCGGTAAGAAGGTCATGTATGCCTTCGGCATTTCACATGCCGATCCCGACGAGATGATGCGAAACCACGATCTGGTGGCAAAGGCCGGCGGCAATTGCGCGGTGGTCAATATCAATTCGATCGGTTTCGGCGGCATGGCTTACCTTCGAAAACGCTCCAGCCTTGTGCTCCATGCCCACCGCAATGGCTGGGACATTCTCACCCGTCATCCCGGCCTTGGCATGGATTTCAAGGTCTGGCAGCAGTTCTGGCGCCTGCTCGGCGTCGACCAGTTCCAGATCAACGGCATCGCCTCAAAATACTGGGAACCCGACTGGTCCTTCGTCGAATCCTTCAAGGCGGTGACCACGCCGATCTTTTCGCCGGCCGATTGCGCATTGCCGGTCGCCGGCTCCGGCCAGTGGGGCGGGCAGGCGCCTGAAACCTTCCAGCGAACCGGCCGGACGGTCGATCTTCTCTATCTCTGCGGCGGTGGCATCGTCAGCCACCCGGACGGGCCGGGCGCCGGCGTGCGCGCCGTGCAGCAGGCCTGGCAGGCGGCGGTCCAGGACATTTCGTTGGCGGATTATGCCTTGAGCCATGTCGAGCTGGCGCGGTCGATCGAGAAGTTCGGCGGCGGCGAGGCGGCCTGACGCCATGCAAAACCTGCTTCTGAGTTACTATGGCGACGACCTGACCGGCTCGACCGACGTTATGGAGGCGCTCGAGCTCGGCGGCGTGCCGACCGTCCTGTTCATGCGCCAGCCGGACGAGGCGCTGCTTTCGCAATTTGCGCATTGCCGCGCCCTTGGGCTGGCCGGCACCAGCCGCAGCGAGACGCCGCAGTGGATGGACACGCATCTGCGAGATGCCTTCGCCTGGCTGAAGACCGTCAACGCCGAGATCTGCCACTACAAGGTCTGCTCGACCTTCGATTCCAGCCCGGCAATCGGCAGCATCGGCCGGGCGATCGAAATCGGCCGCTCGGTTTTCCGGCAAGAGGGCGTGCCGCTGGTGGTCGGCGCGCCGCAGCTGAAGCGCTACACCGCCTTCGGTCATCTGTTCGCGGCCTATCGCGAAAAATATTTCCGCATCGACCGCCATCCCGTGATGAGCCGCCATCCGACCACGCCGATGGACGAATCCGACCTGCTGATCCATCTGTCGCGCCAGACCAGCCTCGCCTCGGGCCTGGTCGACCTGGCGACGCTGCAGTCTGCGTCGCGGTCGAAAGCATTCGACCGGCTTGTGGAGAATGGCTCAGGTATTGTGCTTGTCGATGTCGATAGCCTGGAAACCCAGGCACTTGCCGGCAAGGAGATTTGGCGCGCTCGCAAGCCGGGCGGTTATTTCGTCGTCGGCTCTTCAGGCATCGAATATGCCTTGCTGGTCGAATGGGCAGCGAACCGGATCGTGGATACCAAATCCGCCTTTTCGCCGCCGGGCGCTGCCGACAGGATCGCCGTGGTCTCGGGGAGCTGCTCGCCGACGACGGAACGACAGATCCGTTATGCTCTGGCCGACGGCTTCGACGGGATCGAGCTCGACCCAGTCGAACTGGTTTCTGAGGCTTCGAACGACGCGATTGCGCGCGCGGTGGCAACCGGCCGCTCCAGCCTACGGGCCGGGCGCAGCGTCATCCTCTACACCGCGCTCGGGCCTGCGGCCGACCGCGGTGCAGAAATCGATCTCCGGGAAGGCGCCCGCCATAAGCTCGGCCACGGCCTTGGCGAGGTTCTCCGCGAACTGACGCTTCAAGAGAAGCTACTGCGCGTGGTCATCGCCGGCGGCGACACGTCGAGCCATGCACTTGGCCAGATGGGCGTAGACGCGCTGACTGTGCGAATGCCGCTGCCGGCATCGCCGGGCTCGCCACTTTGTGTGGCGCATTCAAGCATTAAGGCGATCGATGGGCTGGAAATTGCCCTCAAGGGTGGGCAGGTCGGAACCGACCGCTATTTCTCCGCTATTCGCGATGGGGTCGGCGGTTGAGAGCGGGGAATGTCAGGTCAAATCGGTGATGCTCGATCGGGATCGAGGATACTAGCCGGCAAACCAGAAATCTCAGGCGTTCAGATCAGCGGCAATGCCACTCATCACGCTATCTGCCCATTGTCCTGCCTGGATGATACTGACGGGCGTAGGCGACACAGGCGTCTACCGTGCTGACACAGAGCGCATCGCGGTTGTTCGGCAGGTTGTTGTCGCCGGCGTAGGCAACCTCGGCAACATGACCGTCAACCATTCGAATTTGCGTGTTGCAATAGCCGCCGGGGGCGACGTTGACGGAACCCCCCAGCGCCGGGACGGGGCCAATGGCCACGGTCGGAACGACAATGTTGAGATTGCCGCGTTGAACGACGCGCTGATAGGTCCAGATCTGGCCGGATTTGCCGACATCGGCAGTGGCGGTAGGAAAGCCGGCGCACATTCGAACGTCCGCCTCGCTAAGGCCGACCATCTCCCTGCGGGCTGCCGCCGCCGTGGCGTCTTCCTTCGCAGTGCTCGACGTGTCGTCGGGCATGACGCAGGAAGACAGGATGGCGGCGCTTGCCGATAGAAGGAGAAGGGCAAGCTTTCGGGTGTGGAAAGATGTCATACCAACTTCGGATTGCACGGGAGCCCCGAATGCCAACCTAGGAAGTGGGCCAATCGAGTCAACCGGCAGAAAATTCACGAAGTCGTTGGTCCGCCATTCCGCCGCACGCATCTGCTGGAAGAGGTTAGGCTGCCGCCGTGACCCTCGCGCCCTATCTTCCGCCTGGGCATCGGATTTCCAAATTCGACCCCTTCTTGTCAGATGTACTGGCGCACGGTGCTGTGACTTTGGTTCGGCCGACGGTGTGCTAGTTTCCAGCCAATTGCTCCGGAGACGTCATGCCTATCAAGCTGCAAGAAATCGCCCTCGCGCTTCTGCTGTTGGTTGCCGGAACTGGGTTCGGTCATGCGGAGACGGCCCAGCGGCCGCCGCCCACAGGCGGGGTTCTCTCGCTCCTGCCACCGCCGCAGACTTCCGATCATTCGATCGTCATTGCCGGACGCACGCTCGATTACGAGGCCAACGCCGGCACGCTGTCATTGCCGTCCGGCAAAGGCGATATCACCGCCGAGATTTTCTATGTCGCCTATGCTCTGCACGCAGGGAAAGAAACGGGACCGGATCCGCGTCGCCCGATCACCTTCGTGTTCAATGGCGGTCCGGGAGCAGCTTCCGCCTATCTCCATCTCGGCGCGCTCGGTCCGCGGGTTCTGGCGACAGCGGCCGATGGAAGTTTCCTGCCGTCGCCGCAGAGGCTGTTCGATAACCCCGACACCTGGCTCGACATGACCGACCTGGTCTTTGTGGACCCTGTCGGAACCGGTTACAGCCGTGAAGCGCCCGGCACGGAAGCACACAGCTTCTGGGGCGTCAGCCAGGACGCCGCGTCGATAGGCGCGTTTATCCGACTCTATCTGGCGCAGACGAACCGTACGGCATCGCCTGTCTTTCTGGCTGGCGAAAGCT
The DNA here is from genome assembly GCF_040319065.1 of Mesorhizobium sp. M0968. Classification (NCBI taxonomy): domain Bacteria; kingdom Pseudomonadati; phylum Pseudomonadota; class Alphaproteobacteria; order Hyphomicrobiales; family Phyllobacteriaceae; genus Mesorhizobium; species Mesorhizobium sp. M0968. Next base: position 184,137 of record NZ_JAMYNL010000003.1, read on the forward strand.
ATGGCGGCTTTCGAGCAGCATTGCTCGCCAGGAAGCTTCAGGAAGACATCGGCATCAGCCCGAGTGGTGTCGTGCTGATTTCGCCGGCGCTCGAATTCACGCTGGTGCGCCCGGACGAGTTCCAGCCGCTCCACTGGGCGCTGGAACTGCCGTCGCTGGCGGCAGTGCGCCTACACAGCGAAGGCGTTTCCGGCCCGGCCCTGCAGGAGCGGCTGGCGGAAGTCGAACGCTATGCGCTCGGCGATTATCTGGCCGCGCTGGCCGGTGGGCTGGAGCAGGGTGGACGCCTGGCGAGCCAGCGTGTCGCCGCAATCACCGGTCTGCCGCTCGATCTCGTCCAGCGGCACTTTGCACGCATTCCCATAGGGCTGTTCGCCAAGGAGTTTGCACGGGCAAAGGGCAATGTTCTCAGCGCCTATGACGGCAACATCGCGACTGCGGACGTGGCGCCAGAGAGCCTGGGAGTCGAGGGTCCCGATCCGGTGCTCGACCGAAGCGTGCCGGCGCTCACCTCCGCTTTCGTCGGCTATGTGCGTGATGAATTGAACTTCCGCACGGATATCAGCTATCGGCTTCTCAACCGTGAAGTCAGCGGCAATTGGGACTATGGGACGAGCGCGACGCGTCAGGGCTATGCGGGTGTCATGGACGACCTTCAACAAGCGCGCGTGCTAAACCCCAGCCTCGGCGTGCTGATCGTCAACGGCTACAGCGACCTGGTGACGCCGTACATGGGCTCGCGCTACCTGCTTGGTCAAATTCCTTCGCTTGCCGGCGCAAAGCCCATTCGCACCGAGGTGCTGGAGGGCGGGCACATGATGTATCTGAGGCCGGATGGACGGGCGGCACTGAAGCAGGCCGCGTCCGAGCTTTACCGAACGACGCAATGAGACGGTTTGCCCAAAAAAGCGCCGGATACGCTGTTCGCCCTCTCATCAGGCCCTAGTTCCATCCCGATTGATCGGTTACACACCTAGGATGGCGTCTTTCAGCGACGTTCGACAACGGATTAGCCGGCTCTCCAGAATCGCGCCACTGGTGCGGCGTGCTGCCGAGCGGGCCATTCGGAACACCAAGCCACACAGGCTGACAAGCCTTGTTGACCGTTGGAATGCGCTGTCGCTGGCAACGCAGTTCCTGCTCGCGGGCGGTCTATTTTCCCTGTCAGCCATGGTGGTGGTGGGGATTTCCGTCACGAACCATATAGAAACCGTGGTCACGCAGAATTCGGCTTCCGCGACGGCTCTTTACGTGGACAGCGTTATCGCGCCGCTGCTTCCGGATATGCGCAAGAGCGAAGTGCTCGACGAGAGCGTCGCCCACGCGCTCGATGAAACGCTGGGACAAGGGGCACTCGGCACAAGGCTCGAATCCTTCAAGCTCTGGCGTCGCGACGGAACCATCCTGTATTCGACCGACAAGACATTGATCGGCAAGCGCTTTGAACCCAGCGACAATCTCCGGGCGGCATTCGCAGGCCAAATGGTCTCGGAGTTCGACAAGCTGGACGATTCGGACAGCGAGGCCGAAAGGGCCAGCGGCTTGCATCTCCTCGAGATCTACAATCCGGTGCTGCAGCCATGGTCGGGGGAAGTGGTGGCCGTTTCAGAATTCTACGAGGTCGCCACTGATTTTGAAAGAAACCTGCATCAGGCACTCATTCGAACCTGGCTGGACGTTGCCGCCGTCACAGCGGCCTTCTTTCTCGGGCTGTCGGCAATCGTGTTCCGTGGCAGCCGCATGATCAGTTCGCAGAGCCGCTCGTTGAAGCAGCGCATCGCCGAGCTTTCCGATCTGCTTGCGCAAAACAGACTGTTGAGGCTGCGGGTGCAGCGTGCCTCGCAGCGTGCCACCGCACTTAACGAACGCTATCTCAGGCGCATCGGTGCGGACTTGCACGATGGCCCGGCGCAATTGGTTGCTCTCGCGGCGCTGGGGATCGACAGCCCCGTCATTGCCGATCCCGCTACGCCGCAATCGAAGCGTGCACAGGAATTGCTGGCCATCAAAGCACATCTGGACGATGCCATGCGCGAGATCAGGAGCATCAGCAAGGGCCTTGTCCTGCCGCATATCGAGCATGCCGAACTGGGTGAAATTCTCCAGCTTGCCGTACGGGCGCACGAAGAACGAACCGGCGTCAAAGTGAGATTATCGATGACCGGCGGCCATGCGCCGTTGTCGCCGGCGGCCAAGATCTGCATCTTCCGCTTCGTCCAGGAGGCGCTGAACAATGGATTCCGTCATGCCGGAGGTGAAGGTCAGTCGGTCGAGAAACATTTCGACGGCGAGCGCGTTTGTATCGAAGTGGCCGACGCCGGCGCCGGCTTTGACCCGCAAATCGTGCGTCCCGAGAGGCTGGGACTCGTAGGGCTGCGCGAGCGGGTGGAAAGCCTCGGGGGCCAGTTTACCGTAACTTCCTCACAGAGTGGCACAGTCGTAAGAATGGCCCTCAACATCGTTGAAATGGGGCAGACATGACAGCAGCCATCAAGCTCGCCATCGTCGACGACCACCCGCTGTTCAGGGAAGGCGTTGTGCGCACGCTCGATCAGATCGGCGGGTTCGAGATCGTCGGTGAAGGAAGCAGCAGAGACGATGCCCTGCGGATAATCGAAGACCAGCGGCCCGACATTCTGCTGATGGACATCTCGGTTCCTGGAGGTGGCCTTGGCGTGATCGGACCGGCCCTTGAGCGGCATCCGGCACTGAAAATTGTGATGCTGACCGTTTCGGAAGAAAACCAGCACGTGATGACCGCGTTGCAGAGCGGGGCAAGGGGCTATGTTCTGAAGGGGGTCGGGTCGAGGACGTTGGCTGCGATCCTGCGCACGGTAGCGTCGGGCGAACGATATGTCTGTCCACAATTGTCGGCGCGCCTGTTGGCCGATCTCTCGGCTCAATCAAAAGAGCCGGCGAAAGCTGACGGACTTGCCGACCTCACCAGCCGCGAAAGGGAGATCCTGACGCTGGTTGCCGCGGGACTGAGCAACAAGCGGATCGGGCTTCGGCTGAACCTCCATGAAAAGACGATAAAGCACCACATGACGCGAATCCTGGCCAAGCTCAACGTCAGCAACAGGACCGAAGCTGCCATGACCTTGCGCGACGCGACTGAGCGCCGCCATCCGCCTGTTCGCGATCATGCTTGAGCCGAAATTGCCGCACTGCGCGGCCATGTGAACTGGCCCTCAGTTGATCATTCCAAGCAACCTGTCCCGATCGGAACGCGTCGCCAGGCGCCGAATGATGATGCGGCCCTCGGCATCCCGCATTTCATATTGGTCGCTGTCGATGCGTTCGCTGAGTCCGTTCGAATGCACCACGCCAATGCTCGGGCCGCTCACCTCGACCCGGTCTCCTGTGGATGCGTTGACAAAGAGTTTTGGCTTGCTATCGGGGTTTACCGCAGGGGCGGGATCAGGGAGATTGTCGTCCTGCGACTTTGCTTTGCCCTTGCCGGCACCAGCGTTCGAGTTCGAATTGCCGGAGTTTCCACCCGAATTGCCCGAATTGCCGTTCCCGTTCCCGTTCCCGCCATTGCCGTTGCCGTTCCCGCCATCTTTGGCCCAGGCAGCCTGCGGGCCGAGCGGCTGCGATGATCCATCGAACACGACGCGATAGGGGCTTACGACGAGAATGAAGGTCAAGACGACTACAGAAATGCCGACACGACGTCCTCGTGAAGATCCGGTCCTTCGTTTCCGGGTCGTCATCAATGAACTTGTCAGTCGCATGTCGGAACTCCCCTTAATCATACGGCTCTGTCGTACTGCCTCCTGTTCGAAATTCGTGTGATGCTTAAAACAATGGTTTGCGTCCGGAACGTCAAGACCCACCAGTCCCACGATGGTAACTGGTGGGCCTCGCTAGCGCAGGAAGGGACTATTTACTGCGCAAGTCTTTTGCCTTCCTTTGGTTGCGTCTCTCCGCGGTAGCGCCGACTTCCACCGTCAGCCAACAATAAATCCAATGGCCGCGACCCCGAAGCACAGGCCAAATAACGGAAAAAGCAGCCAACGTGCCTGGTGAATGCTCGGGTCCATGGCGGCCTCCTGTAACAGTCGGCATCGCAACGGGGCTCCTCGGAACTCAGTTCCTGAAACTCTCGCATTCGGGCTTTTGCGATAGCAGCCTCGGACCAAAGTTTGGCTGTGCGGGTCCTTGGTCGATAGGCCTACAGACTGAAGTCCCTATGTCAGGAGCCTGCCCTGCATTCGGCGACCTTTGTGTCCAACCGGCAGCTGCGATCCACCGCCCCTTCGAATGCTTTGCGTTTCTGGCTCTATGGCAGCAACGCCGTTGGTCTACTGCCGCATCGTTGAAACGCCACCAATACAGACCCATATGCGAATTGCGTCGGATGTCTCCTCCCATTGCGTCCGGCGCGTTCCCCTCTGGAGGTTATAGACCTTCACACTTGGCCGGGCTTAACAACCCGGCCTTTTCTTTTGGCATTTGTGTAATCCGCCTGATGGCCCTAGTTTGCGAGACATCGGTAAAATCGATTTGCAAATGCATTCAAGTGCCCATAACCTGTTCACCATGAGCACGATTTCCAAAGTTGCCACGCGAGCGGGTGTGTCGCGCACGACCGTGTCGCATGTCATCAACCATGCGGACCGGGTATCGAAATCGCTGCGTGAGCGCGTACAAGCGGCGATCGACGAACTCGGCTACACCCCGAACCCGCAGGCGCAGAGCCTGCGCACCGGCCGTACCAACATCATCGCGATGCTGATCCCGGACATCCGCAACCCGTTCTATCCGGAGCTGGTGAAAACGGCGCAGTCGACGCTCGAAGTGGTCGGCCTCGACATGCTGATCTTCAACACCGACGTGCCGGGCGGACATTCACAGGATCACGGCCGCGAGTATTTGCGCCAGATCGGGCGCAAGCGGGTCGACGGCGTCATCGTTGCCGACTTCGCGCTGCACGGCATGCACAGCGAATTGCTCAGCCTCGATCTGCCCGCCGTCTTCATCGGCCATCTGCCGAACCATGCTGTCGACAGCGTCCAGCTGGACGATTTCGGCGGCGGCTATCTGATGGGCGAGTATCTGGCGAAGAGGGGCCATCGCCGCATCGCCCATGTCACCGGGCCATCCTTTTTCAAGGAGGCGATGGCGCGTGCCGCCGGTTTCGAAAAAGGGCTCGCCGACAATGGCGTGCCAATCTCCGCCGATCTGCGGTTTGAGGGAAGCTATCTTGCCCCGTCAGGGCGGGAAGCGGTCACCTGGCTCAGGGAGAAGCACGGCGGACACCTGCCGTCGGCGATGTTCTTCGCCAATTATCTGATGGCCTCCGGTGCGCTGACCGAATTCTACGACCATGGGATCAATATCCCTCAGGATATCGCCATCGCAGTCTTCGATGACCTGCCTCAACTGGAATATGTCAGGCCGAAGCTGACCTGTGTCGGCAACAGTCCGACAATGCTTGCCAAGCGCGCCACGGAAATGCTGCTCGAACGGCTGGGCGGCAAAGTCGAGGGCGCGCCGCGCACCGAAGTGATCCCATGCGCGTTGAGCCCATTCGACAGCGCGTGACGCCAGATGCCGGCAAAGGGAACGGAGGTCCCTTCGCCAACGTTCGACCGAACAACATCCAAGGGAGGAATTGATGACTGACAAAACGACCCGCGACCGGCCATTGGCCAGCCTGAATCGCCGTCGGCTGATCCAGGGCGGCGCCACTTTCGCTGCCGCCGGCCTCACAGGCTTCCCGTTCATCAACAGGATGGCCGTGCGCGCTCAGGAAGCGCCGCTGAAATTCTGGCAGTTCTATGCGCCTGGCGGAGACGTGAAGCCGCAGGTCCAGTGGTTCGAGAAGCTGGTGGCCGACTGGAACGACGGCCACGACCAGAAGGTCGAGCTCGAATATGTCGTCAACAGCGAGTACATCTCCGGTTCCAAGCTGGCAACGGCCTTCGCGTCGGGCGAGGGTCCTGACATCTTCCTCATCAGCCCAGGCGATTTCCTGCGTTATTACAATGGCGGCGTGCTTGCCGACCTGACGCCGCATATCGAGGATGCCGCCAAAGCCGATTTCCCGGAAAGCGTCATCGCCAACCGCATGGTGGACGGCAAGATCTACGGTGTGCCGATGGAAGTCGAGCCGATGGCCTTCTACTATTCGGTCAAAGCGTTCGAGGATGCAAAGCTCAACGAGAACGACGTGCCGAAGACCTGGGACGAGCTGTTGGCGGTCGCCAAAAAGCTGACGACGCCCAGCCGCTACGGCGTGCTGTTCGAAACGACTCCCGGCTATTACCAGAACTTCACCTGGTATCCGTTCCTGTGGCAGGGCGGTGGCGAATTCCAGGGCAAGGACGGCAAGAGCGCCTTCGATTCGCCGGCCACCGTCCAGGCGCTGAAACTCTGGCAGGATGCCATCAATACCGGCGTGGCGCCGCGTCAAGTGGTCGGCGGTGGTTTCGACATAGTCGCCAATCTCGGGGCAGGGCTGTGCGCCATGCAGAACTGCGGCATCTGGGGCATTTCGGCGATGGACAACAACGCCAAGGACGTGCCCTACGGCATCTTCAAATTGCCGACACCGGCCAATGGCAAATACGTCACCGTCGGCGGGGGCTGGGCCTTTGTCGCCAATGCCGGAGGCAAGAACCCGGATGCTTCCGCCCAGTTCTGCGCCTGGGCGCTGGCCTCAATGGATACGGCATCGATCGACCGGGTCGTCAACTGGTGCACTGTCGCCAAGAGCGACATGCCGCCGCGCAACAGCGCGCTGAAGGCCGGCGCCGATGTCTTCAGCACCGGCAAGTTCGGCACCTTCGCCAAGGAGATCCATCCGGGGACGCGCGCCGAGCCGCGGGTTCCGCCGGAGGCCTACAAGATCATCTCCGACGCCATCCAGTCGGCACAGCTTGGCGGGGTTGATGCCCAGCAGGCGGCGACGACGGCCAGTCAGCAACTCGATGCGTTCCTCGCTTCCTATTCCGGCGCGCCGATCCTTTAGGCCCTTTCCAGCATGGATCAGATGAAACCGCCAGCCGCGGGCGCGAATTCCGCCCGCGGCCTCACCGCCAAGCAAAGGGAGCGCTGCGCCGCATGGCTGTTCGTCCTGCCCGATGCGGTTGGCCTGCTGGTGTTCGTCGGCGTGCCGATGCTGCTGTCGCTCGCCGTCGGGTTCTTCGAGGTCAACGGCTTCGGCGGCTACAGGTTCGTCGGGTTCGGCAATTACAGGCGCATGTGGGGCGACCCGCTGTTCTGGTCGTCCGTGAAGGTGACGGTAGCTTATGCCGTCATGCTGGTGCCGGCGCTCTACGTCGCCGGACTGGGACTGGCGCTTCTGGTGCAGAAGACCAACCGCTTCAACGCGGTCATGCGCTCGATGTTCTTTGCGCCGCAGATGGTCAGCCTGGTCGTGGTGGCGCTCGTGTGGCAGCTCATGCTGGTCGAAAAGGTCGGCATCGTCAGCCGGCTGGCGCCGCTCGTCGGCCTCGGCGGAATTTCGCTGCTCGGCGATCCAAATCTGGCGCTGTTCACGCTGGTGCTGGTCAGCGTCTGGTTCCTGATGGGTTTCTACATGCTGATCTTCCTCGGCGGGCTCCAGGACATCCCGGCAGAGTACTACGAAGCCGCAAAGATCGACGGTGCCGGGCCGGTGACAAGCTTCTGGTACATTACTTTGCCCCTGCTCAAGCCGACCAGCTTCTTCGTCCTCCTGGTCTCGCTCGTCGCGGCTGTCGCCGGCGGCCAGGTCTTCGACCTGATCTATGTGATGACCAAAGGCGGTCCGGTCAATTCGACCTCGGTGCTGATCATCTACATCTACAAGCAGGCATTCCAGTTCGGCGCGTTCGGCTATGCATCGGCAATGGCATCGCTGCTGGTGCTGGCGCTGATGCTGGTCACGGTCTTCTTCTTCGTGCTGACGCGCGGCGGACGTTTCGAGCATGACTGACGGCCGAACTCCTTCCGGCCGTTCGCAGATACGAGCGGCGAGACTTGCCTGGATGCTGGCAACCGCCGCACTTGGCCTGATGACGGTATTCCCGCTTGTCTGGATGCTGGTCATCTCGCTCAAGCCGGCGAGCGACGTCTTCACGCCGAGCCTCATTCCGGAACGCCCGACGCTCGGCAATTTCCTCTATGTGCTGACCGAGGTGCCGTTCCTGCGCTATCTCTTCAATTCGTTCTTCGTGTCGGCGACGGTGACGGTCGCCGCGCTGTTCTTTCATTCGATGGCCGGCTATTCGCTCGCACGGCTGCGTTTTCCGGGCCGCGACACGCTGTTCCTCGCCATGTTCTCGACCTTTCTGGTGTCGCTGCCGGTAATCATCGTGCCGCTGTTCATCCTGACGCGGATGCTGCACATGCTGGACAGCTATGCCGGGCTGATCATTCCGGCGATCTTCAACGCGTTCGGCATCTTTCTGCTCAGGCAATACTACCTGTCGCTGCCCAGGGAACTGGAAGAAGCGGCGATCATGGATGGTGCCGGCTACTGGCGCATCTATTGGAGCATCATCCTGCCGCTCAGCCGGCCGATCCTGTCGGCACTGGCGATCCTGTTCTTCCTCGCCAACTGGAATGCTTTCCTGTGGCCGTTGACGATCACATCGGACCTCGATCTCTGGGTGGTGCAGGTAGCCATTGCGAACTTCAAGAGCCAGTACGCCGCCGCCTGGAACTACGTCATGGCCGCCTCGACCATCGTCGCCGTGCCGATGCTGGTCCTTTTCGTGATCTTCCAGCGCCAGATCATGGAATCCATCAAGACAAGCGGCCTGAAATAACCGCTGAAGCAAGAGGAGAAACACATGGATAATGCCGGCCTGTCGCCGCTTCGCGGGCTCGCCAAATTGCGCGACGCCAAAACCCGCCGGTTCTCAAGCTACGACCGCACCGGCGGCAATGACGACCGGCTGCACATTGAACCCGGCCAGACGGTGGTGATTGCCGAACATGACGGTGCCGGCATCGTCACGCATATCTGGGCGACGCTCGCCTGCAAGAGCGAGGACTTCCTGCGCAAGATCGTGCTGCGCGCGTACTGGGATGGCGAGGAACATCCGAGCATCGAAACGCCGATCGGCGATTTCTTCGGCATGGGGCATGCCCGCACCCGCAATTTTGCCAGCCTGCCGGTCCAGGCAAGCCCCGAGGACGGCAAGGCCTTCAACTGCTATTTTCCGATGCCGTTTGCCAGCCACATGCGCTTCACCGTCGCCAATGAAGCTGAGGACGACCTGCTTTTCTATTACTATGTCGATCTCGAACTGCATGAGGAACTCGAGGAAGGCCTGGGCCGCTTCCACGCCCAATACAGTCAGCAGCGACCTGACGGCATAGACGAGACGGGGTTGGCCAACGAGCAGGTCCTGTTTGGCGGGGAAAACACCGACGGGAACGGCAACTACACCATCCTGGAGGCGGAAGGTCATGGCCACTATGTCGGCGTACTCTATTCCGTCTATTCGCGGCGGCGTTCCGCACTATGGGACTGGTATGGCGAGGGCGACGACATGATCTTCGTCGATGGCGAGCCGGGCATTTCCGTGCCGGATACAGTGCGCAAGCCCGATCCGCGCGTCGGACCGAAGGCCGAACTGATCGACGATCGCGGCGAGACCGGCCCCGGCGCCAACGATGCCTGGCCGCCGACGCTGCACGGCACCGGCACGGAAGATTATTTCAATACGGCATGGTGCCCGACACAGGACTACAGCGCGCCCTATCACGGCATCATCGCCGCCGGCGGGCCGAACTGGACCGAGCCGGTTACGCTCTATCGCTGGCACATAGAGGACCCGGTCATCTTCCACAAACGCATCCGGGTGACCATCGAGCACGGTCACGCCAATCGCCGCTCGGACGACATTTCGTCGGTCGCCTTCTGGTATCAGGCCGAACCGCACAAACCGTTCGAAGCGCTTGTCGATGTCGAGGACCGCATCCCCACCTATCGCGCGCCTTATCACAATTGGAATGCCGCCTTCGACGAGAAGAGGCGTTAGGCCGGGATGCGTTCGAATTGAACCGTGCATCCCGCGCTATCTGTGTCGGGGCACGACCCTGCCGCAGCGTGCCGCCTCAGCTGCGAGGTGGAAGTTGCTGGACAGACCAGGTGTTGCCGTCGGGATCCTCAAAGAAGACAAATCTGCCCCAGGGAAAATCCTTGATATCGCTGACCTCGATACCTTGAGCGGCCAGGTACCGGTGAGCCTCATCGATATCGGGCACGACGAGTTGCAGGCCCCTTATGGATCCCGGGGGGCTGTCGACGAGGCCCTTGCCCATGGCAATCGAACAGGCCGAACCGGGCGGCGTCAATTGCACGAAACGTATCTCGTCGCTTACGGTGTGGTCGTGATCGAGATGAAAGCCGACCTTCCCAACATAAAAGGCGATTGCTCTATCGACGTCCGATACGGGGACCGGGACCAGCTCCAGCTTCCAATCCATGACAGCCCTTTCGCAGCTTGATCGCCAAGTGGTGCCGAACACCGTGGGCGCCATCCCGCCATCTTCCCAATGCCATTGTCGGCGCGGGCCGCTCAGTCAGTCAAGAGATACCCGGGCTCGGGCAACGTGAGGACTGGTCTCATTGCTGAGACGGCGTTCGGAACCGATGAGCACAAGCTCAGTTAGGCGGAGGACAACCACCTTTCGGATCAGCAAGGCCGACTTTAATGATCGGAACGCAGGCGCCGAATACAACTGTGGGAAGGTTGAACGGGCGTCGTTGACGCGCGAAGGGATTGCTTGGAAGCGACGCTCGCCGAAGCTGGCGAGATCGTCGGACGGCGAAGCCGAAGCGCAATTATGCCGTGAATGCCTACGATTCGGCCTGCCTTCTCCTTGCCGCGATCAAAGACGCCAGCACTGTATCCAAGGGGACATCCGAGCCGGCGCGACGTTCTGGCGGCGGTGCACAATATCCGTTTCAAGGGAATCGCTTATCGCGAGCCCGTTCGGTGGGATGAAAAGGGTGACAATCTGGCCGCTGTGACTGCACTCAACGGGGTGGAAAACGGCCGCTTCCGACAGATCGCCGAAATCCAGCAGATGCAGAGTTGTCGAGCAGACCTGACGCCGACAGGCTCTCCGACCGAACCGGTTTCCGCCGCTTTGCCAGGACGATTTTCACAGGACCACGAAACAATAATCTCCGGTCGCCGTTTCGCCCGCAGAACCTTTCGAGGAGGCGACGATGAGCGCAACCGGCTTGGACGTTTTTGACAAAACGCTGCAAATAACAAACATTTGGCTTGACGAAATCATGGCGGATCTTGGTCCGGATCGACACGTCGCCTGGCATACATTGGGCGCCGTTCTGCGAACCCTTCGCGACAGGCTGCAGATCGGACTGGCGGCCAAATTGGGAGCGGAACTGCCGCTGCTCGTGCGCGGCGCCTACTATGATCGCTATCGGCCCGCCGACATGCCCGACAAGACACGCTCGCTCGAGAAATTCCTGCAACACATCGCCGATGAATTGAAATCGACCCGTCCTGTCGATCCCGAGGATGCGGCACGCTCTGTGCTGCGTGTGCTTGCACGGCATATCGACCTTGGCCAGTCGGCAAAGGTGCGGGATGCGCTGCCAAAGGAAATCCAGGTCCTCTGGCCTGAAAGCGTGGGCGTCAAATAGCGGCGATCCTGCTCATGCGGACGCGCGACGGACCAACTGCCACGAAACGCTGAAAAGGGTAGGTATTGCGCCCGGTGTTGCCGAGATCAATGAGATCAGATGATCGGCAAGATGGTCGTAGTGGGCAGTTTCGGGGCCGATTGTCGTCAATGCCGGATGACTGAATTCGCCCTCGTCGATATTGCCGCAGCCGATGACTGCAATGTCGCCGGGCACGGAGAGGCCGGCCTCCTCGAATGCGTGCAGGGCGGTCACGGCGGCAAGATCGGATTCGACGAAAAGCGCGGTCGGCCGATCCGCGCGGGCGGCCAGCGCCGTAGCATTGGCAAACGCAGCCTTGCGCGCCTCTGCACCGCCGATCACCAGGTCGTCTCGCAGCGGAAGGCCGCGTGCTTGCAGGAAGCTGCGATAGGCGGCGAGACGGCTCCCGTCCACCGCTTGCTCATGCACCATATAGGCGATGCAGCGATGGCCGGCTCGGTAGAGGTAGTCGAGTGCCTCGAAAACGGCCCTGCCGGTATGCTGGCGCACAACCGAGAAGCCTGCCGGCTCGATGGTCGGATGGAAGATCACCGCTGGCCGGCCCGCGGCCGCCAGGCGCGCGGCCAAGACCATCACCTCGGGCTCGGAGAGATGCTGCCAGTCGGCGATAATGCCGTCTGCCAGCCCGCTCTCGATTTCCCTTACGATCCGGTCGGTTCGTTCGAAGGTGTCTCCCGCGGTGATAATTGTCGAAAATCCCCTCAGAGCCGCTCCAGATTGGATATCCTGCGCGATCCGGTCGCTGAACGGCACGCCGAGACGAGGCAGTACAAGGCAGATTCGCTCGGCCTGCTGGCGGCGCAGCTGCCGCGCGGTGCGGTTTTGCACATAGTTGAGCTCAGCGACGGCCTCGAGGATGCGCTGCCGCGCCTCCTTGCCGACGAACTTCAGGCGCGTGCTGTCGCCGCTGAGCAGGTACGACACGGCAGCGGTCGATACATTGGCGCGCCGGGCGACATCGGCCATGGTCGGCGCCTTTCTGCGATCGGGACTTCTCTCGTGCATTGTTGGATCCGCTGCGCGACGTGACATGATCAGCTGTCGCTCAGCCGGATCTCATTCCAGCTTCCATGCCCGGCGGCAAGGATCTCGGGCCTTGCCTCGCCGGCCTCCTCCATCAGGGCAACGATGCGGCCTCGCAGCCATGCACGCGTCGCTGCGTGATCGGGCGAAGCTATGAGATTGGTTAGTTCGTTTGGATCGGCATCGAGGTCGTAGAGCCTCGCCTCGACATAGAAATCGCTGCCGGAATCCCGCCAGCCGTCTTTTCCCGGTGCCTCGACCTCATATTTCCACCGTCTGGTGCGCAAGGCGCGGCCGACATGGTGCTCGCTGATTTGAATGAATATCTCGTCGCGCGGCGGCCGTTCGCCCTGCAGCGTGTCGAGCAGCGAGACGCCCTGGATCGAATTGGGCACTTTCAGGCCGGCCGCGGCGAGCAGGGTCGGCGCGAGATCGACGAGGCTGACCAGGCCTTCATATGTGCCGATGCGCTGGAAGCCGGGGCCGTGGAATAGCGTCGGCACGCGGATCGACGCCTCATGACAGGAACGCTTGTATTCGTTGTTGCGGGTCTTGAAGTGACATCCGTGGTCGGAGGTGAAGAGGATGATCGTGTCGTCAAGCCGGCCAAGGCTGTAGAGCGCCTCGATCAGCCGTCCAAACGCCTCGTCGAGGCGTGCGACCATGCCCAGATAGCCGGGGAAATGTTCCGCTGTCGTGCCGCCAAGTGCGGCGAGATCGCCGGGAATGGCGAGCTTCTTGCGGATCCTGTCCTCGTATCCGAGCGGGGCAGGGTAGTTGTCCGTCTGGTTCTGGTGATGCGGCTCGAGGAAGGACAGGAATAGAAAGAACGGCTCGTCTTCCCTCGATGCGACATAGCGGATTGCAGCGTCGGTTAGGGCATCGACGCGGTATCCCGGCAGCTTCACCGCCTTGCCGTCATTGTCGTGGACGACGGTGTCGAAGGGGCCGGAAGTGAACTCCAGGATGTTGGAGGCCAGCCAGTAGCGATAGCCGCCGCGTTGTTCCTGGGTGACCGGCTCGGCGGACCCCAGGTGCCACTTGCCGATGTAGGCGGTGTCATAACCTGCCGCGGTGAAATGATGCGCGAGCGTACGCTCGCTCTTCGGCAGCGGGATGTCGTTGCGGTAGCAGCCGGTGATGGTCGGGTACCGCCCCGTCTGGAACACGGAGCGGGCGGGTCCGCAAACGGGCTGGCAGGTAAACGAATTCGCCACGAACGTGCCGGTCCCGGCGAGGCGGTCGAAATTTGGCGTAAGCTCGAGCGGATTGCCATGGACACCAACGGTGTCCCAACGCTGCTGGTCGGTGAAGAAGACGATCACATTCGGTCGGCGGGACGTCATAGAGTGCAATGCCTTCGAATGGTCATTTCATGCCTGCCAGCATCACGCTGCGGACGAAGTAGCGCTGCGTGAAGAGGAACAGCAGCAGGCTCGGGATGAAGAGAATGATCCCGCCCGTCGCCGTCAGGTTCCACCGGGTGAAGAATTCCTGGTTGAAAAGCGTCAGTCCCGTCGTGATCGGCCGCATTTCGGTGGTGTTGACGGCGACCAGCGGCCAGAGGAATTCGTTCCACTGGAACACGAAGGTGAGGAGGGCCAGCGTCGCCAGTGCCGGACGGACCTGCGGCAGCACGATGCGCCAGTAAAGGCCGAGTTCCGAGCAGCCGTCCATCCGTGCAGCGTCAAGCAACTCGTCGGGAATTGGACGGATGAACTGCCGCATCAGGAAGATTCCGTAGGCGCTCATGGCGAATGGAAGGATAAGGCCCTGATAGGTGTTGAGCCATCCCATCCGCGCGGTGAGCACATAGAGCGGGATCATGCGGATGAAGAATGGGATCATCAAAGTCGACAGCACCGCGACAAACATGACGCGCTTACCGGCGAATTCCATCTTCGCGAAGACGTAGCCGATCAACGGATCGAAGATCAGATGGAGGAAGGTAATCCCGCCGGCGATGATGAAGCTGTTGAGCGTGAAACGCGCGAACGGCGCCTTCTGCCAGATGTCGATGTAATTCGTGAATTGCCACGTCTCGGGGATCAGAATCGGAATGCCGCTGAAGACGTCGGCATCGCTCTGCAGCGACAGCGAAAGCATGTAGAGGAACGGAAAGATCGACAGCGCCACGCAGAAGAGCAGCAGTAGGTAGGACGGGAGCGTTTTTGCCAATGTCATGCCAACCTCAATAGGTGGTTTCGCGGTTGAGCAGGCGGAACTGAACGAAGGTGATGGCCAGGATCAGCAGGAACATCAGGAAAGACAGCGCCGAGGCGTAGCCGATGTTGAGCTCGAAGAAGGCTGCCTCGAACACGTGCAGGCTGAAGAACCGCGTCGCGTCGGCCGGTCCGCCCTTGGTTATCAGGTAGGCCGGCGCCAGCTCCTGCAGTTGGCTGATCGTGCTGACGACCGCGATGAACAGCGTCGTCGGCGTCAACAACGGCCAGGTCAGATAGCGGAATTGCTGCGTCGGCGTGGCGCCGTCGATGGATGCGGCATCATAGAAGTCGGACGGGATCGACTGCAACGCGGAGAGGTAGATCAGCATGGCATAGCCGACATCCTTCCAGACCGTGATGGCGATGAGGGTCGGCAGCGCGGTCGAGGTGTCGCCGAGCCAATTCTGGGTCGGCAGCCCAAGCTCGGCAAGAAAGCTGTTCAAGATGCCAGTGTAGGGATCGAGAATTGCCTGCCACATCAACGCGACGATCACGAAGGAGGTGATGTAGGGAAAGAAGATGATTGCGCGGATCAGAGTGCGCCCCGGGATCGGCCGGTTGAGCACGACCGCCAGTCCGAGGCCAATGGCGATGCTGGCCGCGGTGACGCCTATCGCGAAGGCCAGCGTCACGAAGAGCGACTGCCGAACGCGCGCGTCGCCGAGCGCAGCAACGTAGTTGTCCAATCCGGCGAATCGGCTCTCGCCGATCAGCGGCTGGCCGCTGTACAGGCTCGCCCAAAACTCTAGTCCGATCGGATAGAAGAAATAGACCGAGAAATAGAGGATTGCTGGCGACAGCAGCAGGTAAGCGAGAAGCGTTTGCCGGGTGCGCCGGCTGAAGCGGCCAGTTCGCCGGGTCGGCATCGCGCCGACGCGAATGTCCGTATCGGCCGTATTGGTGCTGCCGCTGACGATCATCGGCTAGTTGTTGGCCAGGATGACGTTGGCCTCGGCCGCGAATTTCGGCATGATCTCGGCTGCTGGCTTCTGATTGTAGATGATATCCTCGAGCGCACTTTGCAGAAGCTTCTCGATTCGCGCGTGCTTGCCGGTGAGGCGCAGCTCGGCGGTGACGTCTTGCGCGTAAGGCAGGCATTTGCTGAAGCTGCCGATGACCGGATCGGCCTGAACCTCGGCGTTTTCGGCCCAGGATTTGCGCGGCATCGTCATGCCCGCTTCCTTGGTAGCCGCTAGTTCCGTGTCGAGCGCGACGAGCCGCTTCAACAACTCCCAGGCCTCCTTCGGGTGCTTGGCGTCCTTAGGGATCATCACGCTGACGCCGCCCGCGAACGTCGCCTGCACCTTGTGCTTGAGTGATGGCGCAACCGCCCAGTTGAGCTTCGGGTTGCCCGAGCGGATCGGCTTCACGTCCCACGGACCGGTTATGATCATTGCGACCCGGTTGGCCGTGAACAGCTTTTGCGGACCCTCATAGTCAGCACCCGCCGCCGGCTTGGTCGCTGCTTTTTCCTTGTGGATCAGGTCGGCGAGGAACTGGATCGCTTCGATCGCCTCAGGACTGTCGAGATTGACCTTGTTTGTCTTGGGATCGTAATAGCTTACGCCGTTCTGCAGCAGCCACGACGAATAATATCCGATGCTCGGGTTGGGAGCGAAGCCGAAGCGGGCGCCGGTCGTCGTCGCCTTGGCAACCTTCAGGAACTCCTCCCAGGTCGCAGGCGGCGCGTCGAAGCCCGCCTGCTTAAGCATATCGACGTTGTACACGAGGGTGGCGCAGGTGAGGTGGATCTGGACGCCATAGTACTGGTCGCCGAGTTTGTTGCGCTCGACGGAATAGGCTTGCCAGTCGTCGGGATAGCCGATCGCCTTGCCGTCTTGTTCGATGAAGTCGTTCAGCGGCCGCAGCAGATTCCGCTGGCCGAATTCCTGCACCCAGCCGCCGGGTTCGGCGACGAGATCGGGCGCGCTCTTCGCCGCAAAATCCGCCACCAGCTTGGTGCGCATATCCGGCCACTGGAATTTCTCCCACTGCACCGACCATCCGGGATGATCGGCCTCGAACTTTGCTATTGCATCGGCATAAGCTTGATAGGCGTGGCCGGCGTTCCAATAGAGCGTCAAGGTCTCGGCATGGGCCGCAGTCACGGTCGTCAGGGCCACGCCCAAAACCATGCCGTGCAGGAATCCGACTGACTTGTAGCGGCTCATCTTGGTCTCCTCCCTGGTTTGCCCCGCCTTCCTCACAATGGATGGCGTCATATTATTCGATTAATATACCCGCCATACCGCAGTTTTTGTCAAGCTCCGACTGTAATGCAGTGCATAGTTCTGGCCGAACTCGGGCGGAGCTATCTACAGCGCGCGATGGCGAAGTTGCTTCCGGTACCCGGTATGGACGATGGCGGCCTAACCTGGAAAGATCGTGAAACCGCCATCGACGCGGATTACCTGCCCGTTGATGAAGCGCGCGCGCGGACCGGCGAGGAAGGCCACCGCTTCGGCGATCTCTTCAGGCTCCGCATACCGGTTCAGCGATTTCTTGCTCGAATCCATGCGCTGCGGATCGACCACGCGGCTCGCCTGGAACCGTGCCGTCTTGGTGGCGCCGGGGCTCACCGCATTGACGCGTACGCCATCGTCGATCAGTTCCTTGGCGAGGCAGCGCGTATAATGGACGACAGCCGCCTTGAGCGTCGAGTAGACCACCTCGGGCGAACATCCGATATGCGCTGCCGCCGAGGCGATGTTGATCACCGAGCCTGAGCCACGCTTGACCATCGGCGGAACGAATGCCTGGCAGACCAGCATCGTGCCGATGAGGTTGTTCTCGGTTAGAACCTTGATGTCTTCGTAGTCGATGTCCAGTGCGTTGTTGGGATTGGGCTTTATGCCCTTGGCGCCGATGTCGCCGCCGGCGCAGTTTACCAAGACGTGCACATCGCCGAGCTCCGCCTCGATCTTCTTCTTCATTTCCGCGACAGCTTGCTTGTCGCCGATGTTGCCGGTGACCGCGGTGATGCGCGTCCCGTGCTTCTCCAAGCCCCTGGCAGAGTCGCCGAGGTCCGCGAATTCGCCATATTGGGATGGCCGGGCCCAATCGAGGTCGTGGACCGCGACGTTTGCGCCAAGTTCGGCCAAGCGGTCGGCCATCACGCGGCCGAGGCCGCGTCCCGAGCCGGTGACGAAGGCGGTCAGGCCGCTGAGTTCTCGGGCAGTCATGCTGATTTCTCCATTGCAATGAAATCGAATTTCATCATGTTGGCGGCGCTGCGCCGGATCATGTCGAGCTCGTACGAAACGAGCGCACCGTCATCATCGCGCTCCCATGGCGTGCGGTAGTCGGCGTCGTCCGCAAGGCGGTTCAGGCGCGCAGCACTCAGGCAGGCCGCGAATTCGCGGGCGGTCTTCGGCGCATATCCGTTCCACCAGTCGTCGGTGAGACAGCGAACGTGACGGGCCTCCAGCGCGCCGGGCTCAAGCACCGCCGTCACCGTGTCGTGGTGCTCGCCAAGGATGGCTGCCAGTTCGGCGAAAGGCACGGCGCCGTCGCCGATCGCGCAGCGGACCAGGCGGTAGCCCTCATCCGTGAACTGGACGCGATAGTCCTTGAGGTGAACGTGGCGGACATGGGGCGCGATCCGGCGCGTGAAGGCAAGCGGCGCCTCGCCGACAGGAAAGGTGTTGCCGGTGTCGTAGGTGATGCCGACACCCGGCCCGCCAAGTTCGCAGAACGCAACCAGTTCGTCGCTGCCGAAGTCCTGATGGTTCTCGATGCCGAGCACGCGTCCCTCGGCCGCCGCACGCGGCCCCCATTCCGTCAAGGCAGCGCGAATCATTGCGTTGAACTCGCTCCATTTCGGACCCCACGCATTGCGGTCGCCGCACAGGACAGGCGTCAGTGCGATACGGATCGTCGTCGCCTCGAGCAGGCGCGCAGCCCGGAAGGCGGTGTCCAGCGGACCTGCCACCAGCAGTCCGCCGCTCACCACCGGGACGATGTCCAGCGCGGCAAGACGCCTGCGCAGCGCGACGATTTCGGCGTCAGTCAAGTCGGTCAACCAGGGTTCGTAGATCTCGAGCGTGCGTGCGCCCAGTTCCTGCCCCAGCGTGATGAAGCCTTCCAGCCCCGCGCCGTGCGGATTGTGCCGCGGCGTGCCGCGGCCCTGCAGTCCGAGATGATAGGTCAGTCCGTAGGGGTTGAGGCCGAGACGAAGCATCAGCTTGGCGGTTCCAATGGAGAGCGGAGAGGCGTCACTAGCGCAGACCAGCATCGACGGTAATGGACTGTTTGGTGATCATGCGGCTGTCGTCGGCTGCCAGGAAGAGCACCGTGCGTGCAATCTCCTCGCCCAGCAGGACGCGGCGGATCAATTGCCGCTGCACCGTCTGGTCGACTGCCTCCTGCGTCTTGAACCACAGCTCACGCTGCCGCTCGGTCATGACGGCGCCGGGTTCGATCGCATTGACGCGGATGTTATCCGGTCCGAACGACCGCGCCAACGCACGCGTCAGCGCCACCACGGCCCCCTTGGCGGTGGCATAGGCCACCATCTGGTCCGCTCCGAACCGCCAGGCAATGGAGGAGAAGTTTATGATCGAGCCGAAGCCGAGTTCCTTCATATGCGGATGCACTGCCTGCGCGGCGAAGAAGTGATGCCTCAGATTGACATCGAAGCTGCGGTCCCAATAGTCGGCCGTTATCGCGTCGACGGGATGGCGCTGATCATTGGCTGCGTTATTCACCAGGACGGCGACCGGACCAAGCCGCGCGCGCACGCCTGCTACCGACGCCTTTAGCGCATCGACGTCGGTCACATCGCAATGGAGATATAACGGAGCCTGCCCGGCGGCACCAGCGAGCTCGCGCACCAACGCCTCCGCTGGTTCGTCCTGCACATCGAGAAAGGCTATCCGGGCGCCGTTCGCCACGAAGGCGCGGACCATATCGGCGCCAATACCGGAGGCGCCGCCGGAGATCAGCACGACCCGATCGGTCAAGCTCGGATAAGTCGCGAATTGTACGGACATCAAACTACAGAAGCGCCTTGGTTGTTGGATCGAACAGACAGGCGCGCGACATGTCGATGCCGAGCGTTATCGTCTCGCCCATGACGGGAGCGTCATCCGGCTCGAAACGGCCGGTGATCTCCAGGTCACCCAGCCTGAGCACGGCAAGCGTCTCGGCCCCGGTAGGCTCGACCAATTCGACCGGCGCCTGCATGGACGCTACAGCAGGTTTGCGCGACTTCAGATCGGTCGTGAAACGGTAGATGTGTTCCGGCCGGATACCGAGCACGACGTCCTTTGGCGCGCCGGCGGGCATCGGCGCGGCAAGGGCGAGGCTGACGTCGCTGCCGTCAGCGGCGCGTACCGAGATGCTGGTCGAGCCCGTAAGCCGGGCGGGAATGAAATTCATCGCCGGCGATCCCATGAAACCGGCAACGAACATGTTGGTCGGCCGGTCGTAGATCCGTTTCGGCGTGTCGAACTGCTGTACCGAGCCCTGGTTCATCACCGCAATGCGGGATGCAAGCGTCATCGCCTCGACCTGATCGTGGGTGACATACACCGTGGTCTTGCCGACGCGATGGTGAAGCTTCTTGATTTCGGTACGCATGTCGACGCGCAGCTTGGCGTCGAGGTTGGACAAGGGCTCGTCGAACAGAAACAGCTTCGGGTCGCGCACGAGGGCACGCCCCATCGCAACGCGCTGCCGCTGGCCTCCCGAGAGCTGGCCGGGCTTGCGTTTAAGCAGCTGTTCGATCTGCAGGAGTGCGGTAACCCGCTGGACAGCTTCCGCCTGCGCCGCTTTTGGCACGCCGCGGCTCTCCATGCCGAAGGTGATGTTCTGGCGCACCGTCATGGTGGGATAGAGGGCGTATGACTGGAACACCATCGCAATATCGCGGTCCTTGGGTTGCACCGAATTCACCAGCCGGTCGCCGATCCATATCTCGCCCGACGTGACGGTTTCCAGTCCGGCGATCATGGCGAGCAAGGTTGATTTGCCGCAACCCGACGGGCCGACAAGGGCGACGAATTCTCCGGTCTTAGCCTCGAGATCGATGCCGGCAAGAATCTCGAGCGAGCCGTAGCTCTTGTGAAGGTTGCGGATCATCAACGCGGACATGGGCGACGCCTCATTTTATGGCGCCCTGGGTGAGGCCGCGCACGAAGTATTTTCCACCGAACAGATAGATCAGCAGCGGAGGCAACGCGCCGATCAGCACGGCTGCGCTCATCACATCGTAAGCACGCGCGGTCGTGCCGCCGGCCGTGAGCGCGACCAGTGCCGCTGTGATCGGCTGCTGCTGGCCCGATGTGAAGACGACACCGAACAGATACTCGTTCCAGATGCCGGTGAACTGCCAGATGACGGTGACGATCAGGATGGGCGGCGACAGGGGCAGGATGATCTTGCGGAAGATCCGCCAGAACCCGGCGCCGTCGATGCGTGCCGCCTTGATCAGGTCGTCCGGTATGCTGACGTAGAAATTGCGGCAGAACAGGGTGGTGAACGAGATGCCCTGGACGACGTGGATCAGCACCAGCCCATATGTGGAATTGGTCAGGCCGAGCTTGCCGAGCAGGAACGCCCACGGCATCAGCGAAATCTGGCCGGGCATGAATACGCCGAGCAGCATCAGATTGAAGATCAGTTCAGAGCCCCTGAAGCGCCATTTGGAGAGGATGTAGCCGTTCATGGCGCCGAGAATGGTCGAGATGATGGTGGCGGGGATCGTCATCGCCAGGGAGTTGAAGAAATTGCGCTTCATTCCCTCGCAGGTACCGCTGACGCAGTAGGATCCCCAGGCCTGCGCCCACGCATCGAACCGGAAGCTGCGCGGTACGGAGATGAGGCCGTTGCGGGCAATCTCCGACTGCTCGCGCAATGAGTTGAAGATCACTACCAGCAGCGGCACGAGATAGACGACCGCGAAAAGCGTCAGCACGGCATAGACAAGGAAGCGGCTCCAGAAATGCCGGCGCGTGGCAGCGGCTTCTTCCGGATCAAAACGGGCATTAGGAGCAATTTCAGCCATTGCGGCCCTCCGCTCGCCGGCGCCAGACGATCCACAAGGAATACGGCACCAGCACAACCGCGACCGCAGCGAGCATCATCATCGCGGCGGCGGCACCTTCGCCGATTTGGCCGCGCTGGAACATCAGGTCGTAGACATAGATGGCGGGGAAGGTGGTGGACACACCTGGGCCGCCTCGCGTCAACGCCGCCACTAGGTCGAAGGTCTTGATGGCGAATTGTATCTGAATGACCGCCACCGCCAGGAATATCGGAGCGATGGTTGGCAGGATGACCCTCCGATAGGTCCGGAATACCGACGCGCCGTCGATTTGCGCGGCTTTGACGAGATCCGGATCGACCGACCGCAGACCGGCCAGGAAAAGTGCCATTGCGAAGCCGGACGACTGCCAGATACCGGTTATGATCACCGCATAGATCGCAGTGTTGCGGTTGGCCGTCAGGGCGAAGCTGAAGTCGGTCCAGCCAAGCCCGCGAACGAAGGCCTGGATACCGTCGACAGGATTATAGAGCCAACTCCACACCGTACCGGTGACGATGAAGGACACCGCCAACGGATAGAGGAAGATGGTGCGCCAAACCGCCTCGCCGCGGACGCGCTGGTCGATCGCGATCGCGAGCAGCAGGCCAACGGCCATCGAGCCAACGATATAGAAGCCGCTGAACAGGAAGAGATTGGTATAGGCGATGTTCCAGCGCCGGTTTGCCCAGAGCGAAGCGTAATTGTCCAGGCCGACGAACCCATAGGTCGGCAACAGCGACGAATTGGACAGCGAGATGTAGAGCGTCCAGAGCGTGAAGACGAAAACATAGATGAAACTCGCCGCTATCGACGGCGCCAGCACCAGAATGGGCACCATCGTGCCCAGGCGCTCGCGCCACGGACGGGCCGCGGCAGCTGCGGCTGGTACAATCAGATCATGGGTGGACATCGGGCTGCTCCGGCGAGGTCTGGCCGGCAGCTTCGCCCCCGGCCATCATCGGCAGCGTCACTTCTGCGCTTCGGCCGCATCCGCCATCGCATTGGCCGCGTCCTTCGCACTCATATCCGGCGTTGCTACAAACTCCGTGATGCTATCCATTATTGCGCCGCGGACCTTTTGCGGAACCGTCATGTTGTGCGCCATCGAACGCACGAGCGTGCCGGCGGCGATCGAGGCTTGCAAATCCTTTTGCGAGAGTTGCTGGCAGGGATTGAAGCCGTTCGAAAGATCGACATCGAGGCGCGCCGGAATGGACCCTTTGGTCTGATTGAAAATGGTCTGGAATTCGGGCGACAGGATGATGCTGGCAAGCAGCTTCTGTCCCTCGATATAGTCCGGGTCCTTCTGCTTGAAGAACACGACCGAATCTGAATTCAGGATGAAGCCCGGCTTGCCCCAATCGGTCGGCGCCTGGGCGCAGACATAGTCGGTGCCCTCCTTGAAGCCGCCGGCCGTCAGCAGGCCGATCGTCCAGTCGCCCATGATGTGAAAGGCGGCCTCGCCGCGGCCGACCAGATGCGACATGATATCCCAGTCACGCCCGTTCATGCCGGGGTCCATGTACTTCGAGGTCATGGTGCGGAACTGCTCGAAGGCCTTGACCATGCCGTCGCTGCGCATGGCGTCGACGTCGCCCTCGACGAAGGCTTTCTTGTAGAGATCGAGGTCCTGACCGTACACGACCACTTCGAAGACGGTCGAGTCGGTCCAGTCGGCGGTCGAGTGCGAAATGCAGATCTTGCCGCTGGCCACGATCTTGTCGCAGGCGGCGTTGAATTCCGCCCATGTCTTCGGCATCTCGGTGACGCCCGCGTCCTTCATGACCTTCGGCGATGCCCACAGCCAGTTGATGCGGTGGATGTTCATCGGCGCGGCCACCCAATTCCCGGTCGGCTTCATCACCGGCAGCAATTCGGGAGCGACGACCTTCTCCCAATTTTCCGCTTTCGCCAGGTCGTCGAGATTGGCTGTCATGCCCGTCTCGTTCCATTCGGCGATCTCGGGGCCCTTTAGCTGCACAGCGGGAGGTGCGTTGCCGGCGATCACGTCAGCACGCAGTTTGGCCAGGGTATTGGCCGTATGGCCTGCGATGGAGGTCTGCTGCCAGATGCCACCCTTGGCGGTAAACATCTCGCCGAGCTTGGCGATAGCCTGGGCGTCCGATCCGGTGGCCCATTGATGCAAGAGGTTGGTCTTCGGCTCCGCGAGGGCTGTTCCGGTAATCAAGGTGAAGGCGGTAGCGGCCGCAAAGGCCGTCCTCAGGTATTTCATCGTTTCACTCCCCTATATGATGCACGGTTCGTATCGACCGCTTGTGGCCCGCGATTTGAGGTCGTGGCCGGCGAGATGCAGTAATCTCCGTTCTTTCCAAGATGACATATCTGGGCTATCAGTCAACGTGCTTTGTGCCCATCATGAACAAACCTTCGCTTAGAAATTGGCTAATCGACAGGCCGTCCGCGTCGCCGGAGAGCCTGATCGTCCGATGCCTGCGCGAGCGCGGCGTGCTTTCTGCGTCGCAAATTACCCGCATTACCGGTTTGGCGCGGTCGACGGTTTCAACCGCGCTCAATGGCTTGAGAAAGTCGGGGATGGTAATCGAATCCCCGGCCCATCATGACGCGGCGAGGGGTATTGGCAGGCCTGCCACGACATTGACGCTCAATCCCGCTGCGGGCACCTGCGTCGGCATCCATCTGGGCCTCGACGAGATGCGGTGTGTCGTCGCTGACGTCTCGCATTCTTTCGTTGCCGAACAAACCATCCCCATGGGTCTGGACTACCAGCCGCAACAAGCGGCCCAGCTCGCCAAGTCAGTAATTGCCCGATGCTATGAAGAGAACGGTCTGCCGATGGCGGGGCTCCTGGGGGTTGGGGTCTCCGTCTCGGGCCCAGTCAGCCGCGAAGGAGTGGTGCTGCGCGCGAGTATCGTTCCGACCTGGGCCGGGGTCAACATCCGCGATGTGTTCGGGCCGGTCCTCGAACAGCCGATCTTCGCCGACAATGAGAGCAACTGCTCGGCCATTGCGGAGCTGATGTGGGGTGCGGCCGTCGGCCAGGACGACTTCGTGCTGTTCAAGGTCGATCTGGGCGTCGGCGGGGCCATTGTCCAGCACGGTCGGCTGGTGAGCGGCATCGCCGGCGGCGCCGGCGAATTCGGGCACATCAGCATCGATCCCGGCGGCGACCTTTGCCGGTGCGGCAATCGAGGATGCCTGGAGCTCTATGCCAGCTTTGCCCGACCGCTCGAGCAGATTTCGCGCATCGTGCGGCGGCCGGTCACGATGGACGACGTGATCATGATGGCCGAGCAGGGCGACGTGAGGGCGCTGCGGATGATCGAGGACACCGCCGAGTTCGCCGGCCGTGGCCTTGGCCTGATCGGTTCGGTTCTCAATCCGCCGCTCATCATCATCGGCGGCCGCATGGCCTTGGCGGGCGACATTCTCCTGGCGCCACTGATCGCATCATATGAACGCCACACGCTCATCAAGTCCCGCGATGTGGCGCCTGCGCTGCGCACGCGGATAATCGTTGGCAAGCACACGGAGAACGACGCATTGCTCGGCGCGGTCGGCCTCGTGCTGCGTCACAACAGCCGACTTCAGTGACCCGGCTTGCTTCGGGTGGCGCTCTGATTTTGCGAGCTGCTCGCCGAAGCAGCGGAACTGATGTTTGCCTACGCGACACGCACCGTGCGCTGCCTCGGCTTGATCGCGGTGGCGAGCAGCAGGCCGGCGATGATGAAGGCGGCGCCGGCGAGATCGTAGTCGTGCAAGCTTTCGCCAAGGACCAGATAAGCGAGAACGGCGACGAAGGCGGTCTGGAGATAGAGCAGCATGCTGGCGCGCCCCGCACCAAGCGTCTCGACGCTACGGTTGTAGAGATAGTACATCAGAGCGCCGCCGGGGCCGGCAACATAGGCGAGAGCCAGAAGGCCGTTCGCATGCAGCGCCGAACGATCCCCGGAAAACAGTTCCCAGAGATAGAAGGGCAGTGCGGCCAGCGCGCCGGCTCCCAGCAGCAGGACCACCATCGGCAGAAGCTCGATAGCGAATTTGGCGCGACGCAGCAGCACGGTGTAGAGGCCCCAACAAAACGCGCTGCCGACGATCCACAACTCGCCGGGATTGAACTGCAGCTGCATCAGCGCGGCAAGGTCGCCGCGCGCCACGATCACCACCATCCCAGCCAGAGCGACCAGCGCTCCAAGCGCTTTCCAGACACCGAGGGGCTCGCCGAGCACGAAGCGGGCAAGCACCATGGTCATGATCGGCGACAGCGCCATGATGATGCCGGCGGTCGTCGCGTTGGTATAGTTGAGGCCCGTGTAGATCATGCCCTGACACAAGGTTAGTCCGATAGTGCCGATGACCAGCACCTCGATCACCCGGGATTGGATCAGCACGAGCATCGCCCCGTGATGACGATGGACGATAGGCAGCAGGATCGCGCACGCGAGCGTCAGCCGCCAGAAGCAGAGCGCCCAAGGCGGCATCTCGGGGGCAACCCACTTGGCGGCGATATAGACGCCGGCCGACAGGAGCCAGCAGAGCGTCGCGAGGGAATAGGCGAGCGGAAGTGATGCGCCGGGTGTCGCCTTCGCTACACTTGGATGTGCTATCGGCAGCGATTGGATATCCGTCTCCTCCCACCGCAGACTTTAGCAGATTGGCAGCGTCTTGCTAAGCAGCAACAACAGCTGTTTCACCAGCTGGCGCAATCGGTGGGTCATTGTGGGTCCCGCCGTTCACGGTCTCCTTCCATTCGAACGCATGTTGGCCCATGAGCAACTCGATACCGAAAAGCGCAAGCCGTATCGATTTCGCGCGACACGAATGTGAGATTCATATCGCGCGACAGATATTCGCGCGGTTGCCACAATCTTCTCGCGCCATATTTCTACCGAGAGCAGATCTGTCGCGAATTCCTGGTTCCTAGGATCACGAGCGCCGCTGTTTCGAAGCAATTGGAAGAATAAGCCACTGACTTCCGTTTACACAAAGAGCGCGACACAGATCCATGCGGAGGACGTCCGATGCATGCCGGCTTCCGAGGAAGCGTACTCGTAGCGGTGTTGGGCACCGTCATGGCAAGCTGCGCTGGCATTCCGGCGCAAAAAACCGGGGCAATAACCGGCTATGGCCCCAACCCCACTTTACCGAAACCAAGACCGACGCTGATCCCGACTGTTAACATCGCCGAGGCGAAAGGCTGGCAGAAAGAAGGTATGCCGACCCCGGCGAAGGGGCTGACGGTGAACGCCTTCGCCATCGGCCTCGACCATCCGCGCTGGCTACATGTGCTTCCGAACGGCGACGTGCTGGTTGCTGAAACCAATGCCCCTGCCAAGCATGATGAAGGCTTCAGTCTTAGAAAGGTCTTCATGGACCTGGCTATGAAGCGGGCTGGCGCCGCGACCAAAAGCGCCAACCGCATCACGCTCCTGCGCGACACCGATGGCGACGGCATTGCGGATGTGCGCACGACGTTCGCGGAAGGCCTCAATTCGCCCTTCGGCATGACGCTGTCCAAAGGCAAACTCTTTGTCGCGAATACCGACGCGCTCGTCGCTTTCCCCTACTCCAATGGCCAGACCCGAGTCAGCACGTCGCCGGAAAAGATCATCGACTTGCCGGCCGGGGACCTCAACCATCATTGGACCAAGGACGTGATCGCAACTCCGGATGGACGCAAGCTCTATGTCACCGTTGGGTCCAACAGCAACGTTGGAGAAAACGGCATAGCCGCGGAGAAGAACCGCGCCGCTGTCCTTGAAGTGGATCGGTCTACCCGCCGCACTCGGGTCTTCTCCTCGGGCCTGCGCAACCCGAACGGGCTCTCCTGGAATCCTGAGACTGGCCAGCTTTGGGTCGCTGTGAACGAGCGTGACGAGATCGGCGACGACCTTGTGCCGGATTATATGACCTCGGTTCGTGACGGCGCTTTCTACGGTTGGCCCTACAGCTACTACGGACAGAACGTCGACGAACGCGTCAAGCCGCAGCGCCCCGATCTCGTGGCGGCAGCGATCAAGCCCGATTACGCCCTGGGCTCTCATACGGCCTCGCTCGGACTGACCTTCTCCAAAGGCGCGCAACTCGGTCCGGCCTACGGCAACGGCGCCTTCGTCGGCCAGCACGGCTCGTGGAACAGGAGTGTGCGCAGCGGTTACAAGGTCATCTTCGTGCCGTTCCATGGTGGCAAACCGAGCGGTCCTCCGGAAGATGTGCTCACTGGCTTCATCGGGCGTAATGACGAGGCGATGGGCAGGCCGGTCGGCGTCGCTATCGATCAGACTGGCGCACTGCTCGTCGCCGACGACGTCGGTAATGTCATCTGGCGGGTCCGCCGGGCGAATGGCCGTTGAGCGCAGGTGGCCTTTCTGATTCCGATCTCACCAGCCTTCGGCTACATTCCCGGAGGCGGATATCCTAAACACTTAGCTAGCAGCACGCCCGAAGATAGTCGTGTCAAACATGCTTGCGCCCGCCTGCCTCGCGGAACCAGCTGTCAGGATAGGGATACCACCAGCCCTGAATCTCCGGTCTGTGGTCGATGATGACCATCTTCGAGCGGCGGAATGCATCCAGACCCTGGCGGCCGAGCTCGCGGCCGAGGCCCGAAGCCTTCCAGCCCCCGAACGGCAACGCGTCATTGTCTATCAGCGGATTGTTGACCCAGACCATGCCGGCCTCGAGCCGCTCCGCGGCCTCATGCGCTTCGGCTAGATCGGTGGTGAAGACCGAGGCGCCGAGACCGAAGGGGCTGTCGTTGGCAAGCTCTATCGCCTGGTTGAAATCCTTGACCCGGCAGATTGCGGCGACCGGCCCGAAACACTCTTCGCGCACGATTGCCATATCGGCGGTGATGCCGGTCAGGATGGTCGGCTCGTAGAACCAGCCTACATTATGTGCCGGCGGAATGCGTCCGCCGGTGACCGCTTTGGCACCGCTGCGGATCGCATCGTCGACCAGCCGGATGACCTTCGCACGCGCGGCCTCGCTGACCAGCGGTCCGATCTCGGTTTTGTCGAGGCCGTTGCCGATACGCAGCGCGCGCGTTTTCTCGGCAAACAGATCGACGAAGCGGTCGTGAACGGCATCAACCACGAAGAACCGTTCGGCCGAAGTGCAGACCTGGCCAGTGAGATGGAAGGCAGCCGTGACGCTGCCGGCAGCCGCCACGTCCAGTGGGGCGTGTTGGCTGATGATCAGGGGATCGCTGCCGCCGGCCTCGATAACGCAAGGCTTCATGCGCTCTGCACATGCGATGGCGACAGCCTTGCCGGCGGCGACCGAACCGGTGAAAGCAGCCGCATGCGTGCGGTCCGAGGCGATCAGCGCCTGCGCCGTTGCTGCTCCGCCTGGCATGCAGGAAACCAGGCCCTCCGGCAGGGAGCGGAACACGGTCATGTAATCCAGCGTCGACAATGTTGTCGCTTCGGCGGGCTTGATCACGCAGGCATTGCCGGCGGCAAGCGAGGCGGCGACGGTCCAGCACATCAACAGGATCGGAAAATTGTAAGGCATGATGTGCACCGACGTGCCGTAGGGCTCGTAGCGGGCATACTGGAACGAACCGGCCTGCGTCGTGCCGGCGATCTTGCCGGCGTCGTCACGCGCCATTTCGGCGTAATAGCGGAAGATCGGCGCGCAATTGGCGATCTCGCCGATCGCCTCCGGATAGGGTTTGCCCATCTCGCGCACCATCAGCTCGGCGCAGTGCGTGAAGTCGGCCGCCTCGATGGCGTTGGCGACGGCGTGCAGATGCCGGGCACGGCTCTTGGCGTCGAGCTTTTTCCAGGCCGTTTGCGCCTTGGTCGCTGCGGTGAGCACGGCGTCGATCTCGCCGTCGCTGGCTGCGGTGATCGCGCCGACGGTTTCGAGCGTCGCCGGATCGATCACCGGTTTTGCCGCACCGGTCATTGGCCGATAATCCGGATTGACGAAGAAGGTCGGCCGGTCAGGTGAAAAGTCCATTCTGTCCTCCCGTGTGCACGGAACCATTTTGAGAATTCACCCTGCCGAGACAGGCGGCGTGGTTTTCGAGAAACGAAGCGGAGCGGACATTAAAGTCCGTGAGCATCGGAAGCGGAGAAAACGGCGTCAGGTGTCCGGTAGGGTAGAATTGTCGAGAAGGTTCAGCGGATCATGTAGACTTTCTTGATGGTCTCGTGGACGGTGCAGACGCCTTTCCAGTCCTGGGGAAAGAACGCTGCGGTGTCCGGTTCGATCTCGATCACCTCGCCGGATTCGTGGACATAGGTGCAGCGTCCCTCGAGGAAATGGCAGAACTCGTCGCGGGTGACGTGGCAGTGCCATTTGCCCGGCGTGCAGACCCACAGTCCGCATTCGGAGCGGCCCT
The DNA here is from genome assembly GCF_040319065.1 of Mesorhizobium sp. M0968. Taxonomy (NCBI): domain Bacteria; kingdom Pseudomonadati; phylum Pseudomonadota; class Alphaproteobacteria; order Hyphomicrobiales; family Phyllobacteriaceae; genus Mesorhizobium; species Mesorhizobium sp. M0968. Next base: position 214,403 of record NZ_JAMYNL010000003.1, read on the forward strand.
CCGGCCCCTTGTGCAGCAGCTTGCCGGAAGTGCGGGATTCGCCGTCGATCAGGGTGGGGATGACGCCCCAGTCGACCAGGTCGGTGAGGGCGAGCGGCGATTTCATGATCGGTGTCGGCATGTCGGGAGCTCCAGTGGCCGGCTTTAGGCCAGCATGTAAACGTTGCGGATGGTCTCGTGGACGGTGCATTCGCCGGTCCAACCGGCCGGGAACATGACAACCGTGGCGGCGGATACCTCGATCACCTCGCCGTCGACCGATCTGTAGGTCGCACGGCCGGCAACGAAATGGCACAATTCGTCGCGCGGAATCGCCAGCCGCCAGCGACCGGGCGTGCAGACCCAGATGCCGGATTCCGGCTGGTTGTTCCGCCCTTTGTGCACCAGCCTGCCGGTGGAGTGCGAAGCGCCTTCCAGCGCGTCGGGCTGGGTGCCCCAGTCGACGAGGTCGGTGCGGGTCGAGGCTTGGTGGAGGTGTGGGGCAGAGATCACAGCAATTTCTCCAGCAAAGCAGCCGCTTTCTCCGGGCCGTTCTGCGACTGCATCTGGGCCGACGTCTTGGCCAGCTTGGCCCTGATTGCCGGGTCGGTCAGGCAGGTTTCGATCCTGGCGATGAGCTCGGCGTCGCTCCAGTCGTAGCGCGGCATGCCGAAGCCGTGGCCGGTCTCCTCGACCCGCGTCGCATTGTCGTGGCCGTCCCAGACGTAGGGCATGATGATCGCCGGCTTGCCGAAATACAGGCACTCGGTGAACGAATTGTTGCCGCCATGATGGATCACCGCATCGACCTGCGGGATGACCGATGGCTGCGGGAACCAGCTCTCGACGATGACGTTTTCGGGCACTTGCGCGTACTGCTCCTTGTAGCCGCCGACATTGACCAGCGCCCGGTAGCCCGTCTTGCCCAACATTGCGACGATGCGCTTCAGCAGATCGACATCGCCGGCGCCAAGGCTGCCGAAGGAAACATAGAGCAGCGGCCCGTCATTATTCTTCGCAAAAACCGGCACGGTGTAGGGCTTCTCCTGCCGCACGCAGCCTTCCAGATATTGGAATTTTGCCGGGTCAAGCGGATAGCGGCGCTTGAACTTCGCCGCCTCGGGATAGAGCAGCAGATTGAGGTACGGCGAGGCCTCGAAAAACTGGCCGATCGGATACGGCGCTTCGTTGTTCGCTTTCAAAAACGCATTGAAGTCGTCATGGATCGGCTTGATGACGGCGTTGAAACGGTCGCGGTAACGCCGATGGCAGGCGTGGTCGTTCTCGCCGCAGCCGGACAGATGTGGCGGGATGTCCTCGTCCTCGATCTCGTTTTCCGAGCAGGAGATGACGCGCACCCAGGGCTTGCCATACTGCTTGATCGCCGGGAACAGGATGACGTTGTCGACGCAGATGACGTCAGGCTTGATCGTCGCAAGCACGCCAGGCAGATCCTTCTCAGCCCATTTGGCGCTATCGACGATCGCCGTCCAGCAATCCTTCACGTAATTGTCGACCTGGTCGTAGGGCGATTTGCGGAAGTTCGGGATGTGGCCATTGATGAAGTCTTCCCAGAACTTGGCCATCTGTTCCGGCGGCATCGGCTCGGACAGGTTCACCGGATGAGCCTCGAAGCCGTAGCCCTTGTAGACGTCGACGAAACCGGGGTCCGACAGGAACACCGCTCTGTGGCCGCGCGCCTCGATCGCCTGGGCTATGCCGACGGAATTGAGCGCGGGGCCATAGGCGGCCTCCGGAAAGAACGCGATCGTCTTCTGCGCCATGAGAGGTTCTCCTTCGATCAATCCGCGAAAATTCTGACGTCAGCCGCATCCCAGCCGAGCTCGACTGTATCGCCCGACGAGACCGGGCGGCGGTCGGCGGCGTCGGCGGTGACGCGCACCAGGAACGGCTTTGGCGACAGGGCGGTGCGGACGTGCAGCTGCAGATCGAGTCCCTGATAGGCCAGCGCCTCGACCGCGCCGAAGATACGGTTGGCCGTTTCTGCCGACGGGAACAGCCGGATGCGTTCGGGCCGCACTGAAGCTACCGCCGCAGCGCCGGGCGAAATTGTTGCGGGAACATCGCCGGCGATCCGCACGCCGTTGCTTGCCAGCACGCCGTCGCCGGCGGCTTTGCCCGGCACGAAATTCATGACGCCGATGAAGTCGGCGACGAAACGGTCCCCCGGATGCTCGTAGACCGCATGGGGTGTATCGCATTGCAGCAGCTTGCCGTCCCTGAGCACTGCCATACGGTCGGCCATGACGAGCGATTCCTCCTGATCATGGGTGACGATGACGAAGGTGATGCCGACCTCGTGCTGCAGCCGCTTCAGCTCCAGTTGCATGGCCCCGCGCAATTTCTTGTCGAGCGCGCCAAGCGGTTCGTCGAGCAGAAGCAGCCGTGGTCGCTTGACCAGCGCTCGGGCAAGCGCGACGCGCTGTTTCTGGCCGCCGGACAATTGCTCCGGCTTGCGGTCGGCGAAGGCAACGAGTTCGGTCGTCGCCAAAATGGCGTCGACACGGGAGCGGATTTCCTTTGCAGGCAAGCGTTCCATTTCGAGGCCGTAGGAAACATTGGCCCTGACGCTCATATGCGGAAACAGCGCATAGGACTGGAACATCAGATTGACCGGCCGCTTATTGGGCGGGGTCCTGGCGATGTCGCGGCCGTCGAGCAGGATGCGCCCGTCATTGGGCGTCTCAAAGCCGGCCAACATGCGCAGCAGCGTTGTCTTGCCGCAGCCCGAAGGTCCAAGCAAGGCGAAGAACTCGTTCTCGCGGATATCCAGCGAAATGCCGTCGACCGCCGTCACCCGGCCGAACTTCTTCGACACGTTGTCGATCGCCAGCAGCGTGCGGGGCTCGTTCATTGGCCGATCACCCCACGGTTGAACCGCTGCGACAGGGTCAGCGCGGTGATTGAGACCGCCATGACGATAGTCGCCAAGGCATTGATCTCCGGCGTGATGCCGAAGCGAATCATCGAATAGATCTGCATCGGCAGCGTGGTCGAGGCGCGGCCGGCGCCGGCGGTGAAGAAGGCGATGATGAATTCGTCGACCGAAAGGGTGAAGGCGAGCAGCGCGCCGGCGACAACGGCAGGCAGGATCACCGGCAACGTCACCCGCCGAAATGTCGTGAGGGCGGAAGCACCGAGATCGGCAGAGGCCTCGACGATCGACCAGTCGAAGCTTTTCAGCCGCGCGCGCACCACGGAGCAGACGAAGGCGAGATTGAAGACGACATGGGCGAGGATGATGGTGTGCAGGCCCAAGGTGAGATCAAGCATCGAGAAGAAGCTGAGCAGCGCGATCGCCAGCACGATGTCGGGAATGATCATCGGCGCAAAGATCAGCGCCTCGAGACCTTTGCCGTATTGCCGGCGTATTTCGACGCCGATCGCCAGCAGCGTGCCGAGCAGCGTGGCGATGGCGGTCGAGACAAGCGCAACGATCAATGTGTTGAGCGCGGCAGAAAGGATTGCGGCGTTTCCGATTAGCGAGACATACCATTTCAGCGAAAAGCCCGACCAGACGGTCGGCAGCCCGCCTTGGTTGAACGACAGCGCCACCAGCACGGCGATCGGGATGTAGAGGAAGGCCAGGACCAGTGAAAGCACGAGCCAGAGCGCGCGCCTCGTGGCGAGGGAGCGCTCAGCCATCGGCGCCTCCTCTCGCTTCGGCGGCACGGCCCGAGGCGCGATCAGCAGCCAGGGCCTGCGCCGTCAGCACCAGCAGCATGATGGCGATCAGCACCATTGCCAGTGCCGCACCGAAGGGCCAGTCATTGGCGGTCAGGAACTGCTCGTAGACGACATTGCCGATCATCTGGAAGCGCCCACCGCCGAGCAGAGCAGGGGTCACGAAATTGCCGATCGACAGCACGAAGACGAAAACAGCACCGGCGGCGATACCCGGCACGGTCAGTGGCAGGATGACCCGGCGAAATGTGGTCACGGCCGACGCGCCGAGATCGCGCGAGGCCTCTGCGAGCTCCGGATTGAGCCGCGACAGCGGCGCGTAGCAGGCCAGGATGACGAAGGGCAGATAGTTGTAGACCAGACCGGCGATGACGGCGCCTTCGGTATAAAGCATCGACGGCGGCTCGCCGGTGTAGCCGAACCAGCGCAGCAGTTGTGTGATCAGCCCTTCGCGGTTGAGCAGCACGATCCAGGCATAGGTACGGATCAGGTAGTTGGACCAGAAGGGCAAGACGGCAAAGAACAGAAACACCGGCTGCAGTTGCCGGGGTGCTGCCGCGATCGCATAGGCGGCGGCATAACCGATCACCACCGCGACCAGGGTTGCCGTGCCGGCAATGCGCGCCGAATTGAGGAAGATGCCGGCATAGAGCGGGTCGAACACCTGCCCGAAATTCTCCAGCGTGAAAGTGTAATCGATGCCGCCATAGATACCGCGCCGGAAGAAGGCGAGCGCCAGCACCAGCGCGCATGGCATGACCATCAAGGCGGTGAGCCAGGCCAGCGCCGGCGTCATCAGCAAGGATGAGCGAAGTCTTGTTTGGGACAAGATTGCGGTACCGCATTCAATGGTCGGCGGCGAAAACCCCGCCGTCGACCGGGATCTCTGATTTTGATGTCGGTTATTGCGCGGCCTTGATTTCGCTGACGATCTTCGAGTAATCGCGTTGGACATCGCCGACATCGCGCAACTGCTCGAACTTGACCAACTCTGCCACCGGCATGCTCATATTGGGAAATTTGGCGAGAAAATCCGCCGGCAGGCTTTCCATAGCCGGCTTGTTCGGTACCTTGTAGTCGATGTTCTGGGCCGCCCAGGCGTGGTTCTTGGCGTCCAGCATGAAGTTGATGAACTGGAAGGCGGCGTCCTTGTTGGCCGATGCCTTCATCACGACCATCGTATCGACCCAGAGATCCGAGCCTTCTTTCGGTATGGTGTATTTAATTTGTGGATTCTCGGCGATCCCGTAATTGCACCAGCCATCCCAGGCCTGAACCATCAGCGCCTCGCCCGAGACCAGCTTTGAATAAAAGGTCGTGTCGTCATAGGCCAGCAAGGTCTTCTTGGCCGAGATCAGCAGGTCCTTGACTTCGCCGAGCTTTGCCCGATCGGTCTCGTTCACCGAATAGCCCTTGGCGAGTTGGCCGGCGGCAAGCAGCCAGCGGTCGGTCGCCAGCATCGTCGTCTTGCCCTTGAGCGCATCGGACGGGGCGAGAAGGTCGTTCCAGCTCACCGGCTCCGCCTTCACCAGATCCGAACGGTAGCAAAGGCCGGTGGTGCCCCAAGTGTAGGGCACGGAAAAATTGTTGCCGGCGTCGTGCGGCAGCTTCGCCGCCTCGGGATAGAGATTGGCGAGGTTAGGGATCTTGGCATGGTCGATCGCCTCGATCAGGCCGAGCTTGTTCAGCACTTCGGCGAAGGGCGAGGAGACGAAGACCACGTCATAGCCCTTGCCGCCGGACGCGACGAGCTTGCCCATGATCTCCTCGTTAGTGGCGTGAACCACGACTTCACCGGAGACACCGGTCGCCGCCTTGAAAGCTTTCATGGCATCCGGCGCCATGTAGCCGTCCCAGTTGGAGATAACGAGGTCGGAGGCAGCCGCCGGCGCTGACAGCGCCAGGCCAAGGCCAAGTGCGATCAAGGACTTCCTTAACGGACGGTGCCGCAGGTGCGTGGTGGTCATGACAGACTCCCATTCTGGTTGATCATCGAACTAGTCGTCGGACCAGCGCCTGCAGCCGTAGCCGCTTTGATCCTGTTCCCCGGTCTTTTTATTGCCGATTGATCTCACAGTACTATTGCAGAAAAAAGTACGTCAATCCATAATTTGTCAAACTACGGTGAATCCCGGCCGATCGCATCCGCAAGGGCAATCGGCCAAACCTCAGCCGCCAAATCCTTCACGAGAATTGCCATGCAAGTTGCAGCTCGACGTCCCCGCACCAACCATCTCGACCTTGCACAGCGCATTCTCGATGTGGCCCGGAAACGCGGCTTTGAACCCGGCGCTCATCTCCCGGAGCAGCAGATCGCTTCGCTCTGCAGCGTATCCCGAACTCCGGTGCGGGCCGCGCTGCGTCTGCTCACTGAAAAAGGCGTGGTTCAATGGGAGGCTGAGTCCGGCTATCGCTTGGCGGTAGACCTCACGAGCCAGGCGACCGTCGCCGCCGACCTGCCGAGCGCCGAGGAGGATGAACTTGCCGACATGATCCTGCGAGACCGCTCGGCGCGCCGGCTGGACCAGACGGTCACCGTCGGAGCGCTGATGCGACGGTATAATGCCGAGCGCAGGACGGTACTAAAATCGCTGAAGAAACTGGCCGAGGAAAATCTTCTGGACCGCGCGCCGGGGCAGTCCTGGCTTTTCAGGAGAGCGCCGGACGATCTTGGCGCACAAGGGGAGAGCTATGAATTCCGGCTGTTGCTGGAACCCGCCGCCCTTCTGGCGCCTGGGTTCCGACTGGATGGGACGCGCGCGGCAGCCTTGCGACAGGGTATGGAAATGCTGCTGGCTCTGCCCGACGCGGCATTCGATTCCAGAGAGTTCCAACGGCTGGACATCGATTTTCACGGGATGATCGCCGGTGGCTCCGCCAACCGCTTCGTCGCCGAGGCGTTGGCCGATCATCTCAGGCTGCGCCGGCTGCCGGGAACGTATGCCGGCGTCAATGTCTTCCGGCTGAAGCAATCATTGCGCGAGCATCTGACCATACTCGACCATCTGGAGAGCCAGCAGTACGAGGTTGCAGCCGATCTGCTTCGGGTCCATCTGCGACTTTCCCGCAGCCAGCGACCGCAGGCGGCCAGTCGCGGGGCGCCCGCGCTGTTCGGCATGATCAGCCGGCCGGAATAACGAGGATCATGCGCAAAGGCAGCCCGACCATCGCACTGTTTCCGGAAGCGAGCTTCGGCGCTGCGCTGAATTGCGTTGGCATAGCGCAGGCCCTGCGCGCTCGTGGCGCCCGTCCGGTGTTCATCTGCCATGCCGGCTTTTCTGGCGTGTTCGCCGACTATGGGTTTCAGGAATACCAGTTGCCGACCGACGATCCGTTGACCGACAGCGAACGCCAGAGCTACTGGCAAGCCTTCGTGCGCCGTCATCTGCCGCATTTCAGGCTGAGCCCCATCGATCAGCTAGAAACCTACGTTGCCCCGACCTGGCAAGCAATCGTAGACACTGCGGTCAACGCCGAGGCGCCGCTGCGCCAATTGCTGGCGCGGCTGAAGCCGGACGCCGTGGTGCTCGACAACGTCGTCATGTTCCCGGCATTGGCGACCGCCGGCTGCCCGTGGGTGCGCGTCGTCTCCTGCGCCGAAACCGAGCTTCCCGATGCCAATGTGCCACCCTATCTGTCCGGTCTCGCCGCCGACGACCCGAGCCGCGCGGCGTTCGAGGCGCGCTACCTGGCAGCGGTCGCTCCGGCCCATGACCGCTTCAATCGGCTTCGGACCGACGCCGGTCTTGCGCCCTTGCCGACGGGTCTTTTTCTGGAACCTTCGCCCGCCCTCAATCTGCTGCTGACCCCAACGATTGTGCGAAGGCAGCGCGCCGAGCCGCTCGACCCTGCCAGCTTCGTCTATCTCGAAGGCTGCGTTCGCTCGGAAGGGCCGTTCGACGTGCCGGTCTTTCCGCGCAATGGCGGACCGCTGGTTTATGTCAGTTTCGGTAGTCTTGGCGCCATGGATGTCGGCCTGATCCAGCGCATGCTCGCCGTTTTCGACAGGCTGCAGGCCCGCTTCATTGTCAATGCCGGAGGTCTGCGCGACAGCTATCGCGCCGTTCCGGACAATGTCTATCTCGATGCTTGGTTTCCACAGCCTTCGGTCGTGGCGAAATGCGACCTCTTCATTCATCATGGTGGCAACAACAGCTTTTGCGAAGCACTGCGTTTCGGCGTGCCGTCGCTGGTCATGCCTTATTGCTGGGACGGGCATGACAATGCGCAACGTGCCGAAGAAACCGGCGTCGGGCGCCACATCAGCCGCGATGGCTGGACGGAAGACGAATTGGAGCGAAGCATTCTCGGCCTGATGGCCGATGCTGCAATGCGCGCACGCCTCCGGGAGAATGCAGTGCATATGGCGCTGACACCCGGAACCGACGTGGCTGCCGAAGCCATTCTCGCTCTCGCAAGGACCCGACCTGATGCTTGACACCACAACAACGGATGCCTCGACCATGAACGGCACCAACGACCCGAAAGACTGGTTGGCCGCTCACGCTGTCAGCGAGGTCGAGTGCCTGGTGCCCGACATGAACGGCGTGCTGCGCGGCAAGGCCCTGCCAGCGGCCAAGTTCCTCAAGGCGATCGAGGACCGAGCACTCTATCTGCCGAGCAGCGCGTTCCTGGTCAGCATCGACGGCCGCTATTCCGGTTCCGTCGACGAGGGGTTCGCCTACCAGGACCCCGACATGCGGATGGTGCCGGATGTCGCAACACTCTGTCTGGCGCCCGGTGGCGGGCCAGGCAAGGCCTATGTCTTCGCCGATGCGTTCCACATGGACGACCGGCCGTGGATGGCTTCGCCGCGGCACGTGTTGCAGGCCGTGCTCGATCTATATCGCCAGCGCGGCTGGCGGGCGGTGGTGGCGCCGGAGCTTGAATTTTATCTCACCGCGCCCAATCCCGATCCCGACTGGCCGGTGACGGCGCCGGTCGGGCGCAATGGCCGCTCCGAAAGCGTGCAGCATCCCTATGACATGGCGGCACTGGAGCAATTCGAGCCGGTGATCCGGCGCCTCTATGACTATGCTGCGGCAGCCGGACTGCCGCTCGACACGCTCATCCATGAATCGGGCACGGCCCAACTGGAGATCAATTTCCTGCATGGCGACGCGCTGCCGCTGGCAGACAAGGTGTTGCTGTTCAAGCGAATGACGCGCCAGGCTGCGCAGGAAGGTGGCATGCAGGCGACCTTCATGGCCAAACCGATAGCCGCACAAGCCGGCAGCTCAATGCATCTCCACATGTCTGTCGTCGACGAGGCCAGCAACACGCTGTTTGCCGGGCGTGACGGCGCCGACACCGAGATGTTCGGGCATTTCATCGGCGGCCTGCAGAAATACATTCCCGAGGTGATGCCGCTGTTTGCGCCGAACGTGAATTCGTTCCGCCGCATCCGGCCGAACCACAGTGCACCCGCCAACATCGAGTGGTCGCACGACAACCGCTCCTGCGGTCTGCGTGTGCCGGCCGGCGGGCGCACCGCGCGGCGCGTGGAAAATCGGCTGCCCGGCGCCGATGCCAACCCCTATCTGGCGATAGCCGGCTCGCTGCTTTGCGGTTATCTCGGCGTCGAGGAGAAGATCGCTCGTTCGACGGAAGCGCCGGGCAATGCCTATCGCAGCAGGAGCACGCTGCCCAAAACCATGGAAGAGGCGCTCGACCGCTTCGCTGCGTGCGATCCGGTTCGGGCGGTGCTCGGCGAGGATTTCTTCCAGACCTATTTGCGCGTCAAGAGCGTTGAGCTCGACCTGTTCCAGAGCGTCGTCACCTCTTGGGAACGCGACCATCTGCTGCTCAAGGTGTGATGATGGGCTTCAATTCTGGGGGCTTCAACTCCGGCCTGGATATCGGCAAATCCTACTATGTCGCGACGGCCAATCCGGCTCCGGACCATCCGGCGCTGCAGGGCGACGTCGACGCCGATCTGGTGGTGGTCGGCGGCGGTTGTACCGGCCTCTCCGCAGCCTTTCATGCAGCCGAACTCGGCCTGAAGGTGGTGCTGCTCGAAGGCGGCAAGATCGGCTGGGGGGCGTCGGGGCGCAATGGCGGCCAGATGATCCCCGGCCTGCGCAAGGGCGCCAAGGGGCTGGTCAAGCTATATGGGCCGGAACGGGGGAGGGCGCTGTTCGATCTCGCCTTCGAGGCGCGGGCCCTCGTGCTCGGTCTGATCGAGCGCCATGCCATCGATTGCGACCTCAGGCTCACCGGCCATCTGGCCGGTGCGGTCAACGGTTCCGACCTGCGCGACCTCGAAGAAGAGGCCGAGTGCCTTTCTACGGTGATGAACTTTCATGATGTCGAGATGCTGTCGGCAGCGCAGGCGCGCGGAATGGTGAACACACCTTATCACGGCGCGATGTACGAGAAGCTCGGTGGCCATATGCATCCGCTGAACTACACGCTCGGTCTTGCTCGCGCCGCGGCTGCGGCGGGCGTCACCATCCACGAGAATTCGGTGGCGCTGCGGCTGGAGCGGGAACCTTCCCCCCGGGTTTCGACGGCCAAAGGCTCGGTCCGGGCCAGGCATGTCGTACTGGCCGGCGATGCGCTGCTCCACGGGCTTGAGCCGTGCGTCAACAGCCGCATCATGCCGGTCGGCAACTACATCATCGCCACCGAGCCGCTGGGCGACACGACCGACGTCGTCCCAAGCAATGTGGCCGTCTCCGACACGCGCTTCGTCGTCAATTACTACCGGCTGTCGGCGGATGGACGCCTGCTGTTCGGCGGCGGCGAGCGCTATACGCCGTCGCCGCCCGCCGACATTGCCGGCTTCGTGCGGCCGCACATGGAAAAGACCTTTCCGCAATTGCGCGGCCGCCGCATCGATCACGCCTGGGGCGGGCTGGTCTCGGTGACGACATCGCGCCTGCCGCATGTCGGTCGCTATGGCGACGTCTATTTTGCGCATGGCTATTCGGGCAAGGGGGTGATCCTGTCGACGTTGTCGGGCAAGCTGCTCGCTGAGGCGATCACCGCGGATGCTTCGCGGCTCGATCTGTTTTCGACCCTAAGCCCGCTGCCGTTCCCCGGCGGTACGGCGCTGCGCGGCCCGCTCTATGTGCTCGGCATGCTTTGGTACGCAATGCGTGACCGCATCAAACATTGAGCGCAGGCATGCGCAATGAGGCCGAGCGCCGCCACCAAGCGATTAACGGCTGATTTCGTGGCGGCGTCCGACTTGATCGATGCTTGAATATGGTCCGCAGGCAATGGTCGCGAGTCGGTTCGTGCCCTGCTCCCGAAGCCTGAGCGCCGATAGACCTGCCTGCTATTTCCTCAGCTAATAGATCGATATGATTGCAGGATTAACTGTTTCATAGCCCAGGCGCGGCTCCGATTTGTCTTTCGAAATCGCGCTGGAGACAGTTCCGGTTGAACTGCAATCCAATTTTGTTTCCCTGTTTTTCTTGATCGTGCTGCCCGACAGGTCGGCGCCGGCCGACGTTACTTCTGTACTGACCACTCTCTTTTTCTCGTGCGCAACGGCGGCGGTGGATACGGCCATCACAATTGCCGCGCAAACAATCGTCAATCTCATTGTTTCCCCCTTAGAGCACCGCAAAAATGTGGTCGACTGCCTTGAGACGCCGGCGAAGGCGTATTCGCGCCTGGCCGGCCCATGCAGCTTCCGACTGCACAAGATTGTAACTACATTAGCTGCAGCGCAAGTAACCATTTCGGACTAGGGAACGGGTTCCCCTTCGATCGAAAGCGCTGGGCTGCCGGCGAAAAAGCAGGCGTTTTAGACTAGCCGTTCTCGCCGCCGAGCGCCTTCCAATTTTGGGACCGAGGTTGGCTGATGCCCTTAAACTCACGGCTACGCATTGGTTGGATCTATGCAGCGACAAGGCCAACCTTGGCAAAGCCTCTACATAGTCACCTTCGGGCAGCACCAGTCTTGGAATTCACGCCCTCAAGCAAGGCGAGCAGGCCTTTCAGAATTTCGATTGGCGGCGGCGGACAACCTGGAATGTGCAGATCGACAGGCAAGGCCTCGGACACTCCGCGCACCACCGCATAGCTGCCGGCGAAACAGCCGCCATTGCCTGCGCAATCTCCCAGTGCGACCACCCATTTTGGGTTGGGTGTTGCGTCGTAGGTCCGCTTCAATGCCTCGCGCATGTTTTTTGTGACCGGCCCGGTGACGAGCAGTACATCGGCATGGCGCGGCGATGCGACGAACCGGATCCCAAAACGCTCGATGTCATAGAAGGCGTTGTTCAGCGCGTGCATCTCAAGTTCGCAGCCGTTGCAGGAACCAGCATCGACCGCCCGGATCGACAGGCTTCGCCCCAATCGTTTGTGAGCAGCCCCATCGAGCGCGCGTGCGAGTTCGTCGACTGCCGTGCTGCTTGCCAACGGCGGACGCTCGGTGAGAGGGGGGCGTATCAGGCTTTCAAAAAGAAGCTTGCGCATGACAGCGTGCCTTCAGAGATCATGGCCCGAATAAGAGCAGTTGAACGATTTGTTGCACAGCGGAAAGTCGGCAACGATGTTTCCTTCGATCGCCGCTTCAAGGAGCGGCCATTGAAACCATGACGGATCACGGAGGTGACAGCGCTCGACCAAGCCGCCCTTGCCAATGCGCAGCCAGGCCAGAATGTCGCCGCGGAAACCTTCGACGAGCGCCATGCCTTCATGCGATCGGTTTGTCTGCGCGAAATCGACGCGGATCGGCCCGTCTGGCAGCTGTCGCAGGACTTGTTCGATCAGGGACAGGCTCTGTTCGACCTCGTGGATACGAATCCATACACGGGCGTTCACATCGCCTTCCTGGAGAAGAGGTACATCGAAGGCGAGTTCGCCATAGGGTGGATAAGCGAGATTGCGTCGGGCATCGAAGTCCCGACCGGAGGCCCGGCCAACGTAGCCTCCGGCGCGATATTGACGAGCGAGTTCCACCTTCAGCCGGCCAGTTGCGACAGTCCGATCCTGCAGCGACGCCGTGTTGTCGTAGAGCTCGACCAGCGCGGGAAACCGCTGCCTGATCTCTGCGATCAGGGACCTGAGCGCTGTCGTGCCCTCATCGCTCAGGAAGCTTGCCACGCCTCCGGGCACGATGCAGTCGCGCATCAAACGATGACCGAAGGCAGCATCGCTTGCCCGCAATACGCGCTCACGCAGCACCCCACAGTGGGCATGCATAAGCGCGAAGGCGGCATCATTGCAGATAGCGCCTATGTCGCCCAGATGATTGGCCAGGCGCTCCAACTCGGCCATGAGCGCTCGCAGCCAGACCGCGCGTGGGGGAACCTGGACACCCAGCGCCGCCTCGACCGCGCGGGCAAAAGCGAGGGAGTATGCCACGGTACTGTCGCCAGAGGTTCTGCCCGCCAATTTGGCTGCACGGTCGATATCTGACCCCGCCATCAGGCCTTCTATACCCTTGTGCGCGTATCCGAGGCGCTGCTCCAGCCGGACGACCGTTTCACCGCTTGCCGTGAACCGGAAATGGCCCGGCTCGATGATGCCGGCATGCACGGGCCCGACCGGGATCTGATGCAGGCTCTCCCCCTCGGCAGGCAGGAAACTGTACGGGAAGGCAGTCGCAGCAGACGTCCGGACGCGGGTACTCAACGGATAGCTGACACCCCAATGGCCATGATCAAGCCACCGTCTCGTATCAGGCGCGCCTTGTGGCAGGAGCCCGAACAGGTCAGCAGCCGTACGTTCGAGCCGCAATGCGGGCGGATGCAGCCGGCCGACCGATGGGTAGCGGCCACTGGGGCATTCCAGGCTGACAACGCCGATGTCCCCGGCGCTTTCATCGAGAAGTGCCATGTGGACGGCGCCTGGCTCACCCCATAGGCCGAGCAAGCTCCAGTGGCCCTCGGCCAGTTGCTCGACGGCAAAGCCCCATTTTTTCGGAGTCACCACGGCGCGCGACCACGGGAAATGATTTTCGACACGTTGGCCAGCAAGGATGAGGTCGATCAGCGCAGGCATGCTCTTTTCTCTCCTCTGCTCACCCCAGGATACTTGCGACGTGCTGGAACCATGTGACCAGCGGTGGCGGCAGATAGATGCCGGCGGCAAACACCAACGCCAAGTGGGAATACATCGGAATGTAGGACGCCTCGGCGGGTGCAGTGCTGCCGCGCGGTTCGCCGAAAGCGACGCCGGTCAGTCGAAGCAGCAGGGCGCCGAAAGCGAGCAGAATCCCGAAAACCAACGGCATCGCCAAAAGAGGGTGTCTTGCAAATGTCGAACTCACGACCAGGAATTCGCTCATGAAGATACCGAGCGGAGGGAGGCCGGCAATGGCAACGACGCCGATGACGAGCGCCCAGCCAAGGGCAGGATGTGTTTCCGTCAGTCCCCGGATTTCGGCGATGTTCTGTGTCCCCTTGACCTGGGCAATGTGGCCGACCGTGAAAAAGATCGCCGACTTGGTCAGGCTGTGCATGACCATGTGCAGCAGCCCGGCAAAATTGGCGAGCGGGCCTCCTATGCCGAAGGCGAACACGATGATGCCCATGTGCTCGATCGAGGAGTACGCGAACAGGCGTTTGATGTCGCGGCGGCGGTAGAGCATGAAGGCCGCGAAGACAAGCGACGTCAGTCCCATCGTGATCATCAATGACCCAGGTGCGATCGCTTCCGGGCTTGCCGCGAGCAACAGCTTGAAGCGCAGCACGGCATAGAGTGCGACGTTTAACAGCAAGCCCGACAGCACTGCCGAAATCGGCGTTGGACCCTCAGCATGCGCGTCTGGCAGCCAGGCATGTAAGGGCGCAAGGCCGACCTTCGTCCCGTAGCCGAGCAGCAGAAAGATGAAGGCGACATTGAGCAGAGCCGGATCGAAGCGCGCGGCGTGAGCGATGAGCACCGTCCAGACCATCGCATTCGTCCCCTCGCCAACAACCGGCTGTGCAGCCATGTAGACGAGGATGGTGCCGAACAGTGCGAGCGCGATGCCGACGCTGCCCAGAATGAAATATTTCCAGGCGGCCTCCAGCGCTTCGTGCGTGCGGTAGATGCCGACCATGAGCACGGTGGTCAGCGTGGCAAGCTCCACCGCCACCCACATCAAGCCAATATTGTTCGACACGAACGCCAGGTTCATGCCGAACATCATGACCTGATACATTGCGTGATAGAACCGCAAGTTCGGGACTGTCAGCCGCCCGCTCTCCAGTTCGTGGGCAATGTAGGAAGCGCTGAAGACGCTGGTGGTGAAGCCGACGAATGTGTTGAGCACGATGAAGACGATATTGAGATCGTCGACGAGCAGATACTGCCCAGGCTGCGGGCGGTCGGTGACAAGAAGCGACAGTGCGGCGAGCACGGTCAGCAAGCTCGCAGCGATATTGACGCCCGCCGATATCCGGTATTTCGGCAGCGCCGCCAGAAGTGCGGCCGCGAAGATCGGTATCAGCAAAATGGCGGCCACCGCATCGAGGGAAAACGCGGTCAACGGTGTTCTCCCCTGTAGTCGTCGAGCGCGCCGACATCCACTGAGTCGAACCTCTCGCGGATGCGGAACAGGAAGACTCCGATGACGATGAAGGCGATAAGGATCGAGAAGGCGACACTGATCTCGACAACCAGAGGCATGCCCTTGGCCCCCGTGGCGGCGAGGACCAGACCGTTCTCGAGCGACATGAATCCGACAACTTGGCTGACGGCGTTGCGGCGGGTGACCATCACCAGCAGCCCCAGCAAAATGATGGACAGCGCGAAAGCCAGGTCCTCGCGGGCGAGGGGATCAGCCTCGGGAGTGACGCGCAGCATCAGGACCATGGACAGGGTCACCAGGCCTATCCCCGCAAGCATCGTCGTACCGATGCCGACGGCGGTCTCGACGTCACGATGGATGCCGAGCCGCTGAATGATGCGATGAAGCCCGACAGGAATGACGATCGCCTTGAAGACGAGGGCGATCGCCGCCGTGACGTAGAGATGATGCGCGTCCTGAATGTATGCCTGCCAAGCTACGGACAGGGCCAGCACGATTGCATGAAGCGCAAAAACGTTGATCAGAGCAAAGAGGCGATCCTGATACAGCATCATGAAACTGACCAGCACCAGGCCGCCGGCGAGCAGGTGAGCGATGTCGAAGGTGAGGCCGTTCATCAGAGGCTCCGTGAGACGAACAGCAGGAGCGTGCCGAGCAGGGCCAGCATCAGCGCTGCCCCGAGGAAATCCGGGACGCGGAAGACGCGCATCTTGGCGATGGCAGTCTCAAACACGGCGAGGAGAACGCCACAGACGGCAAGCTTGCCGACATAGGCGACGACACCCGGAGCAAGGGATTCCAGTCCTGCCCCGGCGCTCGCCAGTCCCCAAGGTAGGAAGACGCAGGAAATCAGCGACACATAGAGCAGAAGCTTGAGGAAGGCGGCAAACTCGATCATCGCCAGATGGCGACCGGAATATTCCAGCACCATCGCCTCATGAACCATGGTGAGTTCCAGATGGGTCGATGGGTTGTCCACGGGTATGCGGGCGTTTTCGGCGATCGCCACCATCACGAGGGCGATGAGCGACATCCCGAGCGACACCCGCAAGCCAACCTCCGGTGACCCCATGAAGGCGGCGACCGTTGAGAGTTGCGTAGCACCCGCGACGAGCGCCAGGCTGAACACGATGAGCAGCATGGCGGGTTCGGCCAGCGAAGCGATCATCACCTCGCGGCTCGAGCCGATGCCGCCGAAGCTCGTGCCGACGTCCATGCCTGCCAGCGCCAGGAAGAACCGGGCGCTTCCCAGCAGTGCGACGATGGCTATGAGATCGGCGGTCCAACTGAATGTGAGGCCGGCGGCGAATGTCGGGATGAGCGCCGCGCCGACCCAGGTGGTGGCAAAGATCAGATAGGGCGTCACGCGAAACAGCCAGGATGCGTTGTCCGCCAGAACGACTTCCTTGCGCATCAGCCGCAAGAGATCGCGGTAAGGTTGGATCAGGGAAGGACCCTGGCGGCGCAAGAGCCGTGCCTTCACCTTGCGCACGAATCCGGTCAGGAGCGGCGCCAGAAAAAGCACCAGCGCCATCTGCGCGCCTTGAACGGCCAACTCGCGAATCACGGCCATAGTGCGAGCACCAGGAGCAGGACAATGAGAAAGAGAAAGACGAGGGTCAGGTAGCGCCTGATCGTCAGGAACTGCAGATGGTTGAGGTGGTCGGTCGCAAAGTCGAGGGCACGGCCGATAGGCAGGTACAGCGTCTCCCAGATCACATCATGCATTTCGACATTCAGACGAGCCGGACCGGTCTCGCCAGGTGCCGGCATTTCGACGGTTTCCCTTGCACGGAATACGAACGTGCCGAAGACGCGGCGGATAGGCTGCGCGAAGCTGACGGCCGTGTACTGCGAGCTCGGGACCACATCCGGGAAGCCACAACCCCAGGCGGGACCCCGACGGAGTGCATGGGATGCAAAGCGATGGATCACATATGCCGCAGCGGATGCGGAAAAGGCGATGAACAGGAACACCAACAAGCCGTTGTAGGAACTGCGGCTCGCTGCAATCGGCACGATAGAAAGCCAGGGCTGGGCCATCTGCACAGGCATCCGGCTGCCGATCAGTGGCAGTGTCACCGATGAGAGGCCGTCTATCACAAGACCGGGCAGAATGCCGGCCAGGAGACAAAGGGCAGCAAGAATGAACATTGCCGCCAGCGAGTAGCGGTCGACCTCATGCGGCAGTTCCACCGCGGCCGAGCGTGGCCGGCCGAGGAATGTAATCCCGAACGCCTTTACGAAGCAGGCCGCGGCCAGTGCCGCCGACAGCGCCAGCAGACCGCCAACGGCGGGCACCATGACCTTCAGTCCCCATTGTGGCAGATCGGGGCTCTGCAATATGGCCTGAAAGGCCAGCCATTCGGAGACGAAGCCGTTGAAGGGTGGAAGTGCCGAGATCGCGACGCAACCGACGAGAAAGGCAAAACTTGTAAAGGGCATGCGGTGGATGAGACCGCCCAGCTTCTCCATGTCCCGCTCTCCGGTCGCCGTCAGCACGGCGCCCGCGCCGAAAAACAGCAGGCTCTTGAAAAAGGAATGATTGAGGACGTGGAACAGCGCGGCGGTGAGGGCCAGCGCTGCAGCCGATGGCATGGCGTTCGCCTTGAAAGCGAGCGCGAGACCAAGGCTTACGAAGATGACGCCGATGTTTTCAATGGTGCTATAGGCAAGCAGTCGCTTCAGGTCCTTTTCCATCAGCGCGTAGAGGATGCCGAGAACCGCCGTCAGGCCGCCAAGGAAAAGCACGGCAACACCCGACCACCATGCCGGCTCACCGAGCAGATCGAAAATAACGCGTATGAAGCCATAGACTGCGACCTTGGTCATCACGCCGCTCATGAGAGCCGAGACGTGGCTTGGCGCGGCCGGATGAGCGAGTGGCAGCCAGACGTGCAGCGGGACGAGTCCAGCCTTGGAGCCGGCGCCCAGCAGCATGAGAACCAGGACGAAAGCAGCGGCGAACGGGGTGGGATCGGCGGCTCGCATCGCGTCGAATGTGTAGGTTCCATCGGATCCGGCGAGCAGGCCGAACGCAAGCAGCAGCGCGAGTGTGCCGAAGCTCGCCATCACGAGATAGATGTAGCCCGCCCGCGCATTGTCCTGCTTGCGATGGTGCGCCATGACGAGCGCCCAGGAGGCGAGCGACATGAATTCCCAGGAAAGCAGGAAAGTGAAGGCGTCGTCGGCCACCACGACAAGGTTCATTCCGGCTAGGAAAGCCGGGAAGAACGGCAGCACCCGATGCGGCGCAGACTCATGCCTGCCGTAGCCGAGGCCATAAAGACTGGCCATGGAGCCGCCGAAGTTGACGACGATGAGGAAGAAAGTCGACAGCGCATCCAAACGGAAATGAGCGCCAATCCATGGCAATCCAAGAGGCAACACCACAGTCGACGGGGTGACGGGATTGTCGGCGATGCGGCTCGCGAGAACCATGAGCACGGCCGCCGATATACCTAGCGTCAAGCCGTAGATCAGGCGTGTTCCCGAGTCGGATCTGCGGCTTTCCGCAATCGCAAGCACCGCAGTCCCCAGGAGCGCAGCGACGCCCCACAGGAGGACCGCGGCCCCCGAAATCACGCCACGCTCCTCACGGGGAGTTTGGCATCCGTATCGACTCCGCCAAGGATTTTGGCGGGGTCAAAATCCGCTTTCAGTCGCACGCCGCGCCCGCCGATTTGGCTGGAGGCGCCTTCAGCGATCAATTCCACGCCGGCGAGGTCAAGTGCCCCGATCAGCTTCATGAGAGAATCGACGTTACCCCGAATAATCGACTCGCTGGCTTCCATGCGTTGAATTGTCGGCACGGAAAGACCGGACAATTCGGCAAGCCTGCGCTGGTCGATGCCAAGGAGCGCCCTCGCGGCACGCAACTGTGGAGCAGTTATCACGGTCGCATCCCCCTTTTTGATCAGCTTTGAGATATTATCTCTACGTCTTGCAGCATATATTAAAATGCGGCGCATTCAATTAGTGATGCGTGACGCATCTGTCTTGAGGCTGTAGAAAACCGGGCGATACGCCCTGCCTCGAACCAAAGCCATGCGGCCATTCCCGTCACGGCCAGTCTTGTCGCCAGCCATCTCGGATTTGCGCGTGATGGGGCTGGCAATGGGCCCTTATCTCGGCCGGCCACTCGATTGGAGCCGCCGCGGGCGCGTCGGCTATCTCTTCGACCTCACTCTACGCTATGAGTGGGTATGGCTGAGTTCGCTTGCTCTTGTCGTTGGGCCGATCTCATCGTGTTCGTGCTTCAGGATCGGCCAAAACAGATAGCTGCCGAAATCCAGGAACAGCGCCTTCGCGAATGTGCTGCCAAATCTGGCATGCGGCAAAGCTCTGCAGCGCTACTGCCAAAGCCGCCTCATGCGAACGGAGACGTCCTCCAGGACTGGCATGGAGGCCAGCACGAGGAGAATGGCCGCCAGAAACAACGTCGCCGCGAAGCCGACATGCTTGAAACCCACAGCGCCGACGACGCCGCCGAGAAAGAACAATGCTGGTCGTCACGCTCTCGCTTTATGCCATCCAGAACGCGCTGCTCAGCCGCAGCGGCGCCGGTCTGCGCTAGGAGGCCCGGATGTCCTCCCCGCGATCAACCACCACCAGCCGGCTTGGCCGCTTCGGCCTCGGGCTGACGGCCATGATGGTGCTGGCTTTCCTCATGGCGCCGCTGATCATCATCGTGCTGTTCTCGTTCAAGAGCAGCGGCGATTTCACCTTTCCCATCACCGGCTGGTCGCTGAAATGGTACCGCGAGTTCTTCTCGATGCAGACCTGGATGGATGCCCTGCGCAACAGCCTGGTTCTGGCTGTCTCGACGACACTTTTGGCGACGCCGCTAGGCACCATGGCCGCGCTCGGCCTCGCGGCGCCTAATCTGCCAGGTCGGCGCACGATCTCCGCCTTGCTGCTGGTGCCGATGATCGCGCCGGTGGTCATCGTCGGCGTCGGCATGTATTTCGTCTTCTCGATGGCCGGCCTGACCGCGACCCTTCCCGGCCTCATCCTCGGCCATACCTCGCTCGCCGTTCCCTTCGTCGTGGTGACCGTCTCGGCCGTTCTCACCGGTCTCGACAGGCGGCTGCTCTGGGCGGCCGCCAGCATGGGGGCACCGCCCTTCCTCACTTTCCGCAAAGTCACGCTTCCGGTCATTCTGCCGGGCATCGCGTCGGGCGCGCTGTTTGCCTTCGCCACCTCGCTCGACGAAGTCGTGGTGACGATGTTCCTCGCCGGTCCCGGACAACGCACCTTGCCGCGCGAGATGTTCACCATCGCGCGCGACACGCTGACGCCGACCATCGCGGCTGCTGCCACAGTGCTGATCGCCGCCTCGATCGTTTTGCTGATTGCGTCCACAGCGCTCGGCCGCTCGAATCGATAGCGCCGGCCGTCCCGACAAGGAACGCCTCGGCGCTTGTGGCCACGGGTTTGTCGATCAAACGCATGTTGCCCAAAACTGCACAGCGGCTCGGGACAGCGGCTCGGATTAAAACAGGAGCGCACAGCGCGTCAGCGGATCGTGGTCTATCGCGTAATAAAGCCTTAGGAACGCGGCCAGCGATGGAAGTCGAGATAGTCCTGATCGTGCAGCAAAGCGCTGGCATCGAACGGATGTTCGCGCGGCACCCGGATTTCGGCGCCGATACTTTGAAGGCTGGCAAGGAGTGCCGACACCCTTTCGGGCTCTTCCGGGTTCTGTTTCAGCGCGCCGCCGGCAAGTCGGGTCAGCGGGCTATGGAGGAATTGCCGCTAGCGGGCAAAGGTGATGCGGATCGCTCCATAGGGTCCGAAATCGGCAGCGATAGTGTCACTGTGGCGACACTCCACGGGCCGGATGAACGAGCCCGACAGCACGACCTGTCCGGCGGATATCTGCATGCCGTACTGATGCAGCCGGTTGGCCAGCCAGGCGATGCCCTTCGCCGGATGATCGAGCACCCCGGCGCCGAGCCCGGTCTCTTCGACCTCGCCATTGCGCGACAGGATGGCGCCGATCCAGCGCAGGTCGGCCTCGCGCGGTCCGGCACGACGGCCGCCGACGACGACGCCGGCATTGGCGGCATTGTCGGAGATGGTGTCGAAGAACGTCCGTATCCTGCCGCTCTCCTTGTTGACGCGCTCGATACGGGTGTCGAGGATCTCCAGCGCCGGCGTGATGTAGTCGGTGGCGTCGAGCACGTCGTCGATCGACACGTCCGGACCGGCCAGCGACGCCTTCATGACGAAGGCGATCTCGGCCTCAATGCGCGGCTGGATGAAGCGGCCGGCTGGAACAGTGCCGCCGTCATCGAAGAACATGTCGTCGAACAGCACACCGGAATCCGGAATGTCGATGGCGAGCGCCGACTGCATCGCCTTGGAGGTCAGGCCGATCTTCCAGCCTTTGATCGTCAGGCCCCAGGCCACTTTTCGTTTCACCAGCGCCGCCTGGACGAGATAGGCGTCATCCATCGTCGCCCCGGGGAAATCAAGGCTGAGCAGCCTGATCTGGCGACGGTCGCGCTCGGCCTCGAACAGCCTCGCGGCCGCGTCTTCGACCTGTTCCGGCGTCATCATCGGCCGGTCCCTTCGTCGACGACGCCGTTGCTGAGCAAGCCAATGCCGTCGGCCTCGACCTCGATCACGTCGCCTGGCTTCAGCCAGATTGGCGGGTCGAACCGGGCGCCAGCGCCGGTCGGCGTGCCGGTGACGATGACGTCGCCCGGCGCCAGCGTGGTGAAGGTCGAGATGTAGTTGATGATCTTGCGGAAGGAAAAGATCATGCGGCCGGTGCGGTCCTGCTGGCGAACCTCGCCATTGACGCGCGTGGTCAGCGCGATGTCAGCGATCTGTGCCTCGTCGGTGAACGGCACAAGCCAGGGGCCGATAGAGCCGGTCCGGTCGAAGTTCTTGCCCTGCGTGACGTTGAACTTGGCATGCCGCACCCAGTCGCGGATGGTCCCTTCGTTGCAGAGCGAAAGTGCTGCGATATGGCCCAGCGCATCCGCCTCGGCGATCCTGCGGCCGCCCTTGCCGATGACGATGACGATCTCGCCCTCATAATCGAGCTGCGGCGATTCCGACGGCCGCACCAGGGGCGTGCCATGGCCGACGAAGGAGCGCGGGAAGCGGATGAACAGCGACGGGTTCGAGGGTGCGGCCTGTCCGTCCTTGTACTCCTCGTTGCGGTCCGGATAGTTGACGCCGACGCAGATGATCTTTTCGGGCGAGGGGACGGGTATCTCGTAGGCGATGGCATCGAGCGGGAAATCGGCGGCGAAAGCGTCCGCCTCTTCCGCCAGCCGTCGCAGTGCGCCGGCCTCTATCACCTCGCGCAAACTCGGCCACTGTGCGTGTCGCGCCGACAGGTCGACGCCGCCCTTGTCGGTGATTGCGCCGTAGCGCGTTTTGCCGCCAACGGTGAAGGTGGCGAGACGTGCCGCGCTCATTTGTTTCCCCTGCAGTTAGCCGACGTCACGGCGCGACGATCGGCGAGGCCGCCAGATCGGACTTGCGCGGCTCGACGCCGGCAAAGGTGCTGCCTTCCTCGAACCAGCTCTTCGGCGCCGGTGCGCCCCACAGCGTCTGGCGCTGCGGGTCCTTGAGGTCCCATTTGATCGGCTCTAGGTCGGGATCTACCGTCTGGTAGTCCGAGCAATAGATCTCGATGCGGTGATTGTCGGGATCACGGATATAGAGGAAGAAGGCGTTGGAGATGCCGTGCCGGCCGGGGC
The DNA here is from genome assembly GCF_040319065.1 of Mesorhizobium sp. M0968. Classification (NCBI taxonomy): domain Bacteria; kingdom Pseudomonadati; phylum Pseudomonadota; class Alphaproteobacteria; order Hyphomicrobiales; family Phyllobacteriaceae; genus Mesorhizobium; species Mesorhizobium sp. M0968. Next base: position 237,281 of record NZ_JAMYNL010000003.1, read on the forward strand.
CGCGCTCGATGTTCGGCAGCCAGCCGGTGGTGGCCATCAGGTCGAGCAGATCGATGATGTTGAGCGGTGTCGGCACCCAGAAGGCGACGTGGTGCAGGCGTGGGCCAATGCCGTTGGTGAAGGCGATGTCGTGGACACCGCCCTTGCGGTGCGTCCATGCCGCCCAAAGTCTTCCGGTCGCGGCATCCTCCGTGTACTCGGTCACGCGGAAGCCGAGCTCGTTGTAGAACGCCACCGATTCATCGACATTGGGCGAGAAGCAGTTGAAGTGGTCGATGCGCAGCGGCTTGACGCCCTTATACAGCGCATACTTCTGATGGATCGGCGGCAGCCGCTCCATTCTGGAATAGAATTCGAGCGGAATGCCGTGCGGGTCGCGGGTGCGGAAGGTACGCGACTGGTAGGGCCGCTCGACCCATTTCACAGGCAGACCCCTGGCTTTGAAGAAGTGCTCGGCCTTGTCGAGATCGTCGTCGGAAAACAGCTTGAAGCCGAGGTCGCGGGCTTCCGGCGCGGCACCTTTCCTGAGCACGATGCAATGGTGGCCGCGCTCTTCCATGGCGCGCAGATAGATGGCGTCCTTGGTCTCGTCGGTCACCTGCAGGCCGAGCGTGTCGACATAGAACGCGCGCGACTTACCGAGGTCCGTAACAGCCAGCTCGACGTGGCTGAGCCGCACGATGTTGAATGCCGGGTAGAGATTGGGTGTGGGCAAGGGCATCGTTGGGGTCTCCGGTCAGCCGCCGAGCTTCTGGATGGAATGCGGCGCCGTGGCGAACGCGATGTTCTTGGTTTCCATGTAGAAATCGAACGAACAGTCGCCGCCGTCGCGGCCGATGCCTGAGTTCTTGGCGCCGCCGAACGGCGTCGGCAGGTGGCGCACATTCTCCGAATTGACCCAGATCATGCCGGCGTCGAGCGCGTCGGTGAAGCGGAAGGCGCGGGTGACGTCCGAGGTCCAGAGATAGCCGGTCAGGCCGTATTGCGTGTCGTTGGCCAGCGCCAGCGCCTCGGCCTCGTCCTTGAACGAGATGGCGGTCAGCACGGGTCCGAATATCTCTTCCTGGGCGATGCGCATCTTGTTGGTGGCGCCGACGAACAGCGTCGGGCTGACATAGCAGCCGCCGCCCGGACCGGCGAACTTGCCGCCGCCGGCGGCGACGACAGCGCCTTCCGACTTGCCGATCTCGATATAGGACAGCACCTTTTCCTCATGCACCGGATGGATCAGTGGGCCAACCACGGTTTCGGGGTCGAGCGGATGGCCTATCCTGATGCGCTTGGCCTTCTCCGCCACCAGCGCGGTGAACTTGTCGTAGATGCTTTCCTCGACCAGCAGGCGTGAGGACGAGGTGCAGCGCTCGCCGTTCAGCGAATAGATCATGAAGACGGCAGCGTCGGCGGCCCGCTCCAGGTCGGCATCGGCAAAGACGATGACCGGGTTCTTGCCGCCGAGCTCGAAATGCACGCGCTTCAGCGTGTCGGCACCCTGCTTCATGATCATCGAGCCGGTGCGGCTTTCGCCGACGAAGCCGATCGCCTTGATGTCGGGGTGTTCGGTCAGCGCTCTGCCGGCGTCCTCGCCAAAGCCGTTGACGAGGTTCCACACGCCCTTCGGCAGGCCGGCCTCCTCGGCGATCTCGACCAATAGCCGTGCCGTCAGCGGCGAGAACTCGGCTGGCTTGTGGACGATCGTACAGCCGGCGGCGAGCGCCGGCGCGATCTTCCAGGTCGACAGCATGAAAGGTGTGTTCCACGGCGTGATCACGCCGACCGGGCCGACCGGCATGCGCGTCGTCATGTTGACCTGGTTCGGTGCGCGGATCGCGTGGCCGTCGCGGGCCTCCGGCGCGCGGTCGGCGTAGAAGCGGAAGTTCTCCGCGCCGCGCAGCGCTGCCTTGGCCATGAACTTCAATGACTGGCCGGTGTCCATGCATTCGACGAAAGCGATTTCCTCGGCCCGCGCGACGATGGCGTCGGCTATTTTGTGCAACTGCTTCTTGCGGGCGTCGCCTGATATCGCCGCCCAGTCGCGGAAGGCAGCCTTCGCCGCTTTGGCGGCGCGGTCGATGTCGGCGGCCTTGCCGCGTGCCACCTTGGCGATCGGCTTCAGGTCGATTGGCGACAGCGTCTCGTATGTCGAGCCGTCGGCGGCCGGCACGGCTTCGCCGCCGATCTGGTTGAGCACGCCAGCGCTTCTGAAGCGCTCGAGATAGGCCTCGGCCTTTCTCAGATTGTCGTCCAATGCCGCCATGATATGGGTTCCTGTCACTTGCCGCGCAGGCGCGGGTGGATGGCATTCTTCTTCCAGCTTAGTTCGGCATCGATCTCGCGGATCTCCAGCGACAGCGCGAAATGCGGCGTCGTGAACAGAGATGCGAGATGATCCGAAACAGTAGTGAAGATCGCCTCGCCGGTGCGTTTCTTTTCCTCGGCGCTGCGGCCCTTGCCGATGCGGAAGTTCATGTCGATGAACCCGTTCTCCGGGAGGCGATCGGCGATCGCGTATGCCTCGGCGCGGAAAGCGCGTACCCTCACCGCGCCATGTTCGAACAGGCCGGTTTCGAGGATGGTGCGAGCGACCAGCGTGCAAAGCGCGCTGATGTCGACCTTGGCGTCGAGATTCGCCGAATATTCGATCGCCATATGTGGCAAGGTTTCCTCCACCTTTTAATTAACATGTGAATTACATCTTGACGGCGGAATGTCAAGTGTCGTTCTCTATGCAGGTACAGCTCCCGATGGTGGGATTGCCGCCCCCGGCGAAATCGCGGATATAGCTGCGATCCGAGTCTCATTGTGTGGTGCGAGTCGTACCGGAATTGGAATTTTTTGGAGACCTGACCTTGCTACCGCCCAGCACCCGCCGCTCCCTGCCCATGGCTCTGCTTCGCGCCCGCGAAGTGATCATGGCGCATTTCCGGCCGATGCTTGCCCGCCACGACATCACTGAGCAGCAGTGGCGCGTGCTGCGTGTGCTTACCGAAGCCGGGCCGCTCGAGGCAACCGAACTTGCCCATCGCGCCTCGATCCTTCCGCCCAGCCTGACCCGCATCATCAAGGCGATGGAGGAACGGCAGTTCATCACCCGCAACAAGGTCAAGGATGACGGTCGCCGGGCGCTGCTCGCAATCAGCCCGGCCGGGCTGGCGCTGATCGAGGATTTGTCGCCCGAGCGCATCGCCATCTACGATGCGATCGAGCAGCGCTACGGCGCCGAACAGCATGAGCACCTGCTCGACCTGCTCGAAAACCTGATCCAGTCGGAATCATCCGAAAACCAGACTTGACAGCCTCTACCCGCCAAAACTGCCGAGTGCACTCGGCTGCATGTAGTTGCGGCCGACATAGAGCAGCGCCGCCTCGTCGCTGCCGTGGCGGATGTCGACGACGCGGCCGAACATCACATTGTGCGTGCCAACCTTGTTCACGTCGCCGATCTCGCAATCGAAGCTGACGATGGCGTCGAGCAGCGCCGGCATGCCGGACGGCATGGTCTGCCATCTTGCCGCATTGTAGCGCTCGCTCATGTCGCGGATCGTGCCGGCGAACTTTGCCGCCAGATGGGTGTGTAACTGCGTCAGCACGTTGACGCAGAAACGCTGGTTGGCGAGGAACAGGCCGGTCTGCGCCGAGCGCTCGTTCATGCACACAAGCAGCGTCGGCGGATCGTCGGAAACGCTGCACATGGCGGTCGCAGTGAAGCCGCCGCGGCCGGCCGGACCATCAGTCGTGACGATGTTGACCGGCGCACAGACCCGCGCCATCGCCTCACGGAACTCCAGCCTTGCAACTTGTGGCTCCATGGCCGGGACCTCAGCTTGCGCCAGCCGGCAGCGGCGGCAGCCAGGTGTCGCCGGTCCAGCCCATTTCGTCGTAGTCGGCCATGCAGGTGTCGACCAGTTCCTCCATCGCCCTCAGGCGCCCGCCGCGCTCAGCGCCCTTCAGCACCTGCAGCCGCACCTCTTCCGGCGCACCGGCATAGTTGAGCTCATAGAGCGCGTGGCGGCCGCCGAACTCGGTGCCGGTCGCATCCCACAGCAGCTTCATGATCTTGATGCGTTCGACATGGCCCATGTCGTTGGAGCCGCGCACGTACTGGGCAAGGTACTTGTCGATCTCCGGATTGTCGAAATCCTTTGCCGAGGACGGCAGGTAGATCAGCCCCGAAGCGATGACTCGGCGCACCGTATCGATAACGCGCGGATAGGCCTCCGACATGAAAGTGCGATAGGCGAGCGCCGCCTCGAGATTGGGCAGCACGGCGCCGTTCGCCCATGGGATCGGTTTGTGCGCCATGGCGTTGGAAAAGCTCCAGAACATGTGGCGCAGCGCAATTACTTCGCCGAGCGCCGCCTGGTTGCCGCGGAAGGCATCCCCGCCCGTCGCGCGCAGCGCCTTCGCCAGCAGGCCTGCGAGGAAGTCGAGCTTGACGGCGAAGCGCGTGCAGCCCTGAAAACAATAGCCGTGCATGAAGCCCGACGCCGGGTGGAAGGAGAGGATCTTCTGCGCATCGCGCAGCACCAGCACGTCCTCCCAGGGGATGAAGACATTGTCCAGCACCAGGATCGCATCGTTCTCGTCGAAACGAGACGACAGCGGATAGTCGAAGGGATGGCCGACCGTGTTGGCCGTCTGCTCGTAAGAGACGCGGCAGAACATCTTTATCCCCGGCGCGTTCATAGGCACGATGAACATCACCGACAATGACGGGTCCTCGGTGACCGTCGCCGAGCTCTGCGCCAGGAAATTGTAATGGGTGAGCGCTGACGACGTCGCCACCACCTTGGCGCCGGACACCCAGATGCCGGCGTCGTTCTCCTTCGTGATGTGCACGAACACGTCCTTCACCTGCTCGGCCGGCTTGTGGCGGTCGATCGGCGGGTTGACGATGGCATGGTTCATGAACAGGGCCGCTTCCTGGGCGCGTTTGTGCCAGGCGAGTGCATTGTCCCTGAACGGGCCGTACCACTCGGCATTGGCGCCGAGCGTGTTCATAAGTGCTGCCTTGTAATCGGGCGTGCGCCCCATCCAGCCGTAGGACATGCGCGACCAGTCGGCGATGGCGGTCTGCTGTGCGGCGAGATCCGCGGCGGAATGGGCGACGCGGAAATATTTGTGCGTGTAGCCGCCAGAACCGGTGTCGGTCGGCGAGGTCAGCACCGCCTGCCGCGCCGGATCGTGCAAGGCATTGTAGAGGCGGGCCAGCGAGCGCGCCGAGTTGCGCATCGCCGGATGGGTGGTGACGTCGGCAATCCGCTCGCCATTGATATAGACCTCGCGCCCGTCGCGCAGGCTCTGCAAATATTCGGCACCGGTAAACGGCCGTTTCGTGTCGGCCCGGAAATCTTCCGATCGCATCATGATCCTCCTTTAACGCGTCAACTGTAGCGATCGTCGTGACAAAGGTTTATGGACGAAAGTATAGAACCACTTGGAGTTTTTCGCCGTGATGAGCCAGACTGCCATTCCCGAATTCTTCGTCTACGGCGAACCGGCGCGTGCGCTCGACGTCGGATTCCTGCATGTCGAGACTGTTCTTGCACGTGCCTCCGTGCATCGCGGCCAGGTTCTCGCGCACAAGCACCCGCAAATGGCGCAGATCACCTTCTGGACCGGCGGCAGCGGCATTTATCGGATCGAAGACGAGACCTGGAGTTTTTCGGCGCCGACGGTGAGCTTCATGCCGAGCGGCGTGGTCCACGGATTCAGCATCGAGACGGGCGCCGACGCCATCGTTGTCTCGGTCGCCGATGCTGCCCTTGCGGCGATCGCTGAGCAGTCCGCGCTGCCGCTCGACCAGCCGGTCTTCGTCACCGGACGCGGTGAAACGGCCCTCTGGGAAAGGTTGGGTGATACGGTTACGATGATCCAGGCGGAATATGCCGACAGGTTGCCCGGTATGGAGAAAATCCTGCCGCCGCTGATCGCCGTGGCATTGTCGGGCATCGCCCGCCTCGATGCGCAGTCGCATGCTGTCGCGGTGCCGGCGACGGTGGCGCTGGGCGGCCGGCTGCGGCGTCTGATCGACCGGCACTTTCGCGACGACTGGCCGGTCGAGCGCTATGCCGCTGCGCTCGGCACCACGCGCCATCTGCTCGACAAGGCAGCGCGGCAGGTGCTCGGCGCGGGCGTACGCCAGGCGGTTGGTGAGCGGCGGCTGGTCGAGGCCAAGCGCCTGCTGCTGTTCACCGTGCGCCCGGTCGAGGACATCGCCTATGAGACCGGGTTCAACGACCCGGCTTATTTCTCGCGCTTCTTCCGCGCCGCCGTCGGCCTCTCGCCGGCGGCGTGGCGACGCCTGCGGCTCGGTCAGGACTGAGCGTCACCGTCGCTCAGGCGGCTGCCGTCAGTCCGGCGTCGAGAGCCTCGGCGATCTTTGCCACATCGGCGGACGAGATCACCAGCGGCGGCGACAGGATGATGGTGTTGCCGGAGACGCGCAGCATGACGCCGGCCTTGTAGGCGGCCTCTGCGGCGGCATTCATCGTCTTCTTGTCGGCCGGCTTCTTGGCGGCACGGTCGGAAACCAGTTCGAGCGCCGCCATCAGCCCTTGGTAGCGCACATCGCCAACCAAAGCGTGCTTCGCCTTCAGCGCCTCCAGCGCCTTGCCGAGCTCGACACCGCGCGCCGCCGCATTCTCGTTGACGGCAAGCCGCTTGGTCTCGGCGAGTGTGGCCAGCCCCGCCGCGCAGCCGACCGGATGGCCGGAATAGGTGTAGCCGTGCCCGATCGAGCCGAAGCTGGTCTTGTCGGCCTCGAAGACGTCGGCAACCTTGGCGCTGATCAGCGTGGCGCCGAGCGGGAAGTAGCCTGAGGTGATCGCCTTGGCGATGGTCATGAAATCCGGCTTCACTCCGGAGAGCCGCGAGCCCGACCAGGCGCCGGTGCGACCGAAGCCGGTCACCACCTCGTCGGCGATGAGCAGGATGTCGTGACGGTCGCAGATCGCCCGCACCATCGGCATGAAGCTCTCATGCGGAACGATCACACCGCCGGCGCCGAGCACTGGCTCCATGATGAAGGCGGCGATCGTGTCGGCGCCCTGGAAGGCGATCTCGTCTTCGATCGCCCGCGCGCAGAGTTTCGCCAGCTTCGCCGGATCGGTCTCGTCGAACGGATTGCGGTAGGTCCATGGCGCCGGTGTATGGAAGACGCCGGGCAAAAGCGGCTCGTAGTTGCGCCGGAAATTGGCATTGCCGTTGACCGAGGCGCCGCCGAAATGCGTTCCGTGATAGCCCTTCTTCAGCGCCAGGAACTTCGTCCGGTCGCCCTGGCCCCTGATCTTCCAGTATTGCCGCGACAGCCGCAGTGCCGTCTCGACCGAGTCCGAGCCGCCGGAGGTGAAGAAGGTCCGTACCATGCCCTCGGGAGCGAACCAGTCGCACAGCTCATAGGCAAGCTCGATCGACGGTCCGGTCGAGGTGCCGCGAAAGCCGGAATAATAGGGCAGGGCGTCGAGTTGTGCTGCGATCGCCTTCTTGATCGGATCGCAGCTGTAGCCGAGGTTGACGTTCCACAGGCCCCCGACTGCATCGAGGACGGTGCGGCCTTCGGCATCGGTGACCGAGACGCCTTCGCCCTTCATGATGATCTTTGGCGGCGTCGCGCGCATCTCGGCCGGATGCGCCATCGGATGCCAGATCGGCTTGGCGTTGTTCTCGGTGAGGAAGTTGATGTCGCGCATCGGTGGGAACTCCGTTTCTTGAATTCTTAGGCCGCAACGCCGAAATGGCCGAGCGCCGCTGCATAGCCTTGCCCCGGTTGGGCGACGTCGAAATGCACGGCCAGCATGCCGGCGGCGACCGCGCCGTCGACGTTACGCTTCTGGTCGTCGACGAAGACGCAAGCCGCGGGCGGCAAGTGCAGTGCTTCGCTCACCATCGCATAAGCGCGCGGATCGGGTTTCAGGATGTGCGTGTAGGTGGCGTCGATGATGGTCTCGAACAGCGACAGCAGCGGCAGGCGCTCGCGAAAGCTGTTGCCGTAGAACAAGTCGAGCTCGTTGGAGAGGATGGCGAGCCGGATGCCAGCTTCATGCGCCGCACGGATCGCTCGTTCCGCCTCTGGCCGCACCACCGCTTGCGGGTCGGCGCCGCGCGCCCGCTGCACGAAAGTCGACATGTCGTCCCAGTCCTCGCCGACGAGACGGCCGACTTCACGCGTGCGCGTCTTCCAGTAGTCGCGCTCGCTGATCTCGTCGGCTTGCATGGAACGCCACAGCGGGTCGGATGCCGGATCGAACGGCCCGCGCCAGCCGAGCATGCCGGGCGTCAAGTCCAATGCGCGTTCGGTCAACGCGTGCGTTTCGAACAGCGTGCGGGTGACGACGCCGCCGAAATCAAGCACCAGCGCCTTTGGCGATGGCCCGCTCATGCAGCTTGAGTTCCTTCCGGCGCGCCCAGCGGCACAATGCCTTCGGCGACCCAGCGGTCGAAGATCTCCAGTGCCTTGGCGCTGAAGGCGGCGTCGTTGATGTGCCCTGATATCTCGTGCAACTCGGCATTGCCGGGCACGCTCGAGCGCATCTCCTCGACAAAGGCCGACAGCGCCTCCGGTTCGTGCAGCGGCTCGCCCTCCTGGTCCCATTGCTGGATGCCGCCTGCCGGCAGGATGAAGGCGGTCGGCCCGGTTGCGGCGGCGAGCTTCTCGCCGATGGCGCGCGCGATCTCCTTGCGGGTTTCGCCGTCTGGTGTCACCGAGGCGAGCAGGCGGTTGTGCGCATGGTACGGCCGTTCGAAGAAACGGGCAGGCACTGCTTGCCAGGTCGGAAAATCCACCATGTCGACGGCGCCAGGTGCCACGATCTGAGGGATGCCTTGCCGACCAGCATTTTCCAGCCGGTCGGAGCCCGAATTCACCACCGAGCCGGTCAGCTGGTTGGCGAGTTCCTGAAGGCTGAAATCCATCACCGCGACGAAGCCGCGTTGCGCGGCGATCGCCTCAAGCGCCCGGCCGCCCATGCCGGTGGTGTGGAAGACGATGACTTCATAGCCGCGCTTCTCCAGCTCCGGCTTCAGCGTCACCATATAGTGCAGGCAGCTTTTTCCCAGCGAACTCATGCCTATCCTGGGCCGCGTCGCGTCCGGCTTAACGACGGCGCGCGCGGCACCCACCACCGCTCCGCAGGCCTGCGACAGCACCGCCTTGCAGGCACTGTTGAGGCCATAGAGACCGCCCGCCCACAGGATCATCATCAGGTCTGTGGCGATCCGTTCTGGTGGCAGCAGATGTGAATAGGCAATGGTCGAGATGACGAATTTCGGCACGCCGAGCGGCAGCGCCAGCGCGACGTCAAGCGCAAGGTCGGTGCCCATCGAGCCACCGAGCGCGATGAAACCGTGGATTTCGCCCTTGTCGCAGAGTGCGCGGGCAAGCCGCGAGGCGCCGAGCGCCATCAGCGTCATCGCCGAATTCTCGTCGCCGCTGGCGATGATCGCCTCGATGGTCGTGTCGGCAGCTTGAGCCACCGCATGCTTGTCATGCGCCGGCTGGTAGGGCGGATCGCCGAGCACGCTCACATCCATCATCACGGCGACACCGCCGACCGCCTCGATGCGCTCGCGCATGAAGAGCAATTCGTCGGCCTTGGTGTCACCGGTGCCTATAACCAGGATTCGGCGTGTCTCCTCCACAGTCAATCTCCTTGCAGGGGTATTTGTTGTCATGCTCGCTTGCGGCCCGGCTGGCCCTGCCGTCCGAAAAGCCGCTCGCTGATAACGCGCGCAGCCGCCGCCACACTGGCGCCATAGCGCTCGATCTCGCCCTTCTGGACCCGCACCTTAGGCGCCGCGACGGCGATGATGCCAATGGCAAAACCGTCGGCGCCGAGGATCGGCGCCGCGACGCTGAGCACGCCCTCCTCGAAGCCTTGCGAGCCGGTCGAGTGCCCGCGCGCGCGGGCGGCGGCGACATGCTCGGCAAGTGTTTTCGCGTCGCCTATTGTGTGGGGCGTGAAGGCCGGCAGCGGTCCGGCCAGAACAGCGTCTCGGATACGCTCTTCCGTGAACGCCAGGAACGCAATGCCAGAAGCCGTCGCATGCATCGGCAGCACCTCGCCGAGTTGCACGCTGACGCGATTGGCCCTGGTCGATTCGACGACATGGACTGTGATCAGGCCGCGCTTCGAATATTCCGACAGGTGCACCGTCTCATCGGTTTCCGCCGCCAGCGCCTCGACCACCGGCACCGCCATGCGCAGGAAGGGGAACTGGGCTTCGCGCATCAGCGCCAGCCGCGCGACACCGGCGCCCAGCCGGTAAAGACGCGTGGCTTCATCCTGCTCGACCAGCCCATGCGCGATCAGGGAGACCAGCAGCCGGCGCGTTGTTGCCTTGTCATAGCCGGCGCGCCGGGCGAGGTCAGCCAACGCCGTCTCGGGCTCGCCGTGACCGAGCATTTCCAGCAGCGTGATGGCCTTGCCCACCGTGCCCATGCGTGCCTGATCCTCCATCTGATACTTAACGTGCGAATTAACTTGACAGGAAGCCGGTTCCTTTGCAAGTCTATATTCGAAATGTCGTTGCAAATAATGAAACGACAAGGCGGCCCGAAACAGGGCCTCGACATTTCAGGGACACTTGGCTTCCGCAGCGCGGATTAGGAGGGAAAGATGACGACAATTGAAGCCGGCGAAGCGAACCGGCTGAGGAAGAACAGCCTTGGCGTTGGCGCCATCACCTTCATGGTGATCTCGGCAGCGGCGCCTCTGACGGCCGTGGCTGGCGGCACGCCGCTCGGCATGCTGATGGGCAATGGCGCGGGCTTTGCCGGCACCTATCTGATCGTGACGCTGCTGCTGCTGTTGTTCGCGGTCGGCTATGTCGCCATGTCGCGCCATGTCGGCAATGCAGGCGCCTTCTATGCGTATGCGGCGCGCGGGCTCGGCGGTCTCGCCGGCGGCGCCACGGCGCTGATCGCAATCCTGTCCTACAATGCCATGCAGATCGGCGTCATGGGCCTTCTCGGTGCCGCGACCGCCGGGCTGTTCGCCGGCTGGGGCATCAACTTGCCCTGGTGGGCGTGGAGTTTCGTCGCCATCGCCATCGTCGCCGTGCTCGGCTACAGGCAGGTCGACCTGTCGGCCAAGATCCTGACCGTTCTGGTGCTTGCCGAATACGTCGTGGTGCTGATCCTCGACATGGCGATCGTCAAGACCGGAGGCGATAGTGGACTGTCAGCGGCGCCGTTCAGTTGGAGCCAGATCACCAGCGGCGCGCCGGCGATCGCCATCCTGTTCTGCTTTGCCGCGTTCATCGGCTTCGAGGCAACGACGATCTATGCCGAGGAGGCGCGCGACCCCAAGGTCACCATTCCGCGGGCGACATATTTCTCCGTCATCCTGATCGGCGTCTTCTACATGGTCACCGCATGGCTGATGGCGGTCGGTGCCGGCGTTGACAAGCTGCTGCCGGCGCTGCAGGGGCTTCAGGATCCGACCACGTTCCTGTTCGGCCTGTCCGACCGCTACGCCGGAACGATGCTCTCGCACGCCATGAGCATCCTGTTCGTGTCGAGCCTGTTTGCCGGCGTACTGGCGTTCCACAATGCGGTCGCCCGCTACATCTATGTTTCCGGCCGCGAGAAGCTCCTGCCGCGGACCATCGGCGTGACCCATTCGACGCACCAGAGCCCGCATGTCGCCTCGGTCATCCAGAGCGTGCTTGCCGCTGTCGTCGTCGGGCTCTTCGCCGTGCTTGGCCTTGACCCGGTGCTGGCGCTGTTTTCGTGGCTGACCAACGTTGCCACTCTCGGCGTCATCGTGATGATGGCGGTGGCCTCGCTCGCCGTCGTGATGTTCTTCCGTGCCAACCCGTCCAGTCAGGAGAACGCGGTGAAGACCACAATCCTGCCGGGGCTGACCTTCATCGCCTTCGTCATCATCATCTACCTGATCGTCATCAATTTCGGCGGCCTGTCCGGTGCTGGCGGGTTCCTCGGCGTGTTCCTGCCGGCGCTGGTGCTGATCGCGGCCGTGGTTGGCCTTGTGCTGGCGAGCGCGTTGAAGAGCCGGGATCCGGTGGCCTTCGCCGAGCTTGGACAGCCTTTGAAGGACTGAGATCAAGCGGGGCGGCGCATGACGCCGCCCCCTTCTTCACCCTAGGGGAGTAGCGGCGTTGAGCTTTGCCGAGAGCATCACCGTTGAGGCGCTGGAAGCCGATCCGTATCCGATCTATGCTGAACTGAGGCGCAACGCGCCGGTCGCTTTCGTGCCGGCGGTCAACCTCTGGTTCGTCACCCGCTGGAAGGATGTCGAAACGGTCGCGAAGTCGCCCGACATCTTCTCCGCGGTTGTCGGGACATCCCCGGTCGAACGCTCCTTCGGCAAGCCGACCATCCTGACCACCGACGGAGACGTCCACAAGGATCTGCGCCAGGGCGTCGACCCGAAATACCGGCCGCGCACCGTCGCTTCCTATGCCGGGGATCTCGTGCGCTCGATCGCCGGACCCTATCTCGACCGGATCGCCGAGCAGGGTGCGGCGGAACTGATGGCCGAGTATTTCGAGCCGGTGTCGACGCTCAGCCTGGCGCGCTCGCTCGGGCTGGCCGACATCGACATGCCGACCTTGCGGCGCTGGTTCTATGGCCTTGCCCAGGGCGCCATCAATTTCGAGAACGATCCGAAGCGCCAGGAAATCGCCGATGCGATCAGCGCCGAGGTTGGCGCCGCCATCCTGCCGACGCTGGAGAGGCTTGTCCACGCGCCTGACGACTCCGCCCTGTCGCACATACTGCATGACGGCATGCCGCAGGGTGCGACCCGCGCCATCGACTTCGTGATGCCGAGCATCAAGGTCATCCTGCTCGGCGGCATGCAGGAGCCCGGCCATGGCGCCGGCTCCATACTTGCCGGCCTGCTTTCGCACCCCGAGCAGATGCGGCAGGTGCTGGACGATCTGGAAACCTTGGTGCCGAAGGCGGTCGACGAGGGTCTGCGATGGGTCGCGCCGATCGGCACGCAGACGCGCCAGACGACGCGCGCGGTCGAGCTCGGCGGCGTGACCATCCCGGCGGGCGCGCCAGTCGCCGCGCTCGTCTCCTCGGCCAGCCGCGACGAAATCCGGTTCTCCGATCCCGACCGTTTCGACATCCTTCGTGATGAAGGCAACCACGCTGCCTTCGGCTTTGGCCATCACTTCTGTTCGGGTCGGTTTTTTGCGCGCGAGCAGATGTGCCTCGCGGTAAGGCTTCTGCTGGAACGGTTTCCGGATCTGCGGCTGGTGCCAGGCAAGGAACCGGTGTTCCGGGGCTGGGAATTTCGCGCGCCAACCACCCTGCATGTCGCCTTCGGAGCCGGTACCCAATGATCAACCAGAACACCATCGATATGCTGCGCAAGGCCGAGGTCGGCGTGCGAAACCTCTTCATCGATGGTGCGCAGACCGCAGGTGCAAGTGGCGCCACGCTGCCCGTGATCTCGCCGATCGATGGCCGCCCGTTCGCCAGCATCGCCGACGCCAACGCCGTCGATGTCGATCGCGCCGTGGCGTCGGCGCGCAAGGCGTTTGAGAAGGGCTCGTGGTCGCGCGCCGCCCCCGCCTTCCGCAAGAAGATTCTGACGAAGTTAGCCGAGCTGGTCGAAAAGCATGTCGATGAACTGGCGGTGCTTGGCGTCCGCGACAACGGCACCGAGATCGGCATGGCCTATAAGGCCGAGCCGTTATCGGCCGCGGGCACCATCCGCTACTACGCGGAGGCTATCGACAAGGTCTATGGCGAGATCGCGCCGACGGCCGAGAATGTGCTCGGGCTGATCCACAAGGAGCCGCTCGGCGTTGTCGGCGTCATCGTACCCTGGAATTTCCCATTGATGATCGGCGCCTGGAAGATCGCGCCGGCGCTGGCTGCCGGCAATTCCATCGTCGTCAAGCCGCCCGAGGTCGCTTCGCTGACGCTTCTGCGGCTGGCTGAGCTCGCTGCCGAAGCCGGGCTTCCCGCCGGTGTGTTTAACGTCGTTACCGGCCGTGGCGCGGTTGCCGGCGAGGCGCTCGGCCTGCACATGGATGTCGACGCCATAGCCTTCACCGGCTCGGGGCCGGTCGGCCGGCATCTGCTTGAGTATGCGGCGCGTTCCAATCTGAAGCGCGTCTTCCTCGAACTCGGCGGCAAGTCGCCCAACATCGTCTTTGCCGACGCCCCGGACCTGAAACAGGCCGCAGTCGTCTCGGCCAACGGCATTTTTCGCAATTCCGGCCAAGTCTGCGTTGCCGGCTCGCGCCTGCTCGTCCAGGCGTCAATCTATGACCGCTTCATGGACGAGCTCCTCGCAGCGACCACGCGGCTGAAGATCGGCGATCCGCTCAATCTGACGAGCGACGTCGGTGCGGTATCAAGCGCCGAGCAGCTGGACAAGAATCTCGGCTTCGTCGAACGGGCGACAGCTGAAGGCGCCCGTCTGGTCACCGGCGGCGGACGGATCCTGGCCGAAACCGGCGGCAGCTACATGGCGCCGACGATCTTCGAGAACGTGACGCAAGAGATGCAACTCGCCCGCGAGGAGGTGTTTGGGCCGGTGCTCGGCGTGATGCGCTTCGAGACCGAGGAAGAGGCGGTGCGGCTTGCCAATTCGACGGTCTATGGCCTTGCCTCGGCGGTGTGGACCGCCAACCTCTCCACGGCGCATCGCATGGTGCGCAACATCAATGCCGGCGTCGTCCACGTCAACACCTATGGCGGCGCCGACATCACCGTGCCGCTCGGCGGCGTCAAGCAGTCCGGCTTCGGTCGCGACAAGTCGATGCATGCGCCGGACAAATACACCGATCTCAAAACAGCCTGGATTTCTCTCGGCTGACCGTTTCTCGCTAAGCGCTGCCGAGGATGAAATCGGCACAGCGGTCGGCGATCATGATCACCGGCGCGTTGGTGTTGCCACTGATGAGCCTGGGCATGACCGAGGCATCGCAAATCCGCAGGCGCGGCACGCCGCGGACGCGCAACCGCGGATCGACCACGGCACTGTCGTCATTGCCCATCCGGCAGGTTCCTGATGGGTGGTAGACCGTCTTGGCGTGTTCGAGGATGTGGCCGACGATCGCCTGGTCAGGAAGATCCGCGGCCGCGCCCGGCGAAAGCTCCTCCGCCACCATGGCCTGCAGCGCCGGCTGGCGCAGGATGGTGCGGGCGATCTTCATGCCGGCCAGCAGCAAGGCGAGATCGTCCGGATCGGACAGGAAGCCGGTGGTGAAGCGGATCGGATCGGCAGCATCGCGCGAGCGCAGCCTGACCGTGCCGCGCGACTTCGGCCTGAGCACACAAGGATTGATCTCCATGCCGTGCCGCTCGATCGAGCCGTGTTCGGCGCTCTCGATCATCACCGGCAGGACGTGGAACTGGATATCGGGACGGCCATCGCCATCGGCGTCGAAGAAGCCGCCGCTCTCGACCACATTCGAGGTGAGCAGGCCGGTGCGGAACATGAGGTACTGCAGGCCGTGGCGCAGCGCCCGCAGGCCACGGTCCTCACCAAGCAGCGAGATCGGCTGGCGCGTCAGCGCATAGACGGGAGCCGCGACGTGATCCTGCAGGTCGCGGCCGACCGCGGGCATGTCGCGGATGACGGGAATGCCCAGCGCGGTCAGATGTTCGGCTGGCCCCAGTCCCGACAGCATCATCAGCTTCGGCGTCGCCAGCGCGCCTGATGTGAGGATCACTTCGGCTTCCGCCGTCGCTGTATGGGTCTGTCCGTCCGATGTGGTGTAGGCGAGGCCGCTTGCCGCACCGTTTTCCAATGTCACGCCGGTGACAAGCGCATCGGTGACGACGGTGAGGTTGGCATTGCCTGCCAACGGCTTCAGGAACACCTTTGCCGCCGATTGTCTTTCGCCATTCGCGGTCGTCGTCTGGTAAAAGCCGACGCCTTCCTGCCTGTCCCCGTTGAAGTCGTCATTGAAGGGATAGCCGGCCTGTTGCGCGGCCCTGACATAGGCCAGAGACAGCGGATGGCGATGGCGGGGATCGGAGACGGGCAGCGGTCCGGTGGTGCCGTGGCGATCGCCGGCCAGCCGCTCGTTGCGCTCCAGCCGCCTGAACACCGGCAGCACCTCGTCCCAGCCCCAGCCGGGACAGCCAAGGTCGCGCCAGTCATCATAGTCCTGCGGCTGGCCCCTGACATAGAGCATGGCATTGATCGACGACCCGCCGCCCAGCGTGCGGCCCTGCGGCACCGGTAGCCGGCGGCCGCCGACGCTGGGTTCGGGATCGGATTCGTAGATCCAGCTGCGCGCCGTGCCGATCACCTTGGCGAAGGTGGCGGGCATGTCGATGAAGCGCGAATTGTCGGCCGGCCCGGCTTCGACGATCAACACGCGCTGGCCGGTATTGACCAAGCGGTTGGCCAGCGTGCAGCCGGCCGAGCCGGCGCCGGCGATGATGTAGTCGTACGCAGCGTTCATGGCGTCAGGCGTAGCGCATGATGACGGTCTTGGTCTCGAGATAGCCGTCGATCGCCGCGCGGCCGTGTTCGCGGCCGATGCCGGACTGCTTGAAGCCGCCGAAGGGTGCCGCAGGGTCCAGCGTGTTATGCGAATTGACCCACACCGTGCCGGCCTTGAGGCCGTGGACGGCGGTCATCGCCTTGCCCATGTCGCGGGTCCAGATCGAGGCCGACAGGCCATAGCGCGTGTCGTTGGCGATATGGATCGCCTCGTCGAGATCGGCGACCGGCATCGCCGCTACCACCGGACCGAACACCTCCTCACGCGCGATCTCCATGTCGGGCCTGATATTGTGCAGGATGGTCGGCGCGACATAATGGCCCCTGGCCGGTACCGACCGCGCGCCGCTGACGCGTTCGCCGCCGGCCGCCAGGCTGCGCTCGACAAAGCCCTCGACGCTCCTTCGATGCTTGGCCGAGACCAGTGGGTTGATCTGGGCTTCGGCATCGCGGCCGGCGCCCAGTGTCATGCCATCGGCGATCTCGGCCAGCCGCGCCAGCGTGCGGTCATAGATAGACTTTTCGATCAGCAGCCGCGAGGCCGAGGTGCAGACCTGGCCCTGGTTGAAAAACATGCCGAGCCCGGCGACCAGGGGCTCAATGCCCTCTTCCATGTCGGCAAGCAGGATCATCGGCGATTTCGACCCGAGCTCCAGCGTGAAGCGGGCGACATGGTCGACGGCCGCGTGGCCGACGCGTTTTCCCACTTCCGTCGAACCGGTGAAGGTCAATTTGTCGATGCCGGGATGACGGATCAGCGCCTCGCCGGTGCCGCTGCCGCTGCCGGTCACGATGTTGATGACGCCGGGCGGGAAGCCTGACGCCTTGATCAGTTCTGCGAGCCTGAGCAGGCCGAGCGGCGTCTCCTGCGGCGGCTTCAACACCACGGTGCAGCCGCAGGCGAGCGCCGGCGCGATCTTCCACATGCCGATCAGCAACGGGAAATTCCACGGCACGATGGCGCCGACGACGCCGACCGGTTCCATTATGGTCATCGCTTGATGCCTGGCGCCAGGCGGCACCGGAATGGACACCTGGAAGGTCGAGCCCTCGATCTTGGTCGCCCACCCGGCATAATAGCGCAGCCAGTCGACGCTGCCGCCGGCGCTAAGCATGCGGGCGACACCTAGCGACTTGCCGTTCTCGATGCTTTCGATCTCGGCCAAGAGATCGGCATCGGCCTCGATGGCGTCGGCGAGCTTCAGCATCAGGTTCTGGCGGTCGACCGGCCGCATTGAGGCCCACGGGCCTTCAAGGGCTGCACGCGCAGCACGCACCGCCTGGTCGACCAGTTCGGGACCGCTCTCGGGCACATGCGCGACGATCTCGCCGGAGGCGGAATCATCGACAGCGAGGCCATTTCCCGCCAAGCCGTCAACAAAGCGTCCATTGATGAAGGGCCGGTGCGGACGCGCCAGGAAAGCGGCGGCAGCAGTGCTGATCGGCGGCACGGTTCTCTCGTTCACGCCATCCTCCTCGATTGCTGGTGAACACGTTGCATCAGGGTTATGGAGCGTGTCGGCTGGCTTCAAGCGGCTGATGGTGCCAGTGCACGCTCAGTCAAAACAAAGTTCCCGCTTGGACAAGACGCCCCGCAGTCGACTGGCCTAGACCAAAGTCGCATCGAGCAGCGTGTTTTGCGCAGGCTTCCCGGTTGTCAAAGAGGTGTCGACGATTGAGTGCGTTGCTGGGCAATCCGATGGTCACCACTGCTGCGCTGCCACTCGCGCTCGGCACGGTGATGGCGCTGTTGGCAAGGGTCGCACTGCCGGGATCAGTGCTTTCTCTGCTGTGGGCCGCTTTGATTTTGTTCTTCTATTGGGACACGCTCGGGCCGCCTGTGGTGCCGCCGGTCGCCGCCAGCCAGAAGCTGATCTATCTCGCCTCTGGCGGCATCGTCGTGGGCCTGTTGCCCGAACGCCTGTTGAGCGCTGCCGTTGCGGGCAAGCTTGTCGCCGCCGCGCTTGCGGTAGCCTTGCTGTGGCTTGGCTGGCGCCGCCTGGCCGGCGGTTCACTCGACCTGCAGATGGTCGCCGCCCTCATCGCCGGCCTGTTGGCGATCGTCGGCGCCGCGATGCTGCTGTCGGCGCGGTCCTCGCCATCGTCGTCCGCCGAAGCGCCGTTCCTGGTGCCGGCGGCGATGCTCGCTTTTTGCCTGGCCGGCGCCATCATCTCGGTGCTTGGCGCCTCGATCGTCACCGGGCAATTGCTGGGATCGCTTGCCGCGCTCGCCGGCGGCTGGTGTCTTGTCCAGTACATCACAGTGCTGCGCGGAGGCTCCGCCGTTGCCTGGAGCAAGGGCACTGAACTGCTGCTTATCTACGCCGCAGCCACCGTGCAGATCCAGGTCGCGCTGCTGGCGCCGAAGGCTAATCCGGTCGCGCTGGTGCTTTCATCCTTGCCGCTGATCGTGGCCATGCTGATGCCCGGTCCGCTGCGGGGCCTTGTTCCCGGCGTCCGGCCGTTGCGGCCGCCGATTGCCGGTCTGCTGATCGCCACACCGGCGATATTGGCCATCCTGACGGCGATCCTATGGGCGCCGCATGGAGCCGCCCTCGGCTTTTCCTGAGCCAAGGAACGACAACCAACAATGGGGAGAGTTACCTGACGATGAGAAGACTGACGGCCGCGTTAGCCTTTGCCTCGGTGTGCGCATTCGCATCGGCAGCACATGCCGACACTTACGAGATCGACGGCCAGCACGCCTGGATCACCTTCACCATAAAGCACGGCATCTACGGCATCGCGCATGGCCAGTTCGATGCGGTGAAGGGCGCCATCGTGATGGACAAGGCCGATCCATCGAAAAGCAGCGTCAAGGCCGAGATCGATGTCGGCTCGGTGCACACCGCCTATGACCAGCGCGACAGCGATTTGAAAGGCCCCGACTTCTTCAACGCCGCCGAATTCCCGGCGATCTCCTTCGAAAGCACCAAGGTAGAGAAGGTCAGCGACAAGACCGGCAAGGTCACCGGCAATCTCACCATCAGCGGTGTGTCCAAAGAGATCACCCTCGACGTGACGCTGATCAACGAGGCGCCGGCGCCGTGGGATGCGACGCTGACCAAGGCGGCGTTCAGCGCCACAGGCAAGGTCAGTACGGCCGACTTCCCGATGGCCAAGGCCGCGGCCGGCTTCGGCCTTGGCCCGGATGTCGACATCGTCATGGATTTGGAAGCGGTGAAAAAGTAATCCGGCGAGCGAGTGCCGCGCGCAAGGTCGCGCGGCACTTCATCGGACAGGGCGCAAAGTGCGCACTCAGTCAAAACAAAGTTCTCGCTCGGACAAGACGCAGATTGGCCGGTGCCGCATTATTCCCAGCGAAGATCGGCACATAGCCGGCGCGCTTACCAATCGGGATGGAACAATGCGATTTTCGGGAAAGACGGCTTTCATTACCGGCGGCGGCACCGGGATCGGCGCGGCGGTGGCCAGGCGCATGGCGGCCGACGGCGCCAAGGTGGTCCTGATGGGCCGGCGGCGCGAGCCGCTGGAAGCTGTGACCAAGGATATTGGCGGTCTGGTGGTGCAGGGCGATGCCGCCGATCCGAAGGCGGTGCGTGCGGCGCTTGCCGAAGTGCATGAAAAAATCGGACCGGTCGACATCCTCGTCGCCAATGCCGGCGGCCATGGTGTCGGCCCGACGATTTCGATGAGCGACGAAACCTGGAGCCTGGCGACGCGCACCAATCTCGACACCGCTTTCGTCTGCGCCCGCGAATGCCTGCCGGACCTGATCGCGCGGAAGGGCAACATCGTCGTCGTTGCCTCGATCGCCGGCCTGTTTGCCGGCCCGGACGCCGCCGGCTACGTCACCATGAAGCATGCCTGCATCGGCTTCGGCAAATCGCTGGCGCGCGACTATGGCCGCAAGGGCGTGCGCACCAACATCATCTGCCCGGGTTGGGTCTCGACCGACATGGCCGACGAACAGATGGCGGTGATCGTCGAGAAGCACGGACTTGGCTCGATCGACGATGCCTACCGGCTGGTGACCAGGGACGTCCCGCTCGGCCGGCCGGCGACACCGGAAGAGGTTTCCAACGTCGTCTGCTTCGTCGCTTCGAGCGAGGCGGCCATGATGAACGGTTCGATCCTGACCGTCGATGGCGGCGCCACCGTCGTCGACCTGCCGACATTAGCTTTTGTCGATTGATTGGGAGAGTGCGATGAACGACCAGAACAGGCCGGCGGACTGGAAGCATTTCGACGATTTCGCCGCCGGCATCGCCACCAACCGGCTGGCGACGACATCAGCGTTGCGCGGCCAGACCTTCAAGATCACGCTCGACACGGGGCGCACAATCGACCTTGCCTTCACGTCGCCCGACACGGTGGCGTGGAGCGAGGGCAGCGAGGCCGGCGCGGACTGGTACGAGGCGCTCGAAGTCGCCGCCAACGTGTTCTTCATCAACATGACTTTCGCCGCCCGGCCGACCGAGGATGAGGCCTACATCGTCAACACCAGCACGCGCCGCGTGCTGTCGGTGCGCGAACGGGTGCGTGAAGCAGGCGAAGCGCCCGGCGAGCCGCGCGTCGCGCAGACCTGGTCGGCCGGCGTGCTCGGGGATCCCAGCAACGCGCCGACCGGTATCAAGCCGGCGCCGACCCGGGACCTGATCGGGCTCACCGCGCACTACACATACAGCCCCAACCACGTCTACGAGCACATCTATCTGAGCTCCGAGCGCTATGCCTGGCAGAACCTCGTCGGCATCCAGCGTGGCCATGGCGACGTCGACCTGGCGACCACCTGGAAGTTTGCCGACAACCAATATGTGTTCGGCTTCCGCGAGTTCATCATCCCGGTCGCCTCGCTGTTCTTCTACAATTGGGACGTCATGCGCTCGACCGGGAAATTCCTCGGCGTGACCAGCCTGGGCAAGGTCGAGAACAAGCCGGCCGGCGCTCACATCGAGAAGAAATCCAGAACCGTCTACGACGAAGGCAAGGCGCCGGTCTGACCGCGCGGGAGAACGCGATGAACAAGAACTACGAAGCGATCAAGGCCCATTACGCCGGTTCCGATGCCAAGGACCTATCTGCGATGATGGCGCCAATCACCAGCCGCACCGCCTGGACCGAAATGGCGGGCTTCCCCTATGCCGGCACCTATGTCGGCCCCGACGCCATCATAGCGGGGGTCTTCAAGCGCATCGGCGAGGAGTGGGACGGCTACACGCTGAAGCTCGAAAGACTGGTCGACGGCGGCGCCACCATCGTCGGCATCGGCACCTATTCGGGCACCTACAGGAAGACCGGCAAGCAAATGTCGGCGCGCGTCGTCCATGTCTGGGAGATGGACGACGGTAAAGCCGTGAGTTTCGAGCAGTTCACCGATACCAGGCTGGTCGCGGCAGCGACGGTCTGAGGCATGCGGGCGGGCGCCGATGCGTCCGGCCGATGAAACAACCTGGGAGGATGCAATGGGAAACAATCTGAAGGCAATGCTGGCGGGCCTGGTGCTGTCGACCGCACTTGCGGCCGGCGGCACAGGGGTCGCGAATGCCGCCGGCGACGAGATCGTCATCGGCGCTCCGATCTCCTTGACCGGGCCGCTGGCCGGCGACGGCAAGGAGCAGAAATGGGCCTATGAGCAAGCGGTGGCCGACATCAACAAGGCCGGCGGCATCATGCTCAAGTCGGCCGGCAAGAAGCTGCCGGTGCGCCTCGTCGTCGCCGACGACGAAAGCTCGGAAGGCAAGGTCGCCTCGGCGCTGGAAAACCTCATCAAGGTGCAGAAGGTCGACGCGCTGCTATCGACCCATTCCGGGCCGATGAACATCGCCGGTGCCATCGTCGCCGAGAAATACAAGAAGTTCTACATGATCACGACGGCGTTCCCGTTCGAGTGGCAGCCGTTGAAGCTCAAATACTCGGCCCTCTTCTTCTTCCACCCGGGGCCGGGCGCCGAGGTGCCATTCGAGATCTGGAACAAGCTGCCGGCCAATGAGAAGCCGAAGAACCCGGCACTTGTCACCGAGGATTCGCCCGACGGCAAGGGCTTTGGCGGCGCCTTCGAGGCGGCGGCCAAGAAATATGGCTACTCTTTCGCGGTCGACGATCCCTGGGCGATCGGGGCCACCGACTATTCGGCGCTGATCACCAAGCTCAAGGCCGCCAATGTCGACGCCATGCTGGTGTTCGGCTCGCCGGCCGACACGGTGACGCTGCTGCGCCAGATGAAGGAGCTCGGCTTCTCCGTGCCTTATCTGCATGGCTGGAAGGGCACCTGGACGGGCGAGTTCCACGAAGCGCTCGGAGCGGATTCGGACTACATCATGACCGACGGTTTCTGGTCGTCGAGCTATCCCTATCGCGGCGCCAAGGAACTCGGCGATCGCTACGAGGCCGAATTCAAGAAGGACTCCGTCACAGTCGGCGCCTTCTACGCTAATGCGCAGGTGCTGGCGCAGGCGATCGAAAAGGCGGGAACCACCGATGCCGCCGCGCTGCATGACGCGGTCTTCAACCAGGAATTCAAGGACACCGTCGTCGGCGATCTCAAATTCGACCAGACCGGCTTTGCGCTGATCCCCAGCGTTGCCACGCAATGGTGGCAAGGCAAGCACCAGCTGATCTTCCCGAATGGCAACTGGACCTACAAGCCGGCGCCGGCCTGGGACAAGCGCTGAGCGGCGAGGGCACGGGCTCCGACGTTGCCGCCTGCCCTTCTCCCCGTCCTACTCGGGGAGAAGGCCGGCAGGGCGATGAGGGCGGCGCTGACCTCGATAGATTGCGCGGATAGCTTCCCCTCGAGAAACGGAAACACACGATGCAGCCTGACGAAACCTTGCTTCGCCTCGAGGCGATCCAGAAGCGGTTCGGCGGGCTTGTCGTGCTCAACAACATCGACATCGCCGTCGGAGCCAATGAGCTGATCGGGCTGATCGGTCCCTACGGCGCCGGCAAGTCGACACTGTTCAACGTAATTACCGCGCTCTACACCCCAACCCAGGGCCGTATCCGCTTCCGTGGCGAGGACATCACCGGCACGGCCCCGCATCGCATCTGCCGGCTCGGCATTGCCCGCACCTTCCAGCTGGTGCGCACGTTCCTGACCATGACGGCCTTCGAGAACATCATGGTCGGTGCCGTCTATGGCTCGGGCGGCCGCGTCAAGCATGCGACGGCAGCCGCCGAGGAGGCACTTGAACTGGTCGGGTTGACCGCCAAGCGCGATGTCCGCACCGCGCATATGACGTTGTCCGACCGGCGGCTGCTGGAGATCGCGCGAGCTGTTGCCTCCAGCCCGGGGCTGCTGTTGCTGGACGAACCGATGGCGGGGCTGAACCCGACCGAGATCCAGCGCACGGTCGATGTCATCCGCCGCGTGCGCACAGACAAGGGGGTCTCGATCCTGTGGGTAGAGCACAAGGTCGATGCCATCATGAAGGTATGCAGCCGGGTGATCGTGCTGGACCATGGCGAGAAGATCGCCGACGGCACGCCGCGCGAGATCGTCGCCAACCGCAAAGTGATAGAGGCCTATCTTGGCGAACCGGCTGCTTGACGTCACCAATCTGGAAGTCGCCTATGGCGACGTCGGAGCGCTGTGGGGCGTGTCGATCCACGTCGACGCCGGCAGCATCGTCGCCATTGTCGGCGCCAACGGCGCGGGCAAGACGACGCTGCTGAAGACCATCTCCGGTCTGCTGAAGCCGAAGCGCGGCGAGATCTTCCTCTCCGGCGCGCCGCTGGCCGGCAAGGCGCCGGAGGAGATCGCGGCGATGGGCATCGCGCATGTACCGGAAGGGCGCGGCCTGTTCCGGCAGATGACCGTGCTGGAAAACCTCGAGCTCGGCGCCTTCCAACCCAAGGTGCGGAAGCGCTTCAAGCAGTCGCTGGAGAAAGCCTACACGCTGTTTCCGCGGCTAAAGGAGCGGGCAGGGCAGAAGGCCGGTTCGCTCTCCGGCGGCGAGCAGCAGATGCTGGCGATCGCGCGCGCCACCATGTCGGACCCGTCGCTGCTCATCCTCGATGAGCCGTCGCTGGGGCTCAGCCCGATCGTGGTGCAGCAGATGTTCGCGCTGATCGAGACCTTGCACAAGCAGGGCGTCACCATCCTCCTGGTCGAGCAGAACATCCATCAGGCACTGAAGGTCGCCGACTATGCCTTCGTGCTGAAAACCGGCGAGCTTGCCATGCAAGGCACCGGTGCCGAGCTCATCGCCGATCCCGAAATCCAGAAGGCCTATATGGGCGTCTTGGAGGTGCAATGATGCAGAACATTCCGCCTCCGGAAATCCTGCTGCAGCTGTCGCTCAACGGCGCGCTGGGCGGCGCCATGTACGGCGTTGCGGCGGTGGGCCTCAGCCTCATCTTCGGCACCATGCGGCTGATCTTTCTGGCGCAGGGCGCGATGATCATCCTGTCCGCCTATTTCGTACGGGCGCTGTTCTACGGCGTCGGCATCGACCCTTTCGCGTCGCTGCTGATCGTCGTGCCCGTCGGGCTCGTCGTCGGCTGGCTGGTCTACCAAGGCCTGTTTCGCCGCGCGGCGGCAGCGGAGGACCGCAACATCTCACTCTTGATCGCGGTCGGTCTGATGTTCCTGATCCAGAACCTGATGACGGTTATCTGGGGCGGCAACACCGCGGCCATCGTCACCTCCTACACGGCGAGCGGCATCGAGATTTTGGGCGTGCGCACCTCCTTCACCCGCTCGATGGGCTTCGTGATTGCGCTCGCCGGTACCGGCCTGGTGGTGCTATTCCTGCGCAAGACATTGGTTGGTAAGGCGGTGCGCGCGGCCTCCGAGGACATGGAGGCGGCGACGCTGATGGGCATCAGCCCGCACCGCGTCAACGCCGTCGCCTTCGCGATCGGCATCGGACTCGCCGGAGCGGCCGGCGTCGCGGTGGCGACGACTTTCCCGTTCAACCCGTTCGCCGGCTTCATCTTCAGCCTCAAGGCGCTGGTGGCGCTGGCGCTGGGCGGGATCGGCAATGTCGCGGGCGCACTTGCCGGCGGCATCATCCTCGGCCTGATCGAAGCCTATGTGCAGTACTTCATCTCGGGCGGCTGGACCAACGCTATCGCCTACGGCGTGTTCCTGGCGGTGCTGATGTTCAAGCCGGAAGGCCTGTTCAGCCGGCCCTACAAGAAGGCTTGAGCGTCATGATGATGAAAGCCTTGCCGGAACAATTCTGGATTGGGATCGCAATTGCCGTGGTCGCTGCCCTCGCGCTGGTGCCGCTCCTGCCCGGCGCGATCGATTCTTATGCCTTCTCGTTCCTGTTCTTCGTTTTCATCTACGCCACTATGGCGCAAGGCTGGAACCTCGTTGCCGGCTTCGGCGGCCAGATCAGCCTCGGCAACCATGCCTTCTTCGGGCTCGGCGCCTACACCACCGCCATTCTGTGGAGCGGCAATTATCTCTGGGGCACGTTCTATGACGCCTATCCGCGGATCTACTATTTCGACCCGGTGACGATGATGCTGGGTGGGCTGGTCGCGGCCGTCGCCGCCATCATCATCGGCCTGCCGCTGCTGTCAAAGCTGCGCGGCGACTATTTCGCGCTCGGCACGCTCGGCTTCGGCGAGATCATCAAGGTGATGTTCATCAATGGCGGTGATTTCACCGGCGGCGCCTTCGGCGTCGTGGCGCCCGCCGGCACCTTCGATACGCTCTTGCCGCACTATCTGGTCGGGCTCGGCCTGATGGTGGGCACGGCGCTTGCCATCCGCTTGCTGATGCGCTCGCGCTACGGCCTGGCGCTGATCGCCGTGCGCGACGACGAGATGGCGGCTTCGGCCAACGGCATCGACACGCTGAGGGTCAAGGTCGCCGCCTTTGCTGGCAGCGCCTTCATCGCCGGCGTCGCCGGCAGCCTCTACACCTACTACATCTTCCATGTCGGCCCTGACTCCGTCTTCGACCTCGACTGGATGCTTTTGCCGCTGATGATGACGGTGGTCGGCGGCACCGGCACCCTGCTCGGCCCGATCCTCGGCGCCTTCGTCATGTACGCGGTGTTCGACCTGGCGCGCATCGTGGTGCCGGATTACCACCCGGTGATTTCGGGGCTGACCATCATCTTGGCGATGCTGTTCTTGCCGAAGGGGCTGATGCGGAGTTTTGCGGGCAGGGCGCGGACGGCTTGAGGTCTGGGTACAGCCCCTGTTGAAGCGTCAGCGCTGCAAGTCGGGAGTGAGAGCCCTCGAAAAATTATGAAAGGTGAGGATACAATGTGCCTCATATGGGCGCAAAACAATTTGCTGTATCCGATAAAGGTACGGCTAACAGCACCTTCCTAATGCACCACCATACGCACTCGCTCCCGCAAATCTCTCGGCGCCACGTCATACTTGCTTCTGAACGCCCGCGAAAAATGTGCGCTCGAATTGAACCCGCAGGCAAACGCGATTTCCGAGATGGAGGCTGAGGCGCGGGCGGGCGACAGCAGCTCCTCCTTGCTGCGCTCCAGCCGTCTATCCCACACGAACCGCTCCAGTGTGGTGCCTTCGCCTTCGAAGGCGCGGTGCAGATAGCGGCGGGAGCAGCCCATGTGGCGGGCTATGTCCTCGGCCGACAGGTTTGAGCGCGCCAGGTTGGCGTCGATATAGGCGACGATGCGTTCGCGCAGCGCTTCCAGCGGCGAGCGGTGGAAGTCCGGCGCCGTCGGCTTTGCCTGGATCAGTCCGTTGACGAGTTGTATCAAGCTTTCTCCGACACGGCGGCAGCCGGCCTCGTCGAGCTTGTGCGCGGTGCCGATCGCCATCTGCATCAGACCGGAAACGATATGGGTGAGGCTGTCGTCGTTGCCGGGCAACGGCACCGGCGCCGAGAGCCGCGCCAGCGTCCCGTCGCCGAAGGTAGAGCGCGGCACCTGCAGGATGAGCTGGTCGACATCCGACAAGTTTTGCAGCGAATAGCTGCGCATTGGATCATAGATGATCGCAGCGCGTGGGCCGAGATCGACCGCGACCTCCTGCTGCTCGAAGCGGCTGTGACCGCTGAGCTGCATCAGGATCTTGATCGCGTCGGGATCGAAGCTGCGCCAGAAGGTACGGTCGCTGACGACCAGATGCGACTTGGCCTTGATCTCGGAGAGCCGGCAGGAGCCGAGATGCACGGAAACGAGCTTCGGCAGCGACGGCGCCTCGCCGCGTGAGAAACGCTGGGTGATCGGGCCGAACAGCATCCGCGACGCAGATAGGAAAGCCTCGCCGTCGGCGACGCTCACGTGGTGGGCGATCATAGTCTCCTCCACATTCTCGTTGTTCCCGTCTTGTCGCGGGATTGTGACGCAGCGGCAGCGCCACGTCATCCTTAACATGATAAGCATCTTTGCCGCAACGGCGGAGGTGCTTCACGCCGCGCCGGACGAAGTCGGCCGGCATCCTGGTGTCCGCGTTACTGAAGGGCCCCATGCCGCTGCCGTGCGGAAAGGCCCGATCTTGCGGTCGAGCCGTTTCAAAGGCCGGTACCCGGTCGCCGTCGGCGAGATAGCCGTGCACGTCGGCGCGATAGCCGGTCCGCTCGGTGGCCAAGCACTGGAAGACACATTCATCAGGGCGTCCATGCCGGCACAGGGAAGGCGTTCCGCCTCGGTCTATTCGACTTCGGACGCGCGAGCACGGCGAGCAGATCGCCGCCGTTCTCCTCGGAGGACCCTTCATAGGTCCTCCGGATCAGATCGAATTGGCGCTCATCTCAGCCCCACTTCATCTCGCCCTTCGCGACCTTCGAGCCGATGTCGAGGGCGACGCCCATGCCGAGGCCTGGGAAGCGGGCCTCCATCGCGCTCTTCAGCGCCGCGGCGTCCGCGGCCTTGGC
Source organism: Mesorhizobium sp. M0968 (assembly GCF_040319065.1). Taxonomy (NCBI): domain Bacteria; kingdom Pseudomonadati; phylum Pseudomonadota; class Alphaproteobacteria; order Hyphomicrobiales; family Phyllobacteriaceae; genus Mesorhizobium; species Mesorhizobium sp. M0968. Next base: position 265,502 of record NZ_JAMYNL010000003.1, read on the forward strand.
GAGTTCCTGCTCGAAGGCCAGAAGATAGGTCTTGGTGTATTCGACAGCGGAGATGTCGACCGGCGACTCAGGCGTCATGTGCCCCGGCACGACGACGGTCGGTTTGCGCGCTGCGATCTTGTCGAGATTGGCAATCCAGACCGCGCGTGATTCCCTGGTCGGGGTGTCGGCGGTCCAAACATGAACGCCGGCGAAGACCAGGACGCCGCCAAACACCGCGTTCAGCGAGGGCGCCCAGAGATAGCGGCGATTAGCGAGGCCCTCGGCGGCGACGAACTCCACCGTCTCACCATCCACAGTCAGTGACGGACCGTCAAACGCATCGGGCAGGACGATGTCGGCCAGCGTCTGCGGACCGTTCTCCTTCAGTTGGGGTCCCCATACATCGAGCTTCTTCTTGACCGACGCCTTGATCGCGGCAACCGTGTCCGAGGCGGCGACGACCTTGGCCTCGGGGAATGCCTCACGCACCGGCTTCAGGCCGAAATAGTAGTCCGGGTCCGACTGGCTGACATAGATCGTGGTCAGTTTCTTGCCGCTGGCCTTGATCTCTCCGGCCAGCGCGCGGCCGTCCGGATAGGTGAAGCCGCCGTCGATCAGCAGCGCCTCGGTGGCACCGGAAAGCAGGACGGGGGCGCGGAAAAAACCGTTTGGGCCGGCCGGGAAATGCTTCCAGGCAAGTCCGGTTCCAGCCGCACGGCCGATATCGTCAGGGGCGAAGACGGCAGCGGCGCTGATGGCAAATGTGGTTTTCATGACTTGTCTCCTCGTAAGCATGTGGGTGTCCTCTCGGATTGGATGGCGCTGAAGAAATCGGGGTGCGCGCGATATTGAGATCGAGTCGGCCGGGTCCAGCCGCCGGATAAATTCAGGAAGCTCAGATAGGGCCGAGTGATCGTGGTGTGGACGATACCGTTCTCGCAGTCCCCGACATGGACCCACGGTCGTCCCGGCAACCTCGGTCCAGACCATGAACACCCCTGGCCGAACTTCCAGCGCCCGGTCGCGGACGGCCTCCGCCTTGGCGAACTTGGCCGCCTCCGGAGGCAAGCGCATGAAGGTGCCTCGGCATCGAACTGCAGATGGAAGGCGAGGTCGCCGAAGCGAGCCTCGTAGACGTGGCCCATTGCGGGAAAAGCCTCGATCGTCACTCTGCTTTTCCTCCTGCGCGGACCCGGTTGCCCGACGCACAGAAGGATGGACCGTTTCGATTGGACGATAAATATCGATGAATTGGATTCAATGTGAGGTATAAGCGCACAATCGGAGCAGGCGAGCATGGAAGCGATCAACCTCAACAGACTGGCGTACTTCGCGGCCGTGGTGGACATGGGCTCGTTCACTCGCGCGGCCGATCGGCTAGGCGTCAACAAGACAGTCGTCAGCCAACAGGTTGCGCGGCTTGAAGCGGAATTGAAGACAAGCCTGCTGCTGCGCACGACGCGCAGGGTCGAGCCGACCGAGGCAGGCCGGCAGCTTCACGCGCGATGCGTGATGATCCTGAGCGAGGCAGAAGAGGCCTTCGCCGAACTTGCCCAGACCAATGCTCAGCCGTTGGGCGTACTGCGGATCACCGCGTCCAACGATTACGGCGCGATCACCGTCGCGCCACTGGCAGCCGAGTTCTGTCGAATCTATCCGGCATGCCGGGTCGATCTCATCCTCTCGGACGCCAGGATGGATCTGGTCGCCAACCAGATCGACCTCTCGATTCGCGTAGGTTGGCTTACCGACTCCAGCCTGCAGGCGCGCCGGATCAGCTCATTCCGGCAATTTCTGGTCGCCGCGCCCGACATAGCCGGAGACTTGTCCCCGAGCGAGCCCGAGGAACTGTCCGGCCTCCCCTTTGTCGCGAATGTCGCGCTGAAGGAGCCGCTGGTGTGGCGGTTTACCCGGGGGGATCATGAACTGCGGACAGTCCGCATGAAGCCCGGCATGACGATCAACAGCACCCCGGCCGTGCTGGAGGCAACCCTAGCGGGCGCCGGTATGTCGATCCTTCCCGATTTTCTTGTCGGCGATCATATGGCGGCTGGCCGGCTGGTGCCGATTCTGCCTGCCTGGACGCTGCCTACCGGCGGCATCCACGCCGTGTATCCGGCCGGCCGGTTCCGCCCGCCCAAGGTTGCACGGTTCGTCGAGATGCTTTCTCAGAACGGCAGGCAGCGGCCTCGAAACCTCTTCCGCAACGGCTGATGTCTGCTCGCGGGCGTCGTCTCGCCACCGTGTACAGCGAAGTCGCCCCGAGTTCCTCTTTCGAGAAAGTCCGTCCAACGCCCTGAGCGTGTTCCGACCAGCCGGTCGAACCGATCGGAAACTGATCTTTGGGCAGCAGAAATCTGACCGCCGGCTATATGAGCCGCTCGCGGCATTGCGCGAGCGTCTTCGCTCTGCGGATATCCGGGCGGAGGGCAGCCGCTCGTTCCGCCCGATTTTGCGAGATTATGGCGCAAGGGCATGCCCGATGCATCCGTCGCGGAGATGCAAGGCTAAGGTTCGCCGGTGAGACGCGCCGTGATCAACCGTGCTGCCTTGATTGCTGCCCTGCCCTGTGTGGCTGCGGTCGCGTCGTCGACGCGTGAGACGGGCGAAGCCACCGCCAAGGTGCCGATCGGCTGGCCGTCAGCGCCGAGGATCGCCGCGGCGATGCTGTGCACGCCTTCCTCATAGCCCTGTGCGCTGCGAGAGTAACCGCGCGTGGCGGCAAGCCGTATCGCCTCCACAACCTTGTCCGGCCGCGTCACCGTATGCCGGGTGAACACCTGCAGCGGCTTTTTGAAATAGGCGCCGACCACATCCGGGCTTGAAGCGGCCAGGAAGGCGACGCCGGACGCTGTGCCGTGCAGCGGCAGCACCTGGCCAACATCGACATTGACGCGGTTGGCCTTGGTGGAAAGCTCAACATGGACGGTCAGCAGCGCCCCGGCGCTGAATTCCGACAGATGCACGGTCTCGCCGGTTTCAAGCGAAAGCTCTCGCACCACAGGCGCCGCGACGCGGACGAAGGGGAAATGTGCGTCGCGAATGCGGGCCAGCCGCGACAGGCCGGCGCCCAGCCGGTAGCGGCGACTCTTCGGCTCCTGCTCGATCAGCCGGTGGTTGGAAAGCGCTACCAGCAGGCGCCTTACGGTGGCTTTGTCGAGACCGGCCTTGCGGGCGAGGTCGGAGAGGCCGATCTCCGGTTCGCCGAGCGTGAACAGCTCCAGCAACGAAACCGCCTTGCCGACTGTGCTCATTATCGATTCTCCGAGATACTTCGCATGTGAATTAACTTGACAGCAGCCGACCGACCTTGCAGTCTATAACATACAAAATGCTGGTTCAAATAGTGAACCAGATTGGAACGCGCGCGCGCCCCAAAATAATCGCGCAGCAGGGAGAGTTAAGCGCTGTGATGGCTGCCAGCAGAAGCGATTCGCATTCAACGACCATTGGTGAGCTGCTCGACCGCGAGCAGGCGCGCTTCAGTGACACGCATCCGCGCTCAGCGGCGGCCTGGGAAGAGGGCAAGCAGCGTTTCCTCTATGGCGGACCCTCGCACTGGATGCGGCGCTGGGCCGGCGGCTTCCCGGTTTATGCCGCGTCGGCCAGCGGCGCCCATATAAGAGACATCGACGGTCACGACTATGTCGACTTCGCCCTTGGCGACACTGGCGGCATGTGCGGCCACGCGCCGGAGGCGGTGACTTGCGCCGCACTGCGCCAGTTGCAGAACGGCACAACGATGATGCTGCCCACGGAGGACAGCCTGTGGGTTGGCACTGAGCTGCATCGTCGCTTCGGACTGCCCTATTGGACGCTGACCACCTCGGCCACCGACGCCAATCGCGGCGCCATCCGCATCGCCCGCATGATCACCGGCCGCGACAAGGTGCTGGTTTTCTCCGGCTGCTATCACGGCGGCGTCGAGGAAGCGCATGTCGAGATCCGCGACGGCCGTGTCGGCCTGCGCAACATGATCCATCCCAACGGTGTCGACCATTCGGCCGTATCGAGGGTGGTCGAGTTCAACGATGTCGCTGCGCTCGAAACGGCACTCTCGGCTGGCGACGTCGCCTGCATGCTGACCGAGCCGCTGATGACCAATTTCGGCATGATCCCGGTCGCCGACGGCTTTCATGACGCCCTGCGCGAGATCACCCGCCGCACCGGCACGGTCTTGATCATTGACGAGACGCATACGATCTCCAGCGGACCCGGCGGTTATTCGTCCGAGCATGGGCTGGAGCCGGACATTCTGGTCGCCGGGAAGGCCATCGCCGGCGGCATTCCGGCCGGCATCTTCGGCGTCTCGCAGGCGATCGCCGAGCGGTTGTGGGCCATCGTGCCGATGGTCAATCCGCGCGTGCGCCAGTCGGCGCATCTCGGCATCGGCGGCACGCTGGCCGGCAACGCACTCACCGTAGCCACGATGCGCGCTGTGCTGGAAGAGGTGCTCACGCCCGCCAACTTCGAAATCATGATCGGCAGAGCCTCGCGGCTGGCGGAGATGGCACGTGGCATCATAAACGCCAATAAGTTGCCGTGGCATGTGACGCAGATCGGCGCCCGCGCCGAGATCATGTTCATGCCCGATCCGCCGCGGAACGGCGCCGACGTCATCGCCGGCCGGCGCGGAGATCTCGAGACGCTGCTGCACGCCTTCTACATGAACGAGGGCATATTGGTGACGCCCTTCCACACCATGTTCCTGATGTGTCCGGCGACGACCGAGGCCGATGTCGACCGCCACGCCGAGGTCTTCACCCGTTTCATAGATCTTGTGCGTGGCGCCGGAGTCGTCTGAGCGATGGCGAAACCATTCGATCTCAGCGGCAAGGTGGCGCTGGTGACCGGCGGCGGACGCGGCATCGGTGCTGCGATCGTCACCCGCTTCGCCGAGGCCGGTGCTAGTGTCGTCATCGCCAATCGAACGTTCGATATGGCAAAAGCGCTGGCCGCCGAATTGTCCGCCCGCAAGCTGGATGTGCGTGCGGTTCCGCTTGCTGGGCTCGACCGCGCCAGGCTGCACGCACTGGTCGGCGACATTGTACGTCAGGCGAGCCGGCTCGACATCGTCGTCCACAATGCCGGCGGCTGTCCCTGGGCCTCGATTGAGGATCTTGACGAGGACAAGCTCGATGAAGCGCTGGCGCTTAACCTCAAGCCTTGCTTCTGGCTGGCGCAGGCAGCAGTTCCGGTGATGCGCAAGAACGGCTTCGGCCGCATCCTTGTCACCTCTTCAGTGTCGGCGCGCTTGGCGATGGCCGGCGGCGCGCATTACTCGGCCGCCAAGGCCGGCGTCAACGCCTTCATTCGGGGTGCCGCCTTCGAATTCGCGCGCGACGGCATTACCGTCAACGGTGTCGAGCCGGGCTTCATAACCAAGCCGGGTAGGGGCACGATGAGCGCGCCGGAAGTCGCCGGGCGCCTCGGCCAACACATACCCGTTGGCCATCTCGGCGAGGCGGACGACATTGCCTATGCCATGCTCTATCTCGCCTCGGAGCAGGCCAAATACACTACCGGCCAGACGATCGTCGTCGACGGCGGCTCAACGTTGCCGGAAACCGGCTTCGCCGTCGAGCGCCATTGGGGGCTGACATGAGCCGATGCCTCGAAGGCCGCAAGGCGCTGATCACCGGTGCTGCCACCGGAATGGGCCGCGCCACTGCCGAATTGTTCGGCCGGCACGGCGCCGAAGTCATCGCCTTCGGCCTCGGCGGTGAGGGACTGGACGGCGCCGTCAAGGCGAGCGGCGGTGCCGCCGTGCTCGGCGACATCACCAGCGCAGGCGATGTCGCACGTGCTATCGACGCCTGCGGCGGGTGTCTTGATATCGTCGTAAACGCCGCCGGAGTGATGATCCTCGACGAGCCGGAGAGCCTGAGCGATGAGACCTGGGCGCGCAGCTTTGCGGTCAATGTGACGGGCGCCATGATGGTCTGCCGCGCCGCACTGCCGCTCATGAAAAAGCACGGCGGCGCGATCGTCAACATCGCCTCCGTCGGCGCCTTCAACGCCAGCGGCCAAAATGCCGCCTATTCGGCCAGCAAGGCAGCACTCGTCTCCTACACCCGCTCGCTCGCCTTTGCACATGGCCCCGACGGCATCCGCGCCAACGCGTTGGCGCCTGGCTGGGTGCGGACGCCGATGAGCGTCTACGAAATGGAAGTGGCGGCAGCGGCCAACGGCTCGACGCCCGACGAGGAGTTCACCGCGCTCACCGGCCGTATTGCGCTCAGGCGTGTCGCCGAACCGTCTGAGATCGCCAACTGCTGTCTGTTCCTGGCTTCCGATGCCGCCTCCTTCGTCACCGGTGCTGTGCTCGTCGCCGACGGCGGCGGCCGTGCACCAACGCAAAACAGGGCAGTGTGATGCGACCTGACCAGTGAGGCTTGTCACAGGCGAATGGCCAGGATACCGGCGCTCTGATAAGCGGCGCCACTTGTCTCACGCTGCTGCCTCTACCGACATTCAGATAGGGAAGACCGCGTTGATTTGCCCCGCCGCGCTTTTGGCTGCAATTCAGGCAGCCACGATGGCGCCAACGGTCGAACAGGCCAGGACTTGCTTTACACCCGCGTTCATAAACACCCAGAACGCGCGGCGATGGCAGGAATGGTCGATATGGTCGCGCGGATTGCCGTGCGAATACATGCACAACGCGCGTTTCGCTTTGCCTTCCGCGGTAATCGAGGCATCTGAACAGAAAGCATATCCGACAATATTGCCGCGGACTGCCTTCCGGACGCCCACATAGGTGAACAAGTACGCTCCCGTGGTGAACCCGACCCAAAGCGCTTCTCCCACTGGCGAAGAGACTGCACCATCAAGGTCCGGTGTCAAACACCCAGTTTCGAACCGGCTCTCAGGCCGCCTGCTGCCTGAGCCGCATGTTCTCGCGGTACAGGCTGATGTGGTCCTTGAAAATACCGCCGACATAATCCTGGAAGGTCGGCAGCGTCGCGATGTCGATGGCGGCGCCCTTGGCAAACCAGGCGATGATCTCGTCGGATTCCGTCATATACTGTCCCGGCGTTAGCTCGACAGTTGGAAAGCCGACCTTGGGCAGGTGCGCGGCGAGCTTCTCTGTGATCTGGCACTTCTCTTTGCTGCCCTGTTCGACCAGCCGGATGTCGACCTGGTCGAGCAGTCTCGCCTCAAGCAGGAACACGCGAACCTTCATGCAGAACGGGCAGCCATGGAGCAGGTAGACGATGGGCTTGAACACGGTATTGGTCATGGCAAATGCCTTTTGCCGGATGCACTGCGGGTTGGCCGTGGGGCGGCTATGCGCGCTCGAATATGCCGCCGCATGACCCCGTTCGGCCGCCGGCGTTGCAAGCGCACCGGCAGGCCGATATTCAGACATGCGGAATGATCAAGCCAAAACAGCGATTTCCGCTGCGAAGTCGCGATAGGAGCGCAGCGGGCGACCCAGCATGCCGGTCAATCGATCAACATCCCCTGCCTCAGGGACCATGCCAACCACAAGGAAGCGCTCGGCCATGAGACGCATGTCGAGCGCCATCCAGCTCGGTGCGTAATTTCGGAGGTTTTGCTCGAACCCAGCGGTATCGTCGCCGCCATAGTGGATCGTCCGCCCAAGAACATTCGACCAGATGGCGGCGACATCGGCACCGGTCAGCGTGTCGGGACCAACGACATTGATCCGCTTGAGAGGAAGCGGCTCGCTTGCCTGCTCACGGCGAACCAGCTCGATGGCTGCGATCTCACCGAGATCGCGCGCGTCGACCATCGCGATGCCTTTGTCACCGATCGGCATCGGATAGACACCGTGACCGAGGACCACGTCCTTCACCGAATAGTCGTTGTTGATGAAGTATGCAGGCCGCAGGATGGTGGCGTTGAAGCCCAGCTGCTCCAGCATGCGTTCGACACTGAACTTACCGGCGAAATGCGGCACGTTCACGTAGATGTCGCTGTGAAGCACGGACAGATAGACGATCCGCTTGATCCCGGCCTCATGGGCCAGATTGAGGGCGATCAGCGCCTGGGTAAACTCGTCGGGCACCACGGCGTTGAGCAAGAACAGGGTGGACACGCCCGAGAAGGCCGTGCGCAGCGCATCGACGTCAAGCAGATCGCCTTCGGCGAGGGCAACGGCGGCTGGTAAATTGGCCTTCGAGGGATCGCGGACGAGCGCGCGCACATTAGCGCCGCGCTTGATGAGCTGATCGACGACATTGCGGCCGACGGTTCCGGTTGCACCGGTGACGAGGATAGTCATGTGGTCACTCCTGCTTTTATCAGATCGTTAGCGCTATTTAGGAGTCCACAAACGCACCGGAAGCTGCCATTTGTAGACACCCTGTCTCACTGGTGGAACACATGGACCTGCTCGCCCTAGCCGACTTCAATCTGGTTGCACGTCATGGTGGATTCGGGCGAGCCGCGCGCGCCACAGGGCGCCCCAAGGCGACGCTCTCGCGGCGCGCCGCAGAACTGGAGAATAGCTTGGGCCTACGCTTGTTCGAGCGCGGGGCGCGTACCCTGAAGCTCACGCAGGAGGGAAAGGACCTGCATGAGCGAACCAGTCGCTTGCTGACGGAAGTGGAGGAGACGGCCGCAGCGATTGCGTCGGGAGACCGGGAACCGCGTGGAAATTTGCGGATCAGTGCACCGTTGCTCTTCTCTCAACTTGCGATGGGTAAGCTGGCGGCAGGCTTCTCGCTCAAATATCCCGACGTTATCCTTGAAGTCACGACCGAAGACCGTGCAGTCGACATGGTCGAAGAAGGGTATGACCTGGCCATTCGCGTCAATCCGCGTTCCGATGAAAGCCTGGTGGGACGGGTCTTCATGCGTGATCGGCTTGTGATCGTGGCGAGCCCGCAAGTGGCGAGACCGCGAGACGGAGACGCCGCTCCCGCTGTCGTGCGGAGCTCGGACAGAGGACTCTCGTTGTGGAATATCAAACCGGACACGGGGCCGACGACGATCGCGTTCACCCCGGTGCTCAGCCTGTCGTCGATCATCATGGTTCGCGATGCGGTCGTCATGGGCGTGGGTGCGGCACGGTTGCCGGTATCGCTCGTGAGTCATGATCTGGCCGCCGGCACGTTGGTGCATTGGGGGGACGTGGATGGTCCCGATACGGCACTGTGGACGCTCTACCCGTCGCGGCGCCTGTTGAATGCCCGCGTTTCCGCCTTTCTCGACCATCTGAGAGGAGCGTTCCCAAAAGGAACTCCCGACGAATTGGCAGCGTTCATTCGGATTTGAAGCCGCCACGGTTACCTTCTGTCGGCCAACGCCATCACCCACGTCGCGGGCCAGCTTGATCCAATAACGCAAGCGACGACCGCCAGAAGGTGGCTGCTGCAGTCCGATGAACTACAGCAGCCGACGCATCAGCCCGCAAGCCGCGGATAGTCCGTGTAGCCGGCCGCGCCACCGCCATAGAAGGTGGATGGATCGGGCTCGTTGACGGGCGCGCCCAACCGCAGACGCTCGACGAAGTCGGGATTGGCCAAAGCCCAACGGCCGATCGAGGTCATGTCTGCCTGGCCCGAGACGATGTCCTGGTCCAGGGCTTCGCGTGTGCGGCCAAGCCGCAGCACCATCAGGGTCGTGGGCCACGCACGGCGGATGTCGGCGAGGAACTCGTCGCCCCCGCCATACATCAGATGGAGATAGGCCAGCTTCAGTGGTGCCAGCGCGGCGACCAGTTCGCGATAGAGCGCAGGACTCTCCGGACCTTCATCAAGCCCGCCCAAAGGCAGGCCTGGCGAAAGGCGGATAGCGGTGCGATCGGCGCCGATCTCATCGGCGACAGCCTGCGCCACTTCGACGGCGAACCGAATGCGGTTAGCGATCGGCCCGCCATAGGCGTCGGTCCGGTGATTGGCGTTCGGCGCAAAGAACTGATGGACGATATAGCCGTTGGCGCCGTGAATCTCGACGCCGTCGGCGCCGGCATCGATAGCCAGCCGCGCGGCCCGCCGGAAGTCCTGCACCGTGGCGGCGACTTCCTCGGTCGTCAGCGCGCGCGGCTCGGGGATGGGCTGCATGCCGCTCGCAGTGAACATCTGCTCACCGGGCGCGACGGCCGATGGGGCGACGGGCTGACGGTGATGCGGCGTGTTGTCCGGGTGCGACATGCGGCCGACATGCATGAGCTGCAGGAAGATCTTCGCGCCTTTTGCGTGAACCGCATCGGTGACCTTGCGCCAGCCGGCGACATGTTCGGGTGCGTGGATCCCCGGCGTCGCGAAATAGCCCTGGCCATCGGCCGAGGGTTGCACACCCTCGGTTATCAGCAGGCCAAGGGAGGCGCGCTGGGCGTAGTATTCAGCGGCGTGCTCGCCCGGTACGCCGTTGAACTCGGCACGGCTGCGAGTCATCGGGGCCAAGGCCAGGCGGTGGGGCAGGTCCATTTGGCCCACGCGGACCGGACTCCAGATAGTCGTCATGATAAACTCCTTGAAAGTTGAAAACTTGGTGATCAGCGGGTGAAATCAGCGACGATCTTGCCGGGTGCGTGGCCGGTGCGATTGCGCTCGATTGCGGAAGCCAAATCATCGAAGCCCACCACGTCGGCGATCGTCGATCGCAGGGCGCCGACGGCGACCTGCTGGGCGATCGCGGTCAGGCGCGCGGTGTCGGGCTTGTTCGATAAGAAGACGCCGCGGCGGCCTGGCGGCGTGCGCGATGCGAGGTCTGTGGCGGCGATGCTTACGAGAAGGCCATCGGGCGACAGGAGCGCCCAGGAGCGGTCCACGACCTCACCGCCGACGAGGTCGACGACGAAATCGACGTCGCGCGCAAGCAGCTCGAAGTTCTGCTGCCGATAGTCGATCACTTCGTCCGCGCCGAGGGCCAGGACATGCGGCAGGCTCATGGTCGAGGCGGTGGCATAGACGGTCGCTCCGGCCGCCTTGGCGAACTGGACGGCAAAGCCGCCCACGCCTCCGGCCGCGCCATGGATCAGCACCCGCCGTCCGGAGAGGTCGAAATCCGCGGCCTGAATGACATGCCAGGCTGTCATCGCCGCGACCGGAATGGCCGCCGCCTCCACGTCGGACAGTGATGCCGGCGTCAGGACGAGCTTTTCGGCGTTGATGACCAGATGGTCGGTGTAGGCTCCGACGCCACCGAGGGCGGCCATAACCCGATCCCTGGGCTTCACGCCTATGACGCCGCGGCCGGTCCGAAGAACGACGCCGGCCATTTCGATGCCAAGCGTCGCGGGCAGGGTCAGCTTGAAGCGCTCGCGGAGGTAGCCTTCACGGATTTTCCAGTCGATGCCGTTTACCGCGGCGGCCTTGACCGACACCAAGACCTCGCCCCAACCTGGCTCGGGCGCGGATACGCTATCGACTGTCAGGGATTCGGGGCCGCCATAGGCTTGAAGACGTAAGGCTCGGCCGGGGGCAAGAGGTTCGAATGTGGAAGCGCCGCGCTTGAGATCAGCGAATTGGATCATGTGGTTCTCCTTCTCGGCAGAAGGTATGCATTCGAAATCCGCGCCATAAGTCATCGAAATGAGACGGTCCGTCTCGCTGGAGAGACATTTGATAGACCTTCCGAGTGCATATTTGTCGCCTCGTCCGTCCGGCGCTTCTCAGAGCGGCCAGTCGGAAAAGCGGTCGAGCTGAGGCGACCCTGTCGCGACGCGTGATCGGGCTTGAGGAAAGCCTGGGCGTGGGACTATTCGAACGAGGTGACCAAGCTGCTATTCAAGGTCGGTCAGAGACAGTGTCGGGCCGCTGGCTTGGCCGCGTCGAGTTCAGATAGGATCGAGGCGCGCCGATAACCTCGTCAATCCGGGCTTCGCGCAGAGTATCGATCGACGCAGGCGGCCGAGGGAGACTGCTCGTGACGCGGGTTATGGCGCCATTGTCCGTCCTTTCGGAAGGATACTTGGCCCGTCGTGTTTTGGGCCGCAAGCGGTCTGCCAGCTCCTGGCGTCCAATAGGCCGTCGGGCGCCCGTCCTCAGCCGGCGTGATATTCGAGCATGATGTCGATCAGCGCTCTGACTTTGCGTGGCGGGAAGTCGCCGGGAGGACGCACCACATAAAGCCCTGCCGCGACCACCGTGTGGTCGGCAAGCAGGGGGATGAGCGCACTGGAGGCAATGTGGGGCTCGATCAGGAAATCCGGCAGAGCCGCCACGCCGAGTCCGGCCAGCGCCGCCGAAAGGAGCGCTTCGCCGTTATCCGCCTTGAAACGACCGTGAGGATGGACCGCGATCGTTTTGCCTCCCTCGACGAACCGCCATGCTTCGGTCCCCTGCAACAGGCACTCGTGATCCGCCAGTTGGCCAAGCGTTTGCGGTGCCCCATGCCCGGCGATATAGGCGGGGCTGGCGACAAGCATCCCGGATATGGGCCGAATGCGTCTGGCGATCAGGCTCGAGTCAGGCAGAAATCCCGCCCTGATTCCCGCGTCGAAGCCCTCGGAAATCAGATCCACGAAACGATCGCTGTAGGCTGCATGAACATGCAGCAAGGGATGGCGTCGAGCGAGTTCGGCAAGAACCGGAGCGACAAGCCTCGGCCCGCCAGACAGGGGCGCGGCGATACGCAGAAGCCCGCGCACCGCGCCATCGGGTGCTAGCGCATCCTGTGCCGCCTCGAACTCGCCGAGGATGCGAGTGGCGTGGTCGCGGAACGTCGCGCCGGCCTCCGTCAAGGCGGCGCCGCGAGTCGTGCGAGAGAGCAACTGGCTTCCGAGCGTTTCCTCCAGCCGAGCCAGTCGGCGGCTGACGACGGATTTTGCGACGCCCAGCCGCCGCGCGGCAGGCGATATGCCTCGCCCCTCCGCGATTTCCACGAAAGTCCTGACGTCCTCAATCTCCATCGTGTTCCGCTTTCAGCAACAATCAATCGCAAAACCGGAGGCTACCTTAAGCCGACAAGGAACGCCATCCTTCGTGGGTCAGTTCATCCGGCATAGCCGTGCCGGACCAACCCCATGGAGAAATAGATGAGCGTGCAAGACGTGTGGAAATACGAAGAATCTGCGCTGGTGCTGATCGACTACCAGCCGGAAATGTTCAGCCAGATCCGATCCGAAACGCCGGCCAACCTGGTCGAGCTCAACGTGCGGCTACTAATCAGGGCTGCACGGGCTTTCGACATGCCCATTATTCTCTCGACGGTCGGTGCAAACATGGGTGTCAACGGCCCCACGGTTCCGGCGATCCTCGCCGAACTGCCCGGCATCGAAGTGATCGATCGCTCGACAATGAACTCGTGGGAAGATCCGGCCTTTCGCGCCGCGGTCGAGAAGACCGGCCGCAAACGGCTGATCATCGGCGCCCTCTGGACCGAGATCTGCCTTGCCTTCCCGGTCATCGATGCGCTCAAGGACGGCCATGACGTGGCTTTCCCGGTCGACGCCGTCGGCGGTCGGTCGCAGCTTGCCCACAGCACGGCGATCCAGCGGCTCACTCATGCCGGGGCGGTCCCCAGTACGGCCTTGGCCGTCGTTACCGAACTCTTCCGCGACTGGGCGGGGCCGGTGGCCGACAAGGCCCGCGCGCTGGTGTACTGGTATTACGAGGAGCTTGCGAAGCTGCAGGATCCGGCCGCAAAGGCCGCCTGAAGCGCCAGGCCGAGCACGGTTGGAGCGGCGGGGAAGCCTCTGACAGGGCCGATTTTTCCCGCCTGTTCCACCAGCAGCACCGACGAGCCCCGCATGGTCGGCTCTCCCGCCGCCAATTTCCCTATTTTCGAAAAGGACGATCAAAATGAAAACTCAAACCGGCGCCGTTCGCGGCCCCATCAATCGTTGGAGCCTGGCGCTGTGGGTCGCACAGGCGCTCCTGGCTCTCCTCTATCTGGCAGCCGGTGGCGCGAAACTGACACAGCCCATCGACGCGCTCGCCGCGAGCATGAGCTTCGTCACCCATGTACCGGAAGCCGTCACACGGCTGATCGGCACTCTCGAAGTGCTGGGCGCTGTCGGTCTCATCCTGCCGGCCGCGACGCGGATCAAGCCCTGGCTGACGCCGCTGGCGGCTGTCGGGCTTTCACTCGTACAGGTGGGGGCGGTAATCACGCATGCGCTGCTCGGCGAGACGGCGAAGATGCTGCCCATCAACCTGACGCTGCTCTTCCTGTCCCTGTTCATTGCTTGGGCCCGACTGCGGAAAGCGAGAATCCCGGCTCGCTGAGCATGGCGAGCCAGAAGAAGGGTGGGCCGGCCTAGCGCTTGCGGATCACGACGCACCCTTTGACGCCGCATATCTACCGACATCGAGCCCCTGGAGCTTCAAAATGCAATTCGGAATCTTCTCTGTCAGCGACGTAACGCGCAACCCGATCACAGGCGTCACGCCGAGCGAGGCGGAGCGGATCGATGCGATCGTCAAGATCGCGAAACGGGCGGACGAGGTCGGGCTCGATGTGTTCGCCATCGGCGAGCACCACAACCCGCCCTTCTTCTCAAGCTCGCCGACGACTCTGCTCGCCCATATCGCCGCACAGACGCAGCGCATCATCCTCAGCACCGCCGTGACGCTCATCACGACCAATGACCCGGTGAAGATCGCGGAAGACTACGCGATGCTGCAGCATCTCTCGAAGGGGCGGATGGACCTGATGCTCGGCCGCGGGAACACAGTGCCGGTCTATCCCTGGTTTGGGCAGGACATGCGTGATGGCGTCGCACTGGCGCTCGAGAACTACAATCTGCTCCACAAGCTGTGGCGCGAGGACGTTGTCGATTGGCAAGGCAAATTCCGGACCCCGCTGCAAGGCTTCACGTCGATCCCGCGGCCGCTCGATGACGTTCCTCCTTTCGTCTGGCATGGCTCGATCCGCACTCCGGAGATCGCCGAGCAGGCAGCTTTTTACGGGAACGGCTATTTCGCCAACAACATCCTTGCGCCCAACTTGCACTTCCTGCCGCTGGTGAACTTCTACCGCGAGCGGTTCGAGCATTACGGACACGGCACCGAGGAGCAGGCCGTCGTCGGGCTTGGTGGCTATGCCTTCATCGCGAAGCGCTCGCAGGACGCATACGCCCGATTCCGGCCCTATTTCGAAGGCAACCCCATCTATGGAAAGACCTATCGGCTGGAAGAATATTCGCGCGATACGCCGCTCAGTGTCGGCAGCCCGCAGGAGGTCATCGACAGGACGCTGACCTTCCGGGAAGCCTTCGGTGACTATCAGCGGCAGCTCTGGGTTCTCGACGCCATGGGGCTGCCGCTTGAGATGGCTCTCGAGCAGGTCGAACTCTTGGGCACTGAGGTGGTGCCCGTGCTCCGCAAGGAGATGGCGGCGCGACGCTCGCCGGGCGCCGCCGGAGCCCCGACGCACCAGAGCCTGGTGCAGGCCAAGTATAGAGACCAGCCGCCGCGCCAGCCGCGCCCGAATGCCAATCGCGGAGACAACCTGACGGATGTCCGGCCGTATCACGATACTGACGAAAGCGTCACAGCCCGCCCTCGCTAGTCGTGGAGCAGGCCGCGCGGTTCGGCAATATCACACCCGCGGAGCGGTAGCCCTCTGGCGGTGCCTCCAAGGAAAGGATTCGAGAGATGACGAAGACCATCGAGAACAGGGGGAAGCCCATACGGCTCGTCGTGGTGAACGCAGGCGTAAATGATCCCTCCACAACGCGGATGCTGGCCGACCGCATCGCACAGAAGAGCATCGAACGTATCACTGGTACGGGAAAGACCGCCGTCCTTAGCGTCATCGACCTGGCTCCGCTTGCAGTCGATATTGCGCGTGCCGTGGTGGCCGGATTTCCCGAGGCCAAGGTGCAGTCCGTAATCGAAACGCTTGCCGGCGCGGATGCCGTCGTTGCCGCCACGCCAGTCTACAAGGCCGGTGTCAGCGGGCTGTTCAAGTCGTTCATCGATATCCTCGACAACGACTTGCTCATTGCCAAACCGGTGATCCTCGCCGCGACGGCCGGCACCGCTCGCCATGCGATGGTCGCGGACGCGCAGATGCGCCCGCTTTTCGCGTTTCTGCGCACTTTTCCCGTGCCGACGTCGATCTTTGCTGCCCCGGAAGATTGGGGGTCGCCGGAGCTCGGCGGTCGCATCGATCGAGCTGCTACCGAGCTCACCCAGTTCCTGTTGAGTGGCACCAGCCGATCCATCGCGGACGCGGCATGGAAAGGCTATCAACACCAGTTCGCAGGCAATGCGGCGCGCGCGGAGCGCAGCGCTGCCGATGTCAATTTCGACACCGATCTGATGAAGCTGGCCGCAGGAGGGACGGCTGTAGAGCGGATGATCGTCAGAGGCTGAGGGAGCTGAATTTCCTTGCCCAATCCTTTGGCCTAGTTACCGCTTGCGGCCGCATCTGCATGCACAGGAAGAAGATCAACGTCTCGACCGTGCTCGCCGGTCAGAGGCTGGGAATCAAGGAGGTCGACGACGGCATTTGGCTCGTCAGCTTCATGCATTACGATCTCGGGTATATCGACTTGGAACAGAGGACCTTGCAGACCATCGACAACCCGTTCGGCACGAGGTTGTCACCCATGTCTTAGGTACAATCTGTTACCTATGTCTCCGGGTTGGACAAAGGTAGTTATGGTAGCGGGAGACCGCTACAAACGTTCCCCACAGTGAACAGACAGGGAAGAAACGCGTGGGGATCGATGGTAGCGGGTGACCGCTACGGCCGTAACCCACACTCGGAACGCGTCCCCTTCACGTATCGTGCTGCGTTCTAATCACCCTTTAGATCGATTCTGCGTCCCTCCCAGCCGTTAACAATATCGCGGCCATAAGTCCTTTTGTCTCCGACGCTGGACGGCTACGGTGTCGAACAGGCGGAAGGCTTCCATGACACTTAGGCTACTCGTCGACACCTGCGTATGGCTCGACCTCGCAAAAGACTATAGGCAGCAGCCCGTCATCAGCGCGCTTGAGGAACTCGTCGAAGCCGACCAAATCGAACTGCTGGTGCCTGAGATCGTCCTAAACGAATTCGAGCGGAACAAAGGCCGTGTCGCCACTGACGCGCAGCGCAGCCTACAGTCGCACTTCAGCCTCGTCCGCGATGCCGTCAGCCGTTTCGGCGACGAGGCATCCAAGGCCGCTACCCTGAAGGCGCTGAACGAAGTCGACCACACGGCGGTGTTTAAGGGCGAGGCCGTGAACGAGTCCATTAGTCGTATCGAGACGCTCCTGAAGTCGGTTCCCGCGCTGCCCACGACCGATGCCGTCAAGCAACGCGTTACCGATCGCGCGCTCGCCAAGCTGGCACCATTTCACCGTTCACGAAACAGCGCCGGAGACGCGGTGATTATCGAGACCTATGCCCAGCAGGTCGTCGACAACGCAAGCGAGGACATCCGTTTGGCGTTCGTAACTCACAACAGTAAGGATTTTAGCGAGGACCCGGGCGACCAGCGCAAGCCGCATATCGACCTGCTGATGATGTTCGGCACCTCCGGTTCAACCTACTCCGTTTCGCTGATCGATATGATCAAGGAAGTCGACGCAGACCTTCTGGCGAACCACGACTTCGAGTTCAACGGGTTCTCACAGCCGCGACGGCTTTCCGAAATCCTGGAGGCGGAGAATCTGTTGTTCCGGCAGGTCTGGTATAATCGCCACTGGAATCTTCGCACGGAGATCGAAAGCGGCGAACATCACGTTGTCGCCGAGAGGGACTATTCCCGCAAGCCCTATCGCCAAGACCAGACGCTCGACACCATCTGGGCCGGCGCGCTGGCCGCCGCCAAGCGCACGGAGGAAGAGATCGGCATCGAAAATTTGGGGCCATGGACGGATTTCGAGTGGGGGATGCTCAACGGCAAGCTGTCAGCGCTCAGATGGGTAATGGGCGACGATTGGGACATGCTGGATACGTAAGGGGGACGACACATGGAAGACTGGCAGTTAGTCGTGCTGACGGCACTGGTGACGACGATAGGCACAGGACTGGTGACCTACATCGGGCACCGGATGACGGTGTCGCGGGATACTCAAGAAGAGCGCGATAGGCACGCCACATACGTTGCGACGCGAGTTGTCTGCATGTTGGACCCTTTCGTGCTGCGCTGCGTCGAAGTGGTCAACGACGTGGGGCTGTATGTGGAAGGTGAACTGACGCCACAGGTCGAAACGCCGACATTAGAGTTTCCGGAAGAACTCGACTGGAAGACCGTGGACGCGGCCCTCATGTATCGCATCCTCACGCTGCCCAACGAGATAGCGGCGGCCGACAGCACCATCTCAGCCTATGCGGAATTCTCGGGTCCGCCAAATTGGGACGAAGTGTGGAGCGAGAGGAAGTTCCAATATGGCCGTGTCGGCCTCTACGCCCTCGACCTCGCCGCCGCGCTCCGGGACCGCTATGGCTTAGCCCCGAATGACTATTCGCGCTGGGACCCGCGAGACCTTCTGGACGCGGCCTATACCGCCGAAGACAAACGGCGAAAAGAGACCGTCGTGAGTGTGAGGAAGATGATCGAGAAATCCCTCAAAAAGAATGCGGCGAAGTCGAAGCACAAGGAGGGTGAAACGGAGTGGAGCTATCAACAAGGAAGATGTTGCCCTTCCCAAGAGTCCAATCAGCGCCGGCTACGATAGTACGGTTGTACGCGGGTGCCGTCCTTGCGGGTGTAGCCGCTCACATGGGTTGTGCGTGGGTTACCGGTGATTGCGCTTATTGCGCCGTAGCCAGTGGCACCCTGCCGTTGCCGCTGTTCAGTCAGTGCTCCAGCTTGACCTTCCCAGAACAGTGCCCCGTCAATGCGCTGATTCAGCCCTTCGCCGTAATAGATGATGGAGGGCCATTTCTTGTCGGCACGCGCTTCGTCGGCGCGGCAAATGCCGACAGTTGCGGCAAGGAGAAGGGAGGCAAGCGCGATTGACCTGACCATTGTCTGGACCTGCACAACAGAATGAGGTCTCAGCATATGCGCCGGGCTTTAATATCGCGGTAAGCTGTATTGTTAACCGCTGGTTTCAAAGTAACTGACGCTTTGATCAATCGACCACGTGAGCCGTTGTCAGAAATCTCTAGGGGCCGATAGCCCTTCCCTGCTATACTGTGGCCATTCTTGATACAGCCGGAAGGCAGTCAGGATCGCACGAAAAGCGCCAATGCGCCATTGATCGTGCCCAGCGAATGGCTGGGCCATTCGCGCAGCGACGGGGTCGCTTCCTTTCCACATTGAAACATCAACCGCCCCACGGCTCCCTTGCGCGTGCCGTTGCGGGCATGAACAAGGACGTTCTAATGCATATGGATCAAATCGTGATCGAGACCGACGCCGCCACCCTGGCACTGCCACTAAGCCGCGTCGCTTCTGCCGCCGAAACCGCACTCCAAGCTCGCGGAATTGACAGGGTGCTTAAGGTCACACTCACCTCGCTCCGCATCCTCGAGTCCGCCTTTACTGCCAATTTCACTATCGAGCACGTTGCATACGAGTGGCAGGATAAGCCGGGCCAGTCTGTCACCGTGAGTCTGACGAGGCCGACGCTGCACGCCGTCTTCAAAGCGCTGACACCGGGCGTGATCGCTACGGCTGTGGAGAGGCAGTCACAAGTCGCAGCCGATATTGCGAAAATGGCTGTGGTCGAGATATCGAAAGCCGCTGTCCCCACTTATCGGCGTGAGGGAGCCTTCCAATGATCCGGCAGGAATGGAATCCGACGCGGCATGCGCACAAGGCCAGACTTCGGCACGCAATGCCGTTGAATGATACGGTCGCAAAAGCATCTGAAATTCTCAAAGACGGCTATCTTCGCGTCTTGTGCGGAGGCATCGGCCTCGCTGAGGATGGCTGTACGGTCGTGTTGGAAGTGCGTCATCGGGTCGGCGGCTTCGGCGATTTCGAGCTAAGCGCGACAGGTGCCACACTTGCCGAGTGCATTCAGAAGCTTCAAGACCCGCAGGTGCTGGTAGATGCTGTCCGACGGCAACGGGACCTTGAAAGTCAGGTTCTCGAAATGCAGATGAACGCGCCGGAGCCCGTCCAATGCGAGACGTGATGCAAGCACGGTTCGGCACAATTCCGCGGCAAGCGGTCATGCGCCGATGAGTAGATATCGCAGAATGCGAGCGAGTAATCTTAAGAGTTACAACCCGCATTCTGCGATGCGCTTATTATTTCAGTATCGATAGGATTATTTTCGGTTTTCATTCGAGCCGTTTCTAACTCTTTCTTTGACATCGGCACAAAACTCTGTCATACACAAACTGTGAAAATGCTGGTCGAACGGCGCGACGGGACTGGTCCCACCTGATCGTCGCGCCGGTTTTCACCTAGGCGCGGGGCGTCGAGTTTCGACTCCAACCGCCGATGTTTTCGACTGGCCATTTTCACTCCTCCGAAAACTGCGGCTTACCTAGCAACGCGTTCCGCGCGGTGAACGATTGCGCGCGCCTTCGGAGTAGTTCTATGTCTGAGTCTGATACGGCCACCACCACGCCTAGCGATTTCCTCGCCAACATCTATCCTGCAAACGCCGACCAGATCGTGCTCCGGCATGATGTCGATCTTGTCGATGGCGAGCCCGCGCCGGGTACTTTCGAGCCGTTCGACGTTACCGATGCCGATGGCATCAACGCCTTTGTCGAAGCCAGCCCCACCGACGTTATCGCCTATCCCCTTGGTGATCGCTCCTATGGCCCCGCCTGCCTGCCGTTCTGGTTCGCGGTGGGAGACAAGACGCCGGAGTCGATCCTTGCACCCGGCGCAATCCTAACCAGCGTTTCTCACCGGGTGCTGGTCTACCTGGTGGACGGCGACAAGGAGGAAGTGGACCGGCTTATCGACACGTTGAACCCGCTCTATCCCGACGAACTCAATCCAGATGTGCCTCTGGCAGGTCGTTCGTGGTCGTTGGACACGTCTTCGAATTTCCGGCGCTGCACAATCGATGAAATGCGCAGGGCACTGTTCAAGCCGGAGTTGGGCGCAGAGGAGCCGGAAAGCGAGGAGTCCCTTCGCGCGCGTCTGATTGACAAACTCCAGAACGGCAATCCGAATCCCATGCAGACAGGTGCGCTCAAATATGCCGGACGCGGCTTCTACCCAATTCCTGTGAATGGGATCGTGAAGAACAAGAAGTCAAAGGAACGCGAATGCCTGTGTCAGGAAGGCAAACGTTGGTATGCCGAAAAGAACCGAAAGCCGGTGCAGGCGTGCCACTCGCCGGGCAAGCATCCAATGGTTGATGGCTGGGAAGATCACAATTCCAGTCGCGACCCGGATGTCCTCATGCATCTATTTGATCCGAAATTTGCGAAGAAGCGCACCGGAGTCGACGAAGGTCTCAATATCGGCTTCGTGACCGGACCTGACACCGGATTGGTCGTGCTGGACATCGACGGGGAGGAAGGTCTCGCCAATCTGGCAAAGCTCATCGAAGAGCATGAACCTCTGCCGGAGACGATCAAAGTCATCACAGGCAGTGGCGGACGGCACTACTATTTTCGTGCACCGGCACACGTGACGATCCTAAACTCAGCAAACACAATTGCTAAGAAGATCGATTTTCGTGGTGAGCACGGCTTTGTCGTGGCTCCGCCATCCAAGCACATCAAGGGCGGCTCCTATAAGTGGGAGAAAAGATACTCGCCGGACGATCTGCTACTTGCCGAAATGCCAGACTGGCTGATCAAGCTCGCGGTCGAGGGTGGTGAAAAGGAAGCCGCTGGGAAGCCCGGCAAGGGCAAGACCGCAACTCGGAAGGGGGCGCGGAGCGCCGGCTCTGGGAGCACATCCGGAGGATGGCAGGGCTACCTTGCCAATGTCGGTGACCATGTAGGCGGTAGCGGCTTCGACGGACCAATCGGACAGGCTATGTGCGCCTATTTCCGCAAGCATGGACCGGATGCAGACGAAAGCGAATTTCTTGAAGCGCTGGGCGAGACTGTCGCGAACGCTGACAAGTCCGCAAAGGACAACCGCGCTAGGTATCTTCCGGGCGACCGTTACATCTCAGATCAGCTTGAAAAGGCAAGGCAGTCAATCCGGGATACGCCGGCTCGCAAGATAGGATTCTTCCTCGACGATGAGCGCAACGTGTGTGTCGCCGAAGGGGAAGACCGATGGGATATCTGCGATCATGGCGGAATGCCGTGGTTCCACCTCGGCGTAAAGGCCAAGGGCGGCGATACCGACTCCGATACCGAAGAAACTGAGAAAGGAAAGACCGTCTGGCACCCTGTCTGTGCCGCCGTAAAAATCCTTCGTGTCGCACAGGACGTGAAGGGAGGTAAAAAGACCATCGTCGTCCAGTTCGAGACCGAGCATCACGAGGTGAAACAGTTCACTTACACGGGGGCCATGGCGTTCGACAGTGCGGGGATGCTGAGCATCCTTGGCGACATCGATTTCCCGACGAATCCGTGGCAAACCCCCGCCGTCTTGAAACTGTTCCAGTCGTTCACCTTTCCCAATGACGCGGTCGTCGTCGGTGAGCCGGGGTGGAAGGACGAAAACTATCTCCACTTCGACGGCACCTATGTCGCGTCACCGGCACAGGCCGGTGATGCCGCATCGCCAGCAAAGGAGCTTATGCTGAGCGCCCCGCCGTCTGGTGGGCAGGCTGGCACGCTTGAAGATTGGAAGGATGGAGTCGGCCGCGCCTTCGCGAAACAGTACGATCACCTCGAAACATTTGCCTTGGGTCTGTTCACCGGAGGCGCTGGTTACATCGCGTCATTCATCGGCACACAGGAAACGCCGTTGATCAACTTTGGTGGTGTCACCCGCATAAGCAAGACGACTGCCTGCATGTTTGGTTCCAGCGTCGCCGGCTCGCCGGTCAAGAAGAAGGGCACGCTAAGAAAATGCAACGGCACCGCCAACGCTATGGAGAGGGAGGCTGTTCAATACTCGGGGGGGACCATCTACGGCGATGAAGCCAAGCTTATGCCCCCGGAGCAGTTTGGCGATTTCGAGTGGCGGGTCTCAGAGGGTAGCGAAAAAGGCCGACTTGGCGGCGGTAAGGACAACCTTCTGCGCCCAACAGCTAATATCACCGGCATGATGGTGACCACTGTCGAAATTGGTGCCATCCCCTACGCGGAATCGAAGGGCCATAAACAACCGGATGGCTTGCGGTCGCGTCTGGTCGAAGTCAGCTTCGACGGCATCATCAAGCTGGAAGGTGAGGCGAAGGAATCGATTTTCGGGACGGTTGAGCGCAGTGCAGATGGGAAGAAGCGCGTTCTCGTTCCTGGTGCCAAGCAGATCATCCAAGCCAACTACGGCCATGCGTGGCGTCCTATCGTGGAACACCTCCAGAAGATCGGCACGGCTCGTGCGGCCGGTGAGGTGGAGTACTACGCCCAACTGATCGATCCGAAAGCGGAAGGCGTCCAGCAGTCGCAGGCGAAGATCATGGCGCTGGTCTGGTATTCAGGGATGATCATGCTGGAGCTTGGGTTCCTGCCGGATCACGTGACCGATAAGGACGTTGAAAAGATCATTCGCTGGGCTTGGGCGCGCCGCTCTGAAGATTCCCTTCTGTCGCCTTTCAACAAGTCTATGGTCGCTCTCGGTAGCAATTCAATGTTGATGCGCGGCAACGCCATCGTGGACGTAATCAACTATGATGACCGCTTCACCGGCGATCGGCTCGGGTACTTCTGGGAGGTGCAGGCGGGGGACCTGACGGGAACGAATCCGGCAAAGGGGGTCAAGAAAGGTGAGAAATGGCTGTGTGTCCCCACGAAGGAAGGTCGGTTGACGAAGCTTTGCGAATCCACGGGCAAGACAGCTAAGGGCCTTGTTAAGGAAATGGTGCACCTCGGCTTACTCGCGTTGGAGGGTGAAAAACGTCCTCGCCCGGATTTCAGCCGACTGCCAGGGGTGGGATCACTTCCGCATTATCGCGTCAACCTTGCGAAGCTGGACGAGTATCTTGCAACGTTGCGCGCCGATGAGGGTGAAGGCGAAACCGAAGATTAAAACCCGTCTCTGTGATTCCGCCATTTTACGACACGACTCCGCCATTTTTTCGACCGTTGGCGGACATTTGGCGGACTCCCGCAAAGCCATACAGCGGATGGCTTTGCGGGAGTGGGAAGAGGGGGATTCCGCCATTCCGCCAATTTTGGGGAATGGGTGTCTACCTAAGAGAGTATCATTCAGAGAGTGGAAACGCGTTGCGGTCCTGTCGCGACTTGCGGCCGGAGGTGTGGAAAACTCTCAGGTGGATACCCATTCTAAAAAATTGGCGGAATGGCGGAATCTATGTTTTTTCTAGTCCTAAACCCATATGGCGCAAGGCTTTGAGGATTCCGCCAATAGCGCCGCCATTTCTGAAAAAGTGGCGGAATCCGGCTGAAATTGGCGGCGGCTCTGCGCTCGACCTTAAAACCACAAAGGCATGCGGCCTCGGTGCGCGAGCACATGACGCCGTCTGCACTCATCCTTAAAATCCAGAACACCAACAGACGTGCTGCCGGCCGCACGCAAGCACCACGGCGACACAGGTTCGCTCTGAGGGTTGAGTCCAGACTGCACTCAACCCTCTCAAACCGTCTGCCATACGAGCAGATCGCGGGGCCGACCCAGCATTTGAGAAGGTGCTTCGGGTCGAGTACAGAGTGATACTGTGAGGCGAAAAGGAAACGTCCAAAAGGAAATTCCAAAGATGGACGCATCACGGGCAATGCCTATTTGGAAATTGATCGCCCGAGGCGATGACGGCCGCAAGGTGATGTCGGATGTGTCGCGGGACGAACCCAGATACGTCTATCAAATGCTCCGTTGGCAATACGCGAAGCAGATTTTCGAAACTGGGATTCTGCGGCTTAGGCCCGTTCGGGCTTGGCAAGACCCTTTTGAAAAATGGTGGTGTGATAAGTTGTTCAACGGTCCCGGCCCCTTGGCTGGAATTCAAGCTTACGGCTCTTGCTGGACAACTGGCGCGTATGACGAACCACGTTGGCGGATGGCCGGATTTGGTAACAACACCCCGATCGTTAGAATTCGAACTCGAATGAGCGTGATGTTGAATGCCGCCGGGCATTTGATAGATAACAATGCTGGTTCTTTGTTTCTTGGTTTGGTGCTGTATCGGGGAGAAGACTATCTCCGTAAGTTGGCTCAATCCGTGGGTTCACAGAAGCAAGTGACCCGGGTGGCCGCAACCATGCTGCTTCACAAACGGTATCAGTTCAAGTTCGAGGACGAGGTTCGCCTTCTGTGGTTGGACAAGCAACCCCCGGGCGAATGGGTGTTCATTAAGGTCGATCCGAATACACTTATCGATCAAGTTATGATCACTCCGCACGCGACTGATGCGGAGCGTCAAATGATCGAGGACGAATTCAAATCCATTGGCGTACCATGCAAATCGTCGCTCATCTTGCGTGAGCCGCGATAGTCTCAGCTAGAGATTTAGGCCCGCATGGAAAGCGGGACTAAGTACGTAGCTGAGATTACCTTTGGCCTTCACTATAAGCACTTTGAGCAACTTCATCTCATAATTTACGTCGAAAATGAAATTTGCAGATTCGCCATCAGATTTTACGCCAATGAATCCATAATAAAGCAGAAACTCGATGGCGTCTTCTGCTCTGTCTTCTCTAATGCCTGCGGCAGTGCAAATTTCTTGAAGCTTCTCGTGAGTAAAAATATTACCTTCACCGATAAAATGGTAGAGGAGATTGGCATCTTCTCCTAAAATATCGGTAAGTTCTTGATCGGCTTCCGTAATGAGGTCGAGTGAATAGCTACGCATGCCCTTTCGTATGTCGTGCTCTTCTATTTTGTCGTGCTCCAGGCCGACGGCGAAGCCGCGACAATGCGTTACAAGTTTGATGAGGTTACGTGGCCGCATTAATGAGCGTTCAATCAAATAGTTCGACGTTTCTTCACCCAGATAGTGTGTGACGCAAACGCTGGCCCAGACCTTTTCGAAGGGAGTGTTTGGTGGAAGGACCCCGTGCACGAGCCGCTTGCGCAACATTTCCCTGAGGAGATCAGGATCGTGCCAATCAAGGACGGCTCGGGTTTCCTTCCCATAGTCAGCCGACGCTTCTACAAGGAGTTGATAGACATCGTTCCGCACGAACACCACGCAGTGAAAGTCGTGGTCATCTGCTTGCATCTGATGTTGAACTTTGCGAGCAGCATCAATCAGACATCTAAGGATGGTCACGTCCTCGTCGGTAAGCCCGTGTGCTGACCAGCCCTTGTCAAGATTGTCGAAGAGGACCCAAATCGCTTCCTTAAACTCCAGGTATCGTGAGAGCGCCTCGCGTACGTCGCGGATATTATGCTTGTGCACCAACTCGGTGACCTGCGCAGATGTGAGTCTTTGCTCACGCTCGTTTCCAAAACGCTGTTTGAAGGAGTCGACAAGTGAACGAGAAAGACTAAGGAGTCGCTCTGAAAAATCGCCCTCTCCAGCTTCACCGGATTCGTACACCTCTTGGAGCTTCCGATAAGGCTCGTAGAGCCGCGCGTCGCGAAGATACTTGGTCTTATCCTTTTCGAGTAACTTATAACATATTTCCAAGTACAAGACGTACTCGAAGAGGGCCGTTATTAAGTGTGTACGTGCGCCTTCTGCAAGGTAGTCAAGTACGTCTTCCTTCAGCCGAATGAGCTGGTAGCCCTCTGGTTTTAGATCGACAACGATATTTCGAACGTTCGCCCGTTTCTCGTTCCTTAACTGTGAGAAAAGCGCCGTCTTGCCGGCACCTTTCCTTCCCACAACCAAGTTTATTTCGCCCCGCGATGCGCGGCCATATTGATCAGTCCTCAAATAATATTGGCCGAGAGTTTGAAATTCATTTTCGGCCACGGCGTCCCCGATTGAAAGTTCTGAGAGGAAATTTCCTTTCGGAAGCGGCAACGGATCGTCGGCTTGAAGGCGCTCCGTCACGTCGAGTGCAAATTCCGCGATATGCCCGGTAATGTCATTTGGCTGGGAATAAGTCTTGACCATGTCCCGCACGTCGAGTGGTGCTGGCCCGTCAGGCGGTTGCAGGATCAGGGTGATCTTTCCCAGGGCGAACGCCATGCCTGCGACGAACGCGGCGCGGATATTGTGAACGTCAGCGTCGACGAAGTGCGCTGGCAACAGCGGTACAATGACACCAAGACTTGCAGACACGTCGTCAACAGCCTTGATAGCCGAGAGCCGGGATTCTTCTTGTGGGATGAAGCTTTTGAACCCGAGGCGAGCCCTTTTCACCCGACCCACGATTGCCAACATCGCGGCGTTAGATTCGGGTGTGTTTAAGACGTACACTGGTGCCTTGGTGTTGATCGCTTGCTTGATAGGTAGTGGCCGGTCGGCATTCGCAGTGCGGAGCAAGACGGCTAAGCTTTGACCTTCCGTGTACGTTTCAAAGCCAAGCGTATCAAAAATACCTATGCGTGTGATAAGCGACGACTGCCTCTGAATATTGCGATCGCGAACAAGGTGAACACGCTTCCCCAGCCCGACCGCGTATCCAATCTCGAAGGTCACGTTGAAGTTCATCACGGTGATGTCCGCGATCAACATGTCGGCCGCCGCGATACTCTCAAAGATAGGATCGGTCAGTGGTCGACCCGAGATGTCGTTTTCTTCCCAGAGGGTAAGCTCTAGTTCTCTACGAGAGCCGGCTAAAAAGGTCTTAGCGTCATGAACCGCGCGTACAGCGTCGGGCTCGCTCCATGGATATGCAAAGAAAGCGCGAACCAAAATGTGCCCCTACCTTTACGACAGAATTTCCTAGTTTCGGCTCTTCCGCAAGCAGCGACCGTAAATGCGTTCTACCTCATCCCCGAGCGGCAGCCTCGGTCCCAAAATAGAGCACGGCTTTTGGCGCACGTTTTCCTGCCAACGATCTTGACGCCCGCTCATAAGCCATTCGTCGAAATGCACTGCGGTTGTATAGGTGAACGTTTATGTATACGGGCAATTCAAAGTGGCCGTTTAGATACACCCGTCGCGCCTAGACTGGCCGTTCTTACGCGTGGCCATTTCTTACTATCGGCCATTTTGGTGCGCCGTCTCGGTCAGGCCAGCGCCAGTGCCTTTACCTTGCTTCTCAAGCTTATGTCCCTTGGCCTCGGCTGCCTGAAAATATATTAACCAAACCAGAAACATCTAGCCTATTCAATAATCTACAATCACAACGAGCGTTGCACTTTGCAGATTCGATGGTATTCTATTCATCGAAGGAAGGAGTAACGGTCAATGACTAAGTATGTTTTGTATTGTCGCGTCAGCCGGAAAAGTCAGGGAGACTCTGGCCTTGGTCTTGAAGCGCAGGAGCGTGACATCGAATTATTTCTTTCGACATACGCTCAAGACCCCGAAGTTATTGCTGAGTTCCGCGAGATTCAGAGCGGCGCTGACGATGATCGGCCGGAGCTTGCCAAAGCGCTGGCGCTGGTCCGCAGCACCCCGGATTGTGAGCTTTTGGTTGCAAAATTGGATCGTCTATCGAGACGCGTGAGCTTCATTGCCAAGCTTTTGGAGGACAAGCGCGCTCGGGTCCGGGTCGCGTCGATGCCGCACGCCGACAACTTTCAGCTGCACATCTACTCCGCGTTGGCCGAGCAGGAGAGAATCTTTACCTCGCATCGCACGATTGCAGCACTCTCTGCCGCCAAGGCGCGAGGCGTGAAGCTTGGTGGCGTCCGGCCGCAGACGGTCGCGCGCAATGATGCGGTGAAGGCCTCTGCCGACGCGCACGCAGCCAAGCTGATCGGCGTCGTCCTGCCCATGCGCGAGGCAGGCAAGACCTTTGCCGAGATCGCACAGGCATTGCAGACGATGAACGTCCCCACGGCGCGCGGCGGTCGCTGGAATGATGTCACCGTGTCGCGAATCATGCGGCGCGCGGCATAGGTGACGACGTGATACGCCTGGTCACAGAAATTCTCGCACTAGCCTTCTGGCTTGGGGTGCTCTGGTTGCTGGGGCAGATCGGATAGCGCATCACCACTCGACTATCGTTGCCAAGGGCCGGGGGATCGTCTTCGGCCCCTTTTCCATTGGGCCTGCTATCGCCCAAGCACTGCGCCAGCGCCGACCACACACGCTGCTATCCCTTGCGACGCGAACGGCGATGGCAGCCTGCCGACGCGGGTCAAAATATTCCCGCGCCCTTCTAGAAATGACCTCTATGGAACCAACCCATACGTTACCCTCAGGGTGGCGAAGGGCCGCCTACAGCGCGGAGCTACGGCTCCTACATTTTGGCTAGGGGATTTGATGGGAACTGAGTCACTCCGGTAATTGCCAGTCTGCACTCAACCGCAGCGTCAGAATCGTTTCCGTAACTCGGCCAAATCATCTTTGATCCTGAGCAATTCGAACTTTGCAGGATAAACAAGCTGGGCGATATGCAGCACCCAAATGCCGACTTGCGCCGTGGTCTTCAACCCAAGGTCCAGTGGAAGCCCGTCGCCGTGTAGATAAATCGTATCGAAATGGACGTTTTCGCCTTCCTTCCTGATATGGGTGCTCATTGAGAAACCCTGCTCATTCGGATGCGCGCCAAAGTCGATCAGCCTTTCGTAAAGCATGCCAAAATGCTGCGCCAGCTTGGTCGATGTTGCTGCGATATGCTTCCTGATCTTGCTTTCGGTGAACTCATTGCGGACCACCTTTTTCGCGGCTTCGCTGTCTCCTCGATCTAACCACCTTTTCCAACGGGCGTTATCGTCGCCGATGTAGAAGCCATACGAGCCATGTTCCAGGCAGAGCCGTAGCAGCCCCTGTGTCTCGTACAGTTGGCAGGCCATCGCCGCTCCAGTCGCCGCGCGGTATGCGGAATGCGCCCGGAGAAAGAACCCCATTGGTGCAGGCGGGCGAGGGTTAATGGCTCCCTCCAGGAATTTCTTGAAGAGGGCATCGATCTTGATCAGGTCCGCCACGGCAGGGCGCTTGTTGTCGAACGTGGCGTACTGGTTGCCACGATATTCATCAAGGTATTCGGTAAGGGCGTCGTCGCCCCAGCCACTCGGCACCTTTACTGTTGCTCTGGACATTCGTGCAAATACCTCCCCCGTTGAGCGTATCGACCCACGCTGCGAAGTTTGCCGGATGTGGGACACGAGCGATAGTCTGGTGCAAGGGCAAGAGATCGCACACAAGCAGGCAGGGACTCACGCCGCTCCCGGGGACCCAAGCCCATGCGGTGCAACGAATTGAGCAGCTTATATGGTTGAGTGCAGAGAATAAATATGAGTCAGTAGATGATTCAGCTCAAAAGTGAGACGCTGCAGGATTTCCTTGACTTCTGGCCATATCATGCTAGTATTCGAGTCACCTAGGAAGTTGCGCGGGGCGCTATATTCCTTTCCCCACAATTTAGAAAGTTAAACCCATGGCAAAGATGGGCGTGAACGCCAGTTTCGAGCCGATTCAACTCGCCTACCTCAACGCAAAGGCGACAACCGGTTGCCGTTCTGTCAGTTCCTACCTCCGAGAACTGGTCCAGCGCGATATGGAAGTCGACTTCGCGGCGCGTGATCGCGCGCAAACGCAAGGGGCTGCACAGTGAACAATTATCTCGACAATGGTTGCCGGCCCGGTGAACGGGCAGACGAAAGCCGCTTGGCTGTGTCGCTACCGAACCGGCTCCGGAACTTGATCCGCGACGAAGCCAAGCGCCGTGCCACCAGCGAAGCCGCGATTATCCGCGAGCATCTGGATTTCGCCTTCGCAGCCAAGGCTCGCGCGGCTGCAATCGAACTGGAGATTCAAAGTCGTGATTAATGAGAACGAGAACGCCGCGCAGGCTCGCATCAGCCTTGGCCGCGACATCAACACATTGGACCCGCAAACACGCATGGCTTGGGCTGACGCGGCCGACCTTGAAGAATCCGAGGCAGAGTCAGTCCCCGTTGAAGAGCATAACCGCGTCCAAGCCGAGTATCTGAAAAACATCGGCAAGGCTTCGCTGGATGCCCTCAACGAAGCTGAATTCGACATGTATGAGTTCATGAAGCGCTTCGATAAAAACCCGGTTGATTCGGGGTCGAAGCCATCTCCAGCATCGCGACCACCGGCAACTGTCGCCGCACTGCTGCCGAGCAAGCCGGGCACGCTGAATACTTCAAAGCTATACGCGGCGAATATCTCGCCGGAGCACCGGCTCGACGTAGCGCGCGCCGCCGAATTCCTGGCCACCAGTCCGGTAGTCAATCCCGGCTGTGGCTTCAGCCAGAAGGACATCGATTATGCGCGCCTTTTGACTAAGTCATATGTCGATTGAGGCGCATCATGATTGGCCTTTGAGGCCGTCTCCGAAGCCGAAGCCGCCACGATCTCGACCGCTCCCAAGCACCCGACCGGCGATCGCGCCAAGGGGTAATCAGATTTGCCCGGACTGTGAAACAAGGGTCCAGTCGGGGTGAACAGGCGGCCCGGTCACCCCTTCTGACGGGCTGCCGACCTATCGAACCCCAAACCGTTCGCGGGGAGGGTAGCCGCCGCCATGTTGGTCCCACGGGCATGGCGTCGGCGCACTGATCGAGACTTCATATCAGGCGGTCTCGCACTTGGCCGGCTTCTCGTGTCCCATCGCGAAGTCGGCCTTTTTCTTTCTCGGCATCCGCCACAGAAAAAATGCAAAAGCGGAAACGTGCAGCAACGCGTTGATTGCGTTTGCTGTTTTTGACCGTTTCCGCTTTTGTGCCACTAAGCGACTGTTTTAAAAGCATTTTTCTGTTTGACGCATGCTGCGCACTTCGCTAAGCGCATCCGTTGCAATGGGTATTCATGTTTCCACGTCTTACCGTCTCCCGCTGGCATTCCTGCCAGCGAGGCAGTTGCGCGCGAAGACCAAAGCCGACCAAGAATTGGTCCGCCCACCGCGAGTGGTGAAACTGCCTGTTGCGCATAAGTCCTTGGATAAGGTCGTTAAGCACACGATCAATTTTCCAGAGGGCTTCGAAAGGAATCTGATGGTTTCCCTTGCCAAGCGTGCCGCGCGTGAGGACTATGAACGGTCTTTGCGCGAGGGGTGACTATGGCACGCGCCGCGATCTATGCCCGCTATTCCACTGACCTCCAATCTGAACGCTCCATTGCCGATCAGGTGACGCTCTGTCGCGCCTACGCGGTTCGCGAAGGCTACGATGTTGTGAAGGAGTATTCTGACGCCGCCAAGTCCGGCGCGTCGATGCACAATCGCGAGGGCGTACGCGACTTGATGGCTGACGCGCTAATGGGCGAGTTCGACACGGTGATTGTGGAAGAGCTCGACCGCCTGTCGCGTGATATGGAGGACCTCGCCGGAACGTTCAAACGCCTTTCATTTCTTGGCATCGCCCTAGTGGGTGTTCATGGCGGCAAGGCGGACACCATTGCGATCGGCCTTCGCGGGCTCACCGGGCAATTGTTTCGTGAGGACACCGCACGCAAGGTTCGGCGCGGCCTCGCCGGTCGTGTAGAACAGGGATTTTCTGGAGGTGGACAAGCCTACGGCTATCGGCCTGACCGTTTGAATAAGGGAAAGATGCTGATCGTGGAGGAGGAGGCGGAGGTCATCCGACGTGTCTTCCGTGAGTTCGCTGATGACACATCAACTCGGCATATCGCACATGGTCTGAACAAGGATCACATTGCGCCGCCACGGGGTCAGCGCTGGAATGCTTCGACCATTGTTGGATCAGCGCAGCGCGGCAACGGCATCCTGCACAACAGCCTCTATGTCGGAGAGCTTATCTGGAACCGGACGACGATGATCAAAGACCCCGACACGGGAAAGCGTGTCAGTCGGCCGAATCCGGAAAGCGAATGGAAGCGCGCGAAAGTGCCCGAATTGCGTATTGTGTCGGATGAGCTTTGGGGGATCGCCCAAGGCGCGCGCCGTGAGCGTGTGACGCCAGCAGTCGCATCGAAAATGCGCAAGGCGAAGCACTTGCTA
This sequence comes from Mesorhizobium sp. M0968, assembly GCF_040319065.1. Taxonomy (NCBI): domain Bacteria; kingdom Pseudomonadati; phylum Pseudomonadota; class Alphaproteobacteria; order Hyphomicrobiales; family Phyllobacteriaceae; genus Mesorhizobium; species Mesorhizobium sp. M0968. The sequence goes on from NZ_JAMYNL010000003.1 coordinate 298,283, forward strand.
ACAGGTCTCCTAAAGTGCGGCGCGTGTGGTGCTGGGATGTCTGCGGCCGGGAAGGACAAGAGCGGGAGGACGCGGCTCCGCTGTACTACTGCGCATGAAAGTGGGACCTGTCCTGCCCCCAAGACCTTCTATCTCGATACGGTTGAGCAACTTGTCGTCGGGAGCCTCGTAGCAAAGCTCCGGTCGCCGGAGAACCTGTCCACCTATATCGCCGCGTATCAGGAAGAACGGCAACGTCTGATTGGTGGCAGGGTCGCCAACAGAATCAAGCTGGAGCGCGACCTAGAGGTTGTCCAGCGCGAGGTTTCGCGTGTGGTCAGGCATATCGCCGAAGGCGTTCTGGAGGGCGAGGAAGCCGACAAGGAAATACGTCCGCTACGAGAGCGCCGGAAGGCTATTGAGGTCGAACTGGCGGTCCAGCCGGAGCCGGAGAAAACCGTGTCGTTTCTGCCGGCGGCGCAACAGCGGTTTGAGCGTGCCATGCGCGATTTGCACGAAGCATTCAGGACTGGAGGAGTCGCTGGAATCGCTCAGAGCGCGAGCTTCATCCGCGAGATTATTTCGACCGCGACGCTGTTCCGCAAAGGAGACGGAACGGGCGTCGAAGTGGAAGTCAAAGGCCATCTGAATGGCCTACTTACCACGCGGCCCGCCGACGAACGTAGGAATAGATTCGTCAGTGGGATCGATGGTAGCGGGAGAGGGACTTGAACCCCCGACCCCAGGATTATGATTCCCGTGCTCTAACCAACTGAGCTACCCCGCCAGGGCGGCGAAGGCCCGAAATCCAGCTTAAATCGGCAGGCATATCGGCGCGTTCGCCAAGGTCGCGCGGATATAAGGTTGCGAGGCCAAGCCTGTCAAGCATCGAAGTGGCTGCCGCGCCGGCATATTGCTTGCGCCGAAAGCTTTGCCGGGCAGACATTTGGGCGCACAGGCCGGGGTTGAGTTCAGCGAGGCACGTCGCTATGTCTCGGCCACGAAAGTCATGGTCATGAATTGATGAAACCGCGCATTGCAGTCCTCGGTTGCGGATACTGGGGCAGCAACCACATCCGCACCCTAAAGGCGCTCGGCGCGCTGCATGCGGTTTCGGACGTCAAACCCGCGCGCGCGGAGGGTTTTGCCAGCGAGCAGGATTGCCTGGCGATAGAGCCGGAGGCGCTGTTTGCCCGCGACGATGTCGACGCCATCGTCATGGCGCTGCCGCCGCAGTTCCATGCCGACATGGCGGTGCGCGCCGTGCTCGGCGGCAAGGACGTGCTGGTGGAGAAGCCGATCGCGCTGACGGTGGCCGATGCCGAACGCTCGGTGCAGGCGGCCGCCGATAATGGCCGTGTCTTCATGGTCGGCCACGTGCTGCGCTTTCATCCCGCCTTCGAGACGCTGAAGGCGCTGATCGACAATGGCGAACTCGGCGAAGTCCGCTACATCCATTCGCATCGGCTCGGCCTCGGCAAGTTCCACACCGAAAACGACGCGCTATGGGATCTGGCGCCGCACGATCTGTCGATGATCCTGGCCATCACCGGCACCGAACCGGTCGAAGTGCGCGGCGAAGGCGCCGCTCTTCTCGACAATCTCAGCGACTTTGCGCATCTGCACATGCGCTTTCCCAACGGCCTGCGCGGCCATCTGTTCGCCTCGCGGCTCAATCCTTACCGCGAACGGCGGCTGACCGTTGTCGGCACCAAGGCGATGGCGGTGTTCGACGATGTCGAGCCGTGGGAGCGCAAGCTTGCCGTCTATCGCCACGCGGTGTGGCAGGACAGCGGCCAATGGGCGTTCACCGCCAACGAGCCGTCCTATGTCGCGGTCGGTGAGGGCATGCCGCTGACGCGCGAGCTGGAGCATTTCATCCACTGCATCGAGACGCGGGCCGAACCGCGCACCAGCGGCGAGGAGGCCATCCGCGTGCTGCGCATCCTGACCGCCGGCACCGTCGCCCATACAAGGCCCTAAGAGAAAACGCCGTCTATTCGGCGGGTACCCGCGCCGGCTGGACGGCAAGCCGCGTCAGCATCGCCTCGGCCTCCGCGCCGCGCTCGGAGCGCTCGATGAAGCCGCCGCCGAACACGCGCGCCTCGTTGCCATCGTCGGAATAGAGCACGCAAGCCTGACCGGGCGCGATGCCGGATTCGCCGTCGACCAGTTCCACCGAAGTGACACCGGCGCGGTGATGCAGCACGGCCGGGCGCGGCGGCCGCGTCGAGCGCACCTTGGCGAAAAGCTCAAGCCCGGCCGCCGGGATAGCGGTCAGCGGGCCATCGCCCAGCCAGTTCATGTTGCGCAAGAAGATCTTGTGGGTCTCCAGCGCCTCGCGCGGGCCGACGACGACGCGGGCCCGGTCGGCGTCGAGATGAACGACGTAGAGCGGCTCGCCCGAGGCGATGCCGATGCCGCGGCGCTGACCGACGGTGTAGCGCAAAATGCCCTCGTGGCGGCCAAGCACGCGCCCGTCTATATGGACGATGTCGCCCGGATTGGCGGCAGCCGGCTTCAGCTTGGCGATGATGTCGGAATACTTGCCCTGCGGCACGAAGCAGATGTCCTGGCTGTCCTGCTTGGCCGCGACCGTCAGTCCCATCTCCTCGGCGATGGCGCGAACCTCAGGCTTCGACAGGCCGCCGAGCGGAAAACGCAGATAGTCGATCTGCGCCTGGGTGGTGGCGAACAGGAAGTAGCTCTGGTCGCGGTCGGCGTCGACCGGCCGGTAAAGCGCGCGGTGGGCGCCATTGGCGCCGGAACGGATGTAGTGGCCGGTCGCCAGCGCGTCGGCGCCGAGTTCCTTGGCGGTCGCAAGAAGGTCGGCGAATTTCACCGTCTGATTGCAGGAAACGCAAGGGATCGGGGTTTCGCCGGCGACATAGCTCTCGGCGAACGGGTCGATCACCGCCTTGCGGAAGCGCTCCTCGTAATCGAGGACGTAATGCGGGATGGCGAGCGTCTCGGAGACGCGGCGGGCATCGTCGATGTCCTGGCCGGCGCAGCATGAGCCGGCCCGGTGCGTTGCCGCGCCGTGGTCATAAAGCTGCAGCGTGACACCGACGACGTCGTAGCCCTCGCGCTTCAGGAGGCCGGCAACGACCGACGAATCGACACCGCCCGACATGGCGACGACGACGCGGGTGTTTTTGGGGCGTCCGGGAAGATCGAGGCTGTTCATGGTTCTTTCGTTCTGCGCGGCGCTTCAATGCCAATGGCCGGAATATAGGTCAAGCGTCTCGGCTGCGCCAGCTTTGCCGGGCCGGCTCATTTTTCCTGCCGGGTTCAATGCGCTTGCCGGCAGATGTTTCAAATGCCGATGAAAAGGCTAACGCCGCGTTCATGATCCTTACCTAACCATTAGGGTCTGCTTAGGCAAATTTTAAAGCTGTGGCGGTAATGTGGTGGGGATTGGGTCTTTGAGTTTTTTGTAGAGAGTACGATGACCGATCTAATTAGACCGCGAGTCAAATATGTTATCGGGCCGGACGGCAGCCCACTTACCATCGCCGATCTGCCGCCGACGAACACACGTCGCTGGGTTATCCGGCGCAAGGCGGAAGTGGTGGCGGCGGTGCGTGGCGGGCTTTTGAGCCTCGAAGAGGCATGCCAGCGCTACAAGCTCACCACCGAGGAATTCCTGTCCTGGCAAGCGTCGATCGACGAATACGGCCTTGCCGGCCTGCGCACCACGCGCATCCAGCAATACCGGCATTAGGCCGATAAGGGCGCTGATCAGCGCCCTTACGTCTGCGAGGGGCGACGATCTGCAATTTCAGACCGTCAGCACCACCTTGCCGATCGGCCTGGTGGCGAGAAAGGCATGGGCGGCACCGGCCTGTTCGAGGGGAAACGCCTTTGCCACGTGGACGGCCAGCTTTTTCGCGTCGATCAATTTGCCGAGCTCCACCAGAGCGGCACGGTCGGGCACTACGGACATGCGCTCGACGTGGATGCCTCGCGTCCTGGCCTTTGCCTTGGTGGCATCGCTGACATCGAGCAGCGACACCAGAACGCCGCCGGCAGTGAGCACTTTCAGTGATTGCTCCGCATGCACGCCGCCGAACGGGTCCAGAACCAGATCGATGTCGCGGGCCTTCGCGGTGAAATCATCCCTTGTGTAGTCGATCACCTCGTCGGCGCCGAGCGAGCGGACGAAATCGAGCTTTTCCGGGCTGGCGGTCGCGACGACGTAAGCGCTGTGCGCCTTGGCGATCTGCACCGCCAGGTGGCCGACGCCGCCGGCTCCGGCGTGGATCAGCACGCGCTTGCCAGAATCGAGCCGGCCATGGCGGACAAGGCCTTGCCAGGCCGTCAGGCCGGCCAGCGGCAGCGCGGCGGCTTGCGCGTGATCTATGCCTTCAGGTTTCGGCGCAAGCTCATCAGCCGGGACAGCGGCGAGTTCGGCGTAGGCTGCCGCCTGTTTGGGAAAGCGCGGCATGCCGAACACGGCATCGCCGACCTTGAGGCCGGAGACGCCGGAGCCCAGCGCCTCGACAGTCCCCGAAACATCCCAGCCAAGGACAAAAGGCGGCTCGCCAAGCAGCGGATAGTGGCCGCCGCGCACCGCACCATCGACCGGATTGATGCCGGCCGCTTCGATGCGGACGAGCACTTCGCCGGCTTCGGGTGATGGCGCGGGGCGATCGGCAATGACGAGGACATCGGGTCCGCCGAAGGAATTCTGGATAATGGCACGCATGGAAGGCTCTCCTGCTGGTTTTGATGTGCCACTATCATTTGGATAGTTATTTTCTCTTGTCTAGTATGTACCTTTTTGATATATATGCACCCCATGGATAGTGAAGATGTTTCCCCTTTTGGCTATGACGCCTTTCGGCGGTCGTGCCCGTCACACGCCGTGCTCGAGACACTCGCCAGCAAATGGGTCTACCTGGTGATCTGTGCGCTGCGCCGGGGCCGGCTCCGCAACGGCGAATTGGCGCGCAAGCTCGAAGGCATCACGCCGAAAATGCTGACGCAGACGCTGCGTATCCTGGAACGCGACGGGCTTGTGCGGCGCGAGGTTTTCCCGGTCATTCCGCCGCGGGTCGAATATGAGCTGACCGAACTTGGCCAGAACCTGGCAGGACTGCTCAATCAGATCAGAGCCTGGTCGGAGCAGCATGTGCCCGACATCAAAAATGCGCGCGCACGGGCGGCGGAACAGCAAGAAGATCTGGATGCCTGAGGCGGGCACAGTTCGGTGCGCAGCAATAGCGCGCAAGCGCGACGCGCGTTAAAGTCTTGTTTTCACCCGATCATGGCGCTGCGGCCGCCGGCTTCTGTGTCGCGCGCCTTGGTGTCGCGCGATTCCAGCATCTCGGCCTTGGAAAGCTCCGCTTCGGCTTCGCTCAGCAATGATTCGGCGACATTTCGCTGCTGGGCGAGGTCGCTTTGCGAATTTCTAAGGTTGTCGCGGCGCAGACGTGCCGCCTTGGCGAAGGTCGGATAAGCAAAGTGATTGATGTCGGTGATGCCGGCCTTCTTCTCTTCGGCAGCAATCTGAAGTTCCAGCTCGACGGCCATGCGCTCGAATTCGGCGATCATCATGTCGAGCTGCAGCAGCTGCCGCCGCTTCTCGCTCACCTGAAATTGCTGCAGCCGAACGAGGTTTTCACGTGACTTCATGATTCGGTACTCCCGGAAACGCACACCTGCACATATCGTCCAATTCACCCGGCAAGGCCCAGGCTTGACCCGTTTCCACCGGCTTTCCCCGAACTATGGGAAACAAACTCCTAAAGTTTTTTGCCGGCGGTAACCATTCGTTTACGGGCATTGTTAATCATACGGCTCAGGACTTAAGGGCGGGTAAAAATTCTGCTTCTCGTCGGGAAACCCGGCCAACGAGTCCGAAGAGTCACTTAGTCTGGCTTATTAATGTGCTGCGTTAACGGTTTGGGTCTGTGATTCGTTATTGGATTCAACAAGGTGTAGAAAGGGGTTAAAAAATCTGATACCGTCATGGACGGGGAATTAGATTTTATTAACCATTCGATGGCAGCCTCTGCTCAGGCAATCACTGCTCCGGTCCTGGACGGGTCGTGAAATGGTCCGGCAGCAGAAAAGGGGAATGAAATGCGCGTTCTGCTGATAGAAGACGACAGTGCAACCGCACAAAGCATCGAGCTGATGCTGAAATCGGAAAGTTTCAATGTCTATACGACCGACCTTGGCGAAGAGGGCGTCGATCTAGGCAAGCTTTACGATTACGACATCATTCTCCTCGACCTCAATCTCCCCGACATGTCGGGCTATGAAGTTTTGAGAACACTTCGCCTGTCCAAGGTGAAGACGCCGATCCTCATCCTCTCCGGCATGGCCGGCATCGAGGACAAGGTGCGCGGCCTCGGCTTCGGCGCCGACGATTACATGACCAAGCCCTTTCACAAGGACGAACTGGTCGCCCGCATCCATGCCATCGTGCGGCGTTCCAAGGGCCACGCCCAGTCGGTCATCACCACCGGCGACCTGGTGGTCAATCTCGATGCCAAGACCGTTGAGGTCGGTGGCCAGCGCGTGCATCTGACCGGCAAGGAATATCAGATGCTGGAACTGCTCTCGCTGCGCAAGGGCACCACGCTGACCAAGGAAATGTTCCTCAACCATCTCTATGGCGGCATGGATGAGCCGGAGCTGAAGATCATCGACGTCTTCATCTGCAAGCTGCGCAAGAAGCTTGACGCCGCGTCTGGCGGGCAGAATTACATCGAGACCGTCTGGGGCCGCGGCTATGTGCTGCGTGAACCCGAAGATATCCGCGTCAGCGCCTGAACTAGGGGCGTGATCCCAAGGTGGGCGCCGATTTTTTCGGAAAAGAACCCGGCAAAACAACAAGATAGAGCCGATCCGATTTTCGTCGGAATGGAACAGCTCTGATCAGGCGGCAATCTTCAAGGCGCGGAAGCACTCGAGCAGTTGCGGCCGGTTGAACGGCTTCAGCAGGTAGCCCTGGGCGCCGGCTCGTTTTGCCCGCATGATCGCCCCGACATCGACCTCGACCAGCGAAATCAAAACCTGCGGCAATACCGGGCTTTCCATGGCGCGCAGGCGGCGGATGAGGTCCTGCGCCTGCATGTCCGGCAAGGCGCCGTCGACGACGATGATATCAGGCATGTCGGCCGCGCACATCTCGATCGCCTCGTGGCCGCTGGCGGCTTCGATCACCATCATGCCGGAACCGCCCAGGATACGCCTTGCGACCTTCCTGATGACGCTCGAATTGTCGACGAACATGCAGCGTTTCATTCCGGGACCCTCTTTGCCATGCGGCGAACCGGCAGCGTCGTGGCATCTGCCGGGGAACATAGGCCGATCTGGTAAAGAAGCCGAAAAGCCGTTAGGTAAAATTTTCCTGAAGGTGTTTTAAGTGAAATCTTCTTTCGCAATGCTTCACGCAATCAATCCGCAAGCCCGCCCACAGATGTTAGGACAACGCCGCAAATATGACTTGAGAAAAATACTTTCCCCGCTCTTTAGGAGAACTTCAGGCTGCGGAAAGGACGATCTCGTCGGCGGTCGCATGGATCGAAATCGTCATGTTGGCTTCGCGGGCCAGGAGCAGCGTGTAATAGGGCTGCACCGAATGCGCGTCGATCGGCTCTTCCGGCCTGTGGCCGGAATGCAATTCCAGGAATTTGGGCGGCACGCGGAGCATCGGGCCGCTCGCCGCGAGCGCAAAGCGCGGCTCGGTCTCGAGGTTCTCCAGCGTGACCACCAGCCTGCCACCGCGCGGAATGGCGGCGTTAGCGACGAGGATGAGATTGAGCAGCAGCTTGACCTTGTTCTTGGGCAACAGTGCGCGGGTTCCGTTCCAGATCAGTTCCGGCTTCTCGTTCTTCAGGAAGGCGATGGCCACGGCCTCGGCGTCCCCGGTGTCGATCAGCATGCCGGCGGAACCGGCGGCACCGAAGGCGATGCGGGCGAATTGCAAGCGGGCGGAGGCGTTTTTGGCGCTTTGGCGGATCAGCTTCATGGCGTCTTCGTCGGCGCCGCCTTCGTCGAGCAGCTCAAGCCCGTTGTTTATGGCACCGACCGGCGAAATGATGTCGTGGCAGACCCGGCTGCACAGCAGCGCTGCCAGATCGGGTGCGGAAAGGGTGAAAAGCTCGGCCATCGGCAAAAATCCCTGCAAATTTCACAACACAATGACCGGGCGATCATGATCACGCCTGTCCACACGAATCACGCTCTCTCCCAAGCATTCTGAATACACAGCGCTTGTGCGTGCAGCAACAAATCCGAAATCATGATTGTCGAAAATGGCGTGTTCACGCAGCAGGGTGCTGCGCGGGCGATGTGAAAACAGCCTTCGAACCGCCATCTTCATGTGGGAGTTTAATGGTTGAAAAAGGATTACGGCATAGTTTGCCCCTAACAGTCATCCTTAACGGCCGCCAAAGAGCCGTACGGGTGCGAGGCGTCGGCGAAAGTGCTCCCTGACGGAGATTGGAAGCATGGTTTCCCGATTCTACGACCGGACTTTTTTCCGTGTCATCTCAATGACGATCGCGCTCATCGGCCTTGTCGCCTTTTCGGCATCGGCCGCGCGGGCGCAGGAATACACCGCGCAGGAGATCGTCGATTCCGGTCATAAATTCTTCGGCGCGACGTCGGGCGGGCTCGCCACCGTCGTCGAGAAGATTTTCGCCACCTATGGCCTGCCGAACGGCTATCTGCTCGGCGAAGAGGGGTCCGGGGCGCTGATCGGTGGCCTGACCTATGGCGAAGGCACGCTCTACACCAAGAATGCCGGCGACCACAAAGTGTTCTGGCAAGGCCCTTCGCTCGGCTGGGATTTCGGCGGCGAGGGCTCGCGCGTCATGATGCTGGTCTACAATCTCGACGATGTGAGCAGCCTCTATAATCGTTTTGGCGGCGTCGCCGGCTCCGCCTATGTCGTCGCCGGCGTCGGCTTCAACGTGCTGAAGAACAACAATGTGCTGCTCGTGCCGATCCGTACCGGCGTCGGCGCTCGTCTCGGCGTCAATCTCGGCTACCTCAAGCTCACCCAGCGCGCGACCTGGAATCCGTTCTGACCTGCATGATGGCGCCACTGCGATTGGAGCTGTGATCCCACGGTCTGAGCTTTGCCGCAGCATACTCTTGCCGTGGCGCCGGATTTCCGTCATGCGAAGATGGCAAAGTCGACCTTTGGCGGTTGCCATGCACAACGGATAGTCATCTTGGTCCAGTCGATCCTGTTCTTTGTTCTCGGGTTTCTCTGCGCCGGCTTTCTGGCGCTGATGATTGCTCCGGCCGTGTGGCGGCGGGCGGTGGCGCTGACGCGCAAGCGCGTCGAGGGCTCGATGCCGTTGACGCTGGCCGAGATCCAGGCGGACAAGGATCGCATTCGCGCCGAGTTCGCGGTTTCGGTGCGCCGGCTTGAAATGACCGTCAAGTCATTGCGCGAGAAAGCCGCCGAACAGCTGGTCGAGATCGGCCGCGACCGCGAAGCCCTGAAGGAATTGGCGGCCGAGCGACAGGACAAGAACCGGGTCGTCGCCGATCTTACAGCCAGCGGCGAGGAGCTTCGCAAGCGCGATGAGCAACTGCAGCAGCTGTCGGAACGGCTTGCGGAGACCGAGCGCGCCCTCGAAAAGCGCGGGCTCGAACTGCGGAAACTGGAGCACATGTATGACGACGCCAGTTTTTCATCCAGCAGCCGGCAGATCGAGCTGGTGGCGCGCGAATCCGAGCTGCAGAAGTTGGCAAGCGACATTTCGCTGCTGCGCGGCCAGCGCAAGGAGGCGGACAGGCGCAGCCAGGAATTGGCAGCCGAAAGCAAGGTTTTGCGGGACGCGCTGAAGGCCGAGAAGAAAAGAACCGGCGACCTGGAAAAGAAGGTCGAACGCCTGCTCGCCTCGCTGGCCGATCGCGAGGACAGGCTCGAGCGCCGCGAGAAGGAACTGGTGCGCCTTCGCGAAAAGCCGAAAGGCGCTGAAAGGGCGCCTGCGGTGGGTCTTGCCGGCGTGCCAGGCAGTCAGGTCAATGTGGCCGCCAACGGCGACATCGAACAGACAACCGCCAAGCTCGACGCCGACCGCGAGCGGCTGGAGGCCAGGCTGACGTCGCTGGCACGCGAGAACAGGCGGCTGAAGACAGATCTTGCTGCCGTCGAAACGTCGAAATCGCGGACCGGAGACGATACCGGCAGCGCCAGCGCGGCATTGCGCGAAGAGATGAACGATCTGGCGGCGCAAGTCGTGGCCTTGACGGCAAAGCTCGACGGGCCGGATTCGCCGATCGCCCGGGCGCTTGCAGCGCCTGAGGATACGCGGCCGGGGAGCGGCGGACGCAGCCTTGCCGATCGGGTGCGGGCGCTGCAGAAGGCCGCTTCGACCGACTAAGATTCCACAAGCGCGAGCGGGACGCCCCGGCTCTAAAAGCACGTCGCATTCGACCGGCCTCATCGGACGCGCTTTAAGTTCTTGTTTGATGCATGTCGTTATCGCAAAACCGCTGCACACTTTTGCGCGACATGCATTAGGCTCCGGAAAAATGATGCAGCGCGATGGCTGATGCGGCGGCGACGTTCAGGCTGTCGAAGCCCTGCGCCATACCGATCCGCAGCGTCTGCAGGCGGGCAAGCAGGCTTTCCGGCAGGCCTTCGCCCTCGGTGCCGAGATAGAGCGCCAGCCGCTCGTTTCTCTTGGCATCGCGAATGTCGATCTGCCCGCGCGGCGACAAGGCGAATTGGCTGAAGCCTTGCCGGTCGAGCATTGCGGTGCAGCCGGCGGTATCGGCAAAGCAGGCGAAGGGGACTTTCAAGGCCGCGCCCACCGAGACGCGGATTGCCTTGCGGTACAGCGGATCGCAGCAGGTCGGATCGAGAAGCGCGGCATCCGCGCCAAAGGCGGCGGCATTGCGGAAGATCGATCCCATATTGTCATGATTGGCGATGCCGACCAGCACCACGATCAGCGCGCGGGCGGGCAGTGCGCCGAGCAAAGCTTCAGCGGAGACGGCCGCGCCCTTGCGGCCGATCGCCAATATGCCGCGATGCATGTGGAATCCGGCAATCCTGTCCATGACTTCGCCGGATGCGACATAGATCGGAAGCCCGGCAGGCGCCTTGCGCAGGACGTCATCGAGGCCGGCCAGCCGGTTCTCGAGCACCAGCACCGATTCTGCCTCGAAGCGACGGGCGGCAAGCAGCGTGTCGAGCACCACCTTGCCTTCGGCGACGAAACGGCCCTGCCGGCCGGCAAGATCGCGTTCCCGGATGTCGAGATAGGCGGCGACGCGAGGATCCTGCGGGTCGTCTATGCGGATCGGATTCATGGCTTCCTCGGCGGATCTTGGCGTCGGCCGCGAATCGGGATTCGGCTTCGGAAGGCATGATGCCGGATCCGAAGCTCTGACCGTATCTCAGCGTCCAAATGGATGCACGCCGTTCTAACGGTCAAATCCAATCACAAGGCGCCGGGCCGAGACGCCTTGCCTGGCCTCCTGGCGGCATGGAGATATTGATTCCCGCGGCACGGCACTTCGGCCAAGCCGCTTCAATGCAGAATTTCGATGCGGCGAAGGAACCCCACGGGGCCATGCCGCGTCATAGAGGCGGGCTCCTGCTGCGGTCCTGGGACGACATCGATGATCAGGCTCCTCCTCGTCTTTGCCGCCACACTTGCCCTCGCATGCGGCGTGGCCCGCGCGGCCAAGCTCGATCCAGCCACCGTCAATCAGTCCCAATTCACTATCGGCGAACCGAAGGGTGTCGATCCGATGCTGCTGAAGGCGCAGATCCTTCTGGATCGCGCCCGCTTCTCGCCGGGCCTCATCGACGGTCGCCTTTCCCGGAACTTCGCCAAAGCCGTCGCCGCGTTTCAGGCGGCAAACGGACTTCCGCCCGATGGCAAGCTCAGTCCACAAACCTGGAGCAAACTCATCGCAACCTCCGCCAAGCCGGTGCTGGTGACCTATGAGGTGATGCGCAAGGATGTGCGCGGACCTTTCACCAGGCGTATTCCGGCTCGCTTGGAGAGGATGGCCCGCTTGCGGCGGCTCGGCTACCGCAATGCAGTGGAGAGGTTGGCCGAGCGCTTCCACGTCAGCGACCAATTGCTGCGAATGCTCAATCCGGGCACCAGCCTCAGGAAACCAGGCAGGACCTTGGTGGTGCCTGATGTCGGCAGAGGCGACCCTCCCGCCGGCGTCGCCACCGTCGAGGTCGACAAGGGCGCTCGCCTGGTGCGTGTGCTCGACCGTGCCGGCAAATGGCTGGCGGTCTACCCCGCCTCGATTGGGAGCGAGGAGAAGCCGGCGCCAAGCGGCATGGCGGAGGTCAGGCGCGTGGTGCACAACCCTACCTATCATTACGATCCGGACTTCGCTTTCAAGGGAGTCAAGACCAAGCGGCCCTTCACCATCGCTGCCGGGCCGAACAACCCCGTGGGATCGGTCTGGATCGATCTCTCCATCGAAAGCTACGGCATCCACGGCACGCCCGAACCGGGCAAGATCGGCACGACCTTTTCGCATGGCTGCATCCGGTTGACCAATTGGGATGCCGAAGACCTTGCCTCCATGGTGCAGCCGGGCACGAAGGTCGAGTTCAAGGACGAGATTGCGCAGGCCGCCGACGAGCGCGTTCAGTAGCAAAGCGGACTTGGCAGCAAAGCGGACTTGGCAGCAAAGCGGACTTGGCAGCAAAGCGGATTTGGCGGGGCATTCTCCGCCTCGGCCGCTCAGGTCCCGGCGCGACGCAGCCGGTGCGCCATCTGCGACAGTTCACCTTCGCCGAAAATGCCGTCCAGCATGTGCAGCAATTCGCGCACCGCCGCGGACTTGCAGGAATAATAGATCATTTGCCGGTCGCGGCGGGTCTCGACAAGGTCGGAAGCCCTGAGCTTGGCCAGATGCTGTGACAGGGCGGATTGGCTGAGCGATACCTTCTCGGCTATGGCGCCGACCGACATCTCGCCCTCGGCCAGATAGCTCATGATCAACAAACGTTTTTCGTTGCCCATCAGCGTCAGAAACGCAGCCGCGGTTCCGGCGTTGGCGACTAGTTTGTTCGAGACCATAGATCCCCCATGCCTTCTTGCTCATCCGCCGCTATGGGGGCAATAGCGTCGGATTCCATAGACTTTCCCTATAGATGCACGCCAGCGATTCAGCGTCACTCGCAAAGGTAGAACATTTCGCTCAAATCTCAAGGCTTGCTTTCCACGCAAGCCGATTAACTGTGCGGCTGTGATTAATTTGCCGATCGGGCAGCCTTGGCCATGTCAACCAGGACAGGCCTGAGGTCGCGCGCCGCTCTCAGCGGCTCGGGGAAGAAAACCCGACAGACATTGTCGCCCGATATGAGATCCATCCCGTCGGCGTCGAACCCGGTGACGATCCAGCCGTCACTCTCGGCCCCGCCGAAATGACTTGCGTAGAGGGCAATCGCATCGAGATGGTCGGCGTTCATGTGGTCGAGCGCCGATTGCTCGCCGGCGGCAAGCTCTTCGACGATCGCTCCCGTCGCGACCAGATCGGTGCGGTCGAGCAGATAGGCCTTGCCGAAGCCTCCGTTCAGGCTGGCGCGCTCCGGTTCGAGCCGGAAAATCGAGAAGTCGCCGAGCCCGGCATAGAGTTTTGCCTTGGGGTTGCGGTTGAGGTAGCGCCGCTCGGCACGGGCGTGTTCGTTCGCTCCGCGTTCGAGCCGCACGGCGCGGCAGACGAGCGTCAATCGCGGATGCGCCAGCGGATCGCCCTTGCCGGGTTCGCCGACGAGCAACGAGCAGCGCGGGTCGGCAAGGATGGCGCCGGTATGGGTGGACAGCATCGATACCAGGATCAATGGCGTGCCGTCGATGTCTGTGGCGACGCCGACCCGGCTGGCCAGCGGCGAACCGGTTCCTGGTTCGAGCACTGCCAACGCACCGAAACGGGCGCTGCGGATCAGCGTCTTTGCCAGCCTGATCGCCTCGGTATCGGTCGCGCGGATCACGTCTTTCCTAGGTTCGTCCAAGGCATCACCGTCGCATTTATTTCGGCGCCATGCGGATGGCGCCGTCGAGGCGAATTGTCTCGCCGTTGAGCATCTGGTTCTCGATGATGTGCAAGGCAAGTGCCGCGTATTCCGAAGGCTCGCCCAAACGGGAAGGGAAGGGCACAGCGGCGCCGAGCGAATCCTGCACCTCCTGCGGCATGCCGGCCATCATCGGCGTCCTGAAGATGCCGGGTGCGATGGTGCAGACGCGAATGCCGGAGCGGGCGAGATCGCGCGCCACCGGCAGCGTCATGCCGACGACGCCGGCCTTGGACGCGGAATAGGCGGCCTGGCCGATCTGGCCGTCATGGGCCGCGACCGACGCGGTGTTGACGATGACACCGCGCTCGCCGCCCTGCAGCGGCTCGAGCCTGGCGGTCCGGTCGGCGACCAGGCGGATCATGTTGAAGGTGCCGATCAGATTGACCTCGATCACCTTGCGGTATTGATCGAGCGGATGCGGTCCGTCCTTGCCGATCGTCTTCATGCCGACAACGATGCCGGCGCAATTGACCAGGATGCGCGGTGCGCCGAGCGTCTCTGCCGCTTCCGCGACTGCGGCGGCACCGCTCTCGGCGTCGCTCACATCACATCGGACGGCGATGCCGCCGATGTCAGCCGCCACCTTGGCCGCACGCTCGATACCGAGATCGAGGACGGCAACCCTGGCGCCGCCGGCGGCAAGAGCGCGCGCCGTCGCCTCGCCAAGGCCGGAGCCGCCACCGGTGACGATCGCAATCTGGCCGTTCGGGTTCATCTCGACGTCCTCCTCCGTGTCCAGACTATGCCGCCAAGCCACCGTGCGACAGCGCCGGCACGGTCATGCCATCGCGGCGATGTGCGCGGCAATCCTTGCCTGGTCGGCGTGGCAAACCTCGCCCGCCAGCCTCGCCAACGCGCCCGGCACGATCTCGTGCGCCAAAAGCCGGTCGGGGTCGACCGGACGCGGCATCGAGATCTGCCCCCGCGGCAGCCTCCTGAAGCCGAGCGGGCCGTAGTAGGGTTCGTCGCCGACCAGCATCACCGCCGGCGCGCCGGCGTTGGCGGCGGCTTCCAGCGCGATTGCCACCAGCCGGCGGCCGATGCCGAAATTTTTGAAGGCCGGCCGCACAGCGAGCGGCCCGAGCATCAGCGCGCGGCCAGCGCCGGCGGCGATGCGCGTCATCCGTACCGAGGCGACGACGATTGTGCCATCGACGGCCACGAAGGACAAAGCCCGTTCATGCGGGCCACCTTGGCGGATCTTGTAGGCGGCGAGCACGAAACGACCTGGCCCGAAGGCCTCGTCATTGATGGCTTCGATTTCAGGATCGTGCGCCGGAGTTTCCGGCAGGTATTTCACGTCGGCCAGGTATTTCAAGTCGGCAAGGCTCATGGTCTTTGCGTTCCGGTATGCGAGGAAAGGTTTGCTGCAAGCGGCAGCGTTCGCCAGTCAGCGCTTCATCAAGCGCGGGCGCTCTTTCGTCGTCGGTCGAACCGGATCACGGCAAAGTCGAACATGCGGATGTCCGCTAGCACCAATTTTCAGCCGCCGCAATCGGCCCGCGCAGCCGACGCGCACTCGACGACGCAGCCGTTGACGATCTGTTCAGCATCGGGGATTTCCGCAGCGCCGCTTGGTGCCCTACATCGCGTAGGAACGCGAAAGGATATTGCATGGGATTGCTAGTCGAAGGCCAATGGCAGGACCGCTGGCACGATACCGGGGAGAGCGGCGGCAGGTTCGTGCGGGCGCAGTCGCAGTGGCGCGACTGGGTGACCCGCGACGGCACGCCGGCCGAAGGGCGAAAACGCGGCTTCAAGGCCGAGCCCGGCCGCTATCACCTCTATGTCTCGCTCGCCTGCCCGTGGGCGCATCGGACGCTGATCTTTCGCGTGCTCAAAAAACTCGAGGACGTGATTTCCGTCTCGGTCGTCCATCATTTCATGGGCGCCGACGGCTGGACGTTCCTGGCCGAGGACGGCGCCACCGGCGACACGCTCTACGGCCTCGATTTCCTGCACCAGATCTACACCAGGGCCGATCCCGGCTATTCGGGCCGAGTCACCGTTCCGGTGCTGTGGGACAAACGCGAGCAGACCATCGTTTCCAACGAATCCTCCGAGATCATCCGCATGCTCAATTCGGCCTTCGACGAATGGGGCGATGCCAGGCTCGATTTTTATCCGCAACCGTTGCGCGGCGAGATCGATGCGATCAATGCGCTGGTCTATCCCGCGGTCAACAACGGCGTCTACCGTGCCGGCTTCGCCACCACGCAGGCAGCCTACGAGGAGGCATTCGGCGAATTGTTCTCGGCGCTCGACATGCTGGAGGACCGTCTGTCAAGGCAGCGCTATCTCGTCGGCGGCCGCATCACCGAGGCGGACTGGCGGCTGTTCACGACACTGGTGCGCTTCGACCCGGTCTATGTCGGCCATTTCAAGTGCAATCTGCGCCGCATCGCCGACTATCCGAACCTGTCGAATTACCTGCGCGATCTCTACCAGGTGCCGGGCGTCGCCGGCACGGTGAATTTGCACCACATCAAGGCGCATTATTACGGCAGCCACGAGACCATCAACCCGACGCGCATCGTGCCGGTCGGGCCGGAGCTGGACTACGGCGCGCCGCATGACCGGGACAGGTTCAGGAATGCGGCGTGAAATCAGCGATCTAGCGGAAGGTCTCGGAGTCCATCTTTGCCCTTCTAACGAGTTCAGCTTTCAATATGGTATTTCCAAATCGATTGGAGTAGCCGAGCGACGTTGCAAGGAACGCAACGATGCCGCTGATCATGACGATCACGACCGACATCTGGGGCGGGATTGCGCGTAACAATCCCGACGGCAGAAGCACAGCCATTCCCAAAATCATTTCTATCAGGGTTGAGAAGCCGACCATTTTCCAGAATTCAGTGCGAGTAAAAAGCTGAGCATGTCGCTTTATAAAAACGAAATATGTCACGAATGCCGCAACTAATTGTATTGTGAATTGGATGAATCTTCCAACTTTTGCTAACATGTATGGATCTATCCCAAGAACTATTGTCGAAATTAACGCTATAACGGAAAATGTTATCCCATTAATTCCCGTGTAAAGTGATACATAGAGCGCGATTCTAAATCTATCGTTTTGGCTGTGTTGCATTTTTTCTCCTCATCGCTCAGCATTTATCTCTCTGAGAACAATGAATGCTGCCGGTCTATACCGACGCAGCCAAAGCTGTTGAAGAGATGATCTACCAGTAAGGCGATGCCGAATTCCCCCCAAAAACTTCGGCAATCCGCCGCAGCGTCGCCGGTGTCGTGCCCTGGGGCAAGCGGTCGAGCGGGAAGAAGCCGGCTTCGGCGATCTCGCGGTCGGGCAGCTTGGGCGCTGGCTGGTTGAACTCCTCGACCAGATAGAGGCCGACATGGTCGCGGCGGCTGGCGCGGCGGTTGAAATGCAGCGACTTCAGCACCGGCGGTCCGGTCAGCGCGATGTTGCCTTCCTCGAAGACTTCGCGTGTCAGCGCTTCGATCATCGTTTCGCCCAACTCGACGCCACCGCCCGGAAGGTGCCAGCCCGGGACATAGGTGTGGCGGATGAGGAAGACGGAATTGGAGGGGCGGTCGTGGATCAAGCCGCGCACGCCGAGCGTCATCGGCCGCCGCAGTACGAAATACAGGTGAAACAGCCTCGCCCTGAAGCCCGGCCAGCCGGTCTGACGCAGGGCTTGCTCCGGATCCGGCGTCGTCATCGTCCGCGAAACCGTGAGTGGAAAGCCGCGCGCGGCTCGCCTATGAAGAAAAGATGTTCAGGCTCGCGCATATTTCCGATGTCCATCTGGGGCCGCTTCCCGATGTAACCTATCGCGATCTCGCCTCCAAGCGCGTGGTCGGTTACGTCAATTGGCAGCGCAACCGCCGCCGCTACATGCATGATGCAGTCATCGACACCATCGTCGCCGACATGAAGGCCAGCGGGCCGGACCATCTCGCCATCACCGGCGACCTAGTCAATCTGGCGCTCGACGGCGAGGTCGAGATGGCCAAGCACTGGCTGGAGACGCTGGGCTCGCCCAATGACGTGTCGGTCGTGCCGGGAAACCATGACGCCTATGTGCCGGGCGCCTTCGACAAGACCTGCCGGTCCTGGGCGGCGTGGATGACCGGCGACGGCGTCAACACGCCGGTCGACCGCAACACTTTTCCCTATTTGCGCGTACGCGGCAATGTTGCGCTGGTCGGCGTCTCGACGGCGCGCGCCACGGCTCCGTTCATGGCCAACGGCTTCTTTCTGGAAGGCCAGGCGGAAAGGCTGCGCGGCATCCTCGACGCCACAGGCAAGAGCGGCCTGTTCCGGGTGATCATGATCCACCATCCGCCGGTGCGCGGCGCCGTTTCGCAGAACAAGCGGCTGTTCGGCATCTCGCGCTTCCACAAGGTTCTTCACCGGCATGGTGCCGAGCTTGTGCTGCACGGCCATTCGCATGTGCCGTCGCTGTTCTTCATCGGCGCCCGCAAGATCAAAATTCCGGTGGTCGGGGTCGCCGCGGCGGGGCAGGCGCCCGGCAGTTCGCATGCGCCGGCGCAATACAATCTGCTCGACATCGACGGTGAAAAGGACAATTGGCGGATCAGGCTGACGCGCCGCGGCCTGACCGGGCCGGCATTGCCGCCCAGCGACCTGCAGACAATGGAGCTTGGCGTGAGGGCCGAGGCGTCGATGGCCAGAGCAATTCCAGGAAAAGTGTGAAGCGGTTTTCGGTCCGGAGTTGCGTCAAAGCATAGAGATAGAGCGGTTCAGCGTCTCCGTGAAACGCTGAACCGCTCTAGAAGCTGATTTTCATTGCAACGATGCGGTCCCAGAACAGTACGAGCGAAATCGCCAGGCCGACCAGCGCGCCGGCGGCGATCAGGCCGAGGCCCGAGAAGAACGCCGACCAGCCGTTGCTGCGCGCAGCGACATGCAGCGGCGGCTCAGCCTCCGCCACCAGGGCGCGTTTCAGGCCGGCGACGGCCTGCTCGATGCCGCCTTCCATCATTCTCTGGCGTTCGACGACGCGCTCGGCGACATAGCGCGTCACCTGGTCGGCAACGACCTTCATCTCGGTCGATTCGGCGAGCACGACGCGGCCGATGCGCGTGTCCTTGAGAAAGCGGTAGGTGCGACGGTCGCGTCCCATGGCGACATGGCTGACGGCGTCGATCCACAGCCGTGGCTGCAGGCCGGACGAGACGGCGAAGTCGAAACTGTCCATGTCGGTGGGTACGTCGCCGAAGACCGACGCGAGTTCGGCGGCAAGCAGATCGAGCCGCATGCGATGCGCTTCGCGCATCTCGACGACGACGTCGTCGCGGTCGGCGAAGGCGTTTTTGACGTCGCGAATGGCATCGGACAGTTTTCGCGACTGATCGATCTGGGTGATGTTCTCGCCTGCGTCCTTCATCGGCGTTGCCTCGCGGGGTTTGGTTAACACCGAATTAACACAGCCGCCGGCAAATTGCACTTGCGAGATCGAGGAGCGGACAAGGGTTCGCTGGATGAGCACCAGCGCCGCCGCCGTGCCTGCGCGAAGACCGATCAGCTCGCCGCAGCGGCGAATCCCGGACGAAGCCGCCTGCTGCGGCGTCGCATATTCCGACGGACGGCCTCGACGACCAGGCCGGGCGCTTCCTCGACCAGCATATGGCCGGCTTCCAGCACGTGGTGCAGATGAAAATGCTTCGGCACGCCCTCCGCCTGGCTGACGGGCAGCATCGCGTCGTCGGTTCCCCAAACCACCATGATTGGCATATTCAGCGTTTCAAGCCGCTCGTTCGGGATGACGCCTTGCCGATCATCCCTGGTCATGGCGGCTGCGAGCTCGACAAGTGTACGCAACTGGCCGGGCCGCTGGCGCATCTCGCTGACGAGTTCGACCCTATGCTGCGGCAGCCGGCTTTGCGGTCCCGACATGGCGGCAAGACAGGCGCGGATTTCATCCATGCCGGCAGCGGCGGCGTAGCGACGCAGCAGCGGACCATTGATCTCAGGACCGAAACCGCCCGGCGCCAGCAGCGTCAGCGACGCCATTCTTTCGGGCTCGCTCAATGCCATCAGGGCGGCCACCGCGCCGCCCATCGAATGACCGACGAGATGGGCCCGCTTTATCCCGCGAGCGGAAAGATCCGCAAGGACGGCACTGGCTGCAATCCTGGCCGGACCGCCGCCCGGAAAATCGAGCGACAGCCCATGTCCCGGCAGATCATAGGCCAGGGTCCGCGCGCCGGGCGCCAGAGACTCGGCCACATCGCGCCAGTCGTCGTGGCAGCCACCGAAACCATGCAGGAAGGCAATCGTTGTCGGGCCGGTGCCCCGTTCGGCGGCGTAAAGGGAAGGGATCATGCAAACTTTATGGCTTGGTGCCGGAATCAATCAGGATGCCGGGGCGGTCTTATGCGGGGATCAGTCTTTTGCGGGGGTCAGACTTATGTGGAGATCAGCCTATGCGGGATCAGACCTATGGGGCATCAGATTGGCCGGTTCAAATTGTGTCTGAATTGCGCTTTGGCCGTCCGGATGGCCAGTAAAATCTTCGCGATCACCTGACGTCGTGCACGCGCCGGGAGACGTCAGCTGGCGCCGCCAAGCCCGGCGGCACGCAGGGCCTCCACCAGCCGGTTGGTCAGATCGGCGGGATATCTTCGCTCGACGAAGATTGTGCGCGGATCGGCTGCGAATTTCGGAAATTTGGTGGTCAGTTCCTGCAGCAGCCTGCTCGCCAGCTTCTCGCGGCCGGCAGCCTTGGCGCCGATCAGCCGCGCCGCCAGATAATGCGATTTCATTTCAGTCGTTCGCAAGCCGTCGCTGGCAAGCGTGGCCCTGTTCATGTCGCCCATCATGAACTCTCCGGCGAACAGCCCGTAATCCCACCATGTCGGATGGGCGCTGGCGATGTCCACCGCGTGAGCAAGGATCGGGGCGCCCTCGCTGTACTTGCCGGCGAAAACCAGCCCGTAGCCGTAGGCGGCGGCCATTGCGAGATCGTAGGGATTGAGCTCATAGGCCTTGCGCATCCAGCGGATCGATTCCGCGGAATCGCCCATGCGCGAATTGAGGTAACCAAGGGCGCGGTGCGCGTAGGGGCTGGTCGGGCCCATCTGGATGGCGCGATGGGCAAACGTCATGGCTTTGTCGATCGTCGCGTCGGCGGGGTAGGGATAGTGGTCGGTGACCGCTTCGAGATGCAAGGACGCGAGTTCCGAATAGACGAGCGACGACTTCGCCTCCCGGTTGGCAAGATCTTCGAGGCAGCGGTAGGCGGCTTCATGCGTCTGGGCATTCTGGTCGAGATAATATTTGCCGTTGAGCACCAGACACGCCGTCAGCCCGGTCTGGATGCCGCTCTGCTCGATGTAGTTGTAGATCGTGCCCGAGGCGGGAAGAGCCGAGGTCAAAATGCCGGAGATCTGGTCCTCGATGGCGGTGTTCGCGCTGTCGCCGGCGGTCAGGTTGCGTGAGAGCAGCACGCGGCCGGTCGCCACGCTTTGCAGCTCGAGCATGATGTCGCCGCTACGCGGCCCGGGCAGGACATCGAATACGAAGCTGGCGGCGTCGGTTACTGGATCGGGCGGGCTGTCGGCATCACGGCCGATGAAATTGATGGTATCGAAGCCGCTGAGGCCGGCGCGCAGCGATGCGGCGACACGGCGAGCCAGGTCGCTGTCGGCCTTGATGGCGATGTAGACCTGGGGGAGGTTTTCAACCGGAGGCGCTGCAATGCTGCCGGTCGCCACCGCGGTCTCGACCGCCGTGTCGCCGCCGGTCAGCAACACCACGCTACCCTGGCGAAGGATCAGCACACCCAGCATGAGGATGACCAGCGCGATCGCCAGCCAGAAGAACTGCAAATGGCGTTGCAGCGAAGGAGCAGCAGGGGCGACGGCTGGAACGCTCAGCAATGCAGCCGGATGTGCCCGGTTGCGGGCATCTTCCGGCGATCCGGGCGGGGCGTTTGTCGCCTCCTCTGTCGCCGGCTGCGGCTTGCTCTCTGCCTTAGCCTCTGCCGGCAAGCGAATGGCGTTGAGTTCGTACGACGGAACATAGCCGCCACGCGGAATGGCGATGCGGACCGGTTCGGCAACGCCCTCATTGGCGAAATACTGCTGCAGAAGCTCGCGCAGCCTGCCGGCCTGCACCCGCACCACCGCATCGGTCGACGGATCGAAATCGCCGTCCTTGCCGAACACGTCCATCGCGATGGAGAAGCCCTTGAGCCTATCGGCTTCGCCTGCCTGCTCGCGCTCGACCAGGTAGCGGAGCAGCTTGCGCGCGCGCTCGGATCGTCCGAACGTTTCGCTGGCAAGCAATCGCTCCAACGTTTCGCGCACTGCGGGGGCGGCAGGCGTGGTATGCTGCAAGTGTCGATCCCTTCGAATTCGGCACAGGTTGAGGTACAATCATATCGCGCTGGCGGCGCCTTACAAGCATGTGCTTATGGTGCGATAGCGTACCCACCGGATAAAATTTCCGGTGGGCTGATGCGCGGGCCTGGCAGTCCCGGCTAGCCGCCCTTTCGGCCGACGATGCGGTTGGCCGCCGAAACCACGGCTTCGAGCGAGGCGGCGACGATGTTGGTGTTGATGCCGGCGCCGAACAGCTTGCCGCCCGGATGTTCCATCTCGACATAGGAAATGGCCGAGGCATTCGAGCCGCGCTGCATGGAATGCTCGGAATAATCGA
Source organism: Mesorhizobium sp. M0968 (assembly GCF_040319065.1). Taxonomy (NCBI): domain Bacteria; kingdom Pseudomonadati; phylum Pseudomonadota; class Alphaproteobacteria; order Hyphomicrobiales; family Phyllobacteriaceae; genus Mesorhizobium; species Mesorhizobium sp. M0968. Next base: position 320,944 of record NZ_JAMYNL010000003.1, read on the forward strand.
GCACCGACATCGGCACCCCGACATGGCGCGACAGCGCATCGACGAAGCCGTCGATCGGGCCGGTGCCGGTGCCTGATATGGTCACCTCCTTGCCCCTGTCGAGGATCACCGCTTCAACCACGCGCCGGCCCTTGACCTCGGTGTCGGGATAGGTGTGGTGGTCGAGGAACTTCAGCCGCGCGCCGGGCTGGTCGACATAGGTGTCGAGAAAGCGCTCGTAGATGCGCCTGGCCGGCACCTCCTTGCCTTCGGCGTCGGTGATCGCCTGGATGGCCTGGCTGAACTCGATCTGCAGGTTGCGCGGCAGGTTGAGGCCGTAATCCGCATGCAGCACATAGGCGATGCCGCCCTTACCGGACTGCGAGTTGATGCGGATGATGGCTTCGTAGCTGCGGCCGACATCGGCCGGGTCGATCGGCAGATAGGGCACCTCCCAGTGCGGCGTGTTGGCCTTGCGCAGCGCCTTCATGCCCTTGTTGATAGCGTCCTGGTGCGAGCCGGAAAAGGCGGTGTAGACGAGCTCGCCGACATAGGGATGGCGCTCGGGGATCTTCAGCTGGTTGGAGTATTCGTAGACGTCCTTCATGCGGTTGATGTCGGAGCAGTCGAGCCCGGGATCGACGCCTTGCGTGTACATGTTGAGCGCCAGCGTGACGATGTCGACATTGCCGGTGCGCTCGCCATTGCCGAACAGGGTGCCTTCGACGCGGTCGGCGCCCGCCATCAGGCCGAGTTCGGTGGTGGCGATGCCGGTGCCGCGGTCATTGTGCGGATGCAGCGAGATCAACAGGTTCTCGCGGTTGTCGAGGTTGCGGCACATCCATTCGATGCGGTCGGCATAGATGTTGGGCGTCGACATCTCGACCGTGGAGGGCAGGTTGATGATCAGCTTGTTCTCCGCCGTCGGCTTGACGATCTCGGTGACGGCGTTGCAGATCTCCAGTGCCACTTCGAGCTCGGTGCCGGTAAAGCTCTCCGGCGAATATTCGAAACGGTAGCCGCCGCCGGCTTTGGCCGCCATGTCGGTGATCATCTTGGCCGCGTCGGTGGCGATGCGCTTGATGCCGGCGACGTCCTTCTCGAAGACGACGCGGCGCTGCAGCTCGCTGGTCGAGTTGTAGAAATGGACGATCGGATTGGTGGCGCCCTTCAGCGCCTCGAAAGTGCGGGTGATCAGTTCGGGCCGGCACTGCACCAGCACCTGCAGCGAGACGTCGGCGGGCACGTTGCCTTGTTCGATGCACCAGCGGGCGAAGTCGAAGTCGGTCTGCGAGGCCGACGGGAAGCCGATCTCGATCTCCTTGAACCCCATGTCGAGCAGCAGGGCGAACATGCGCGCCTTGCGTTCCTGGCCCATCGGATCGATCAGCGCCTGGTTGCCGTCGCGCAGGTCGACCGAGCACCAGATCGGCGCCTTGTCGATCACTTTCGAGGGCCAGGTGCGATCGGCAAGACCGACGGTCGGATAGGGCTGGTACTTCCGGGCAGCATCCGGCATGCCCCTCGCGGGGCTGGCGGTTTCCTCTACATTCAGACGGATATCTTCTCGTGCGTTCATCGTCTTTTCTCCCTGCGGCTCGCGGATCCAGCTTCAGGCGGATTGGTGGCGAGCGGCGCCTTTATCAGAATTTCGTTCGCTTGATGTGACGTGCCAATTTGTGACTGGCCAAGGAGCGTGCGCGTGAGCGGCGAATTCGACCGCCGGGCGCTCCTTCAGCGAACCCGGCGATCGCCGATAAGGCCGAGAAGCAGCAGGGTGGAGGCGAGCGCGCGAACGGTCTGGCCGGCAATGCCGGTCGGACGGGACGCAAAAGAGGTGGCGCGCGGGCTCATGGCGGATTTCATACAGGAGCGGGCAAAGCGAGGCAAGTGGGGGCATGGGAGATGGGTGAAGCTGCCGATCCAGCCTCTCAAGACCTGGGTTCCTCGCCGTCGCGAAACGGGGGAGAGGAACCCAAGCTGCAATGAAGGCGCGGCGCCGACATCAAGCGATTTTTCCTGATTACAGCAACTTTGTTCTTGCTTTGTGCCGGCAGCTATGCTACTAATTTGGGTATGGTGCTGACTGGCGCCGAGGACCCGCTGTCGTGGCGGGTTTTTTATTTCACGGTTTTGGCGTCACCTTTCGCGGGCCCAGCCGCTCACCTGATCCAGTTGCTCTTCCCCGAGCCCGGCAAATGCGCCAGAGTCGATTGTCGGCGGGGTGCGATGGCTTGCCGCCGGGAGGGATCGTCCATGAACTTCGTGTTCTTCTCGCCGCATTTTCCAGCCAATGGCGCCGATTTCTGCGACCGGCTGAAGAAGGCCGGCGCCACCGTGCTCGGCATTGGCGACGCGCCGTTCGATGCGCTGGACGGCAAATTGAAGGCAGCCCTTTCGGAATATTACCGCATCGACGACATGGAGGAGTACGAGCCGGTGTTCCGGGCGATCGGCCATTTCATCCACAAATGGGGCCGCGTCGACCGGTTCGAATCGCTCAACGAGCATTGGCTGGAGCTGGAAGCCAATATCCGCACCGACTTCAACATCTTCGGCACCAAGCTCGACTTCGTGAAGAATTTGAAACGCAAGAGCCGCATGCGGGCGTTCTTCCGCAAGAGCGGCGTCGAAACCATCCCGCAACGCAAGTGCTCCGACCGCGCCGGCGCCATGACCTTCATCCGCCGTGTCGGCTATCCCGTGGTGGTGAAGCCGGATTCGGGCTCCGGCGCCTCGAACACTTTCAAAATCTCCAACGCCGGCGAACTCGACAGCTTCTTCAGGGACAAGCCGGAAGGCGTCAGCTTCGTCATGGAGCAATTCATCGAAGGGCTGGTGGTGACCTATGACGGGCTGGTCAACCGCGACGGCGAGGTGGTGCTGGCCGCCAGCCACCGCTACGACCAGAGCGTCATGGAGGTGGTCAACCGCGACCGCCATATGAGCTATGTCTGTTTTCCCGAGATCAGCCGGGCGGTCGAGGAGGCCGGCAGGAAAATCCTCAAGGCGTTCGACGTGCGCGAGCGCTTCTTCCACATCGAGCTGTTCGAAACCAGGGACGACCGGGTCATCGCGCTGGAGGTCAACATGCGGCCGCCTGGCGCCTGGATGACCGATGCCATCAATTACACCTTCGATATCGATGTCTATGCCGCATGGGCCGACATGGTGGTCAAGGACGCCGCCGGCGGCCCTTACAGGGGCAAGTATTTCACCGCCTATGCCAGCCGCAAGCGGCACCTCAACTATGTGCACAGCCACGCCGACGTGCTGGCCGCCCATGGCGGCATGATCGTCCATCATCACGCCATCGAGGAGGTTTTCAGCCGCGCCATGGGAAACTACGCCTATCAGCTGCGCTCCACCGACCCGAAGGCGCTGCGCCGGGCGGTCGACTACATCCATGCGGAAAAGGCGTGAGCGATGGACGTTTCCTACTACAAGGGTTTTGGCCGCAACCTCGGCCGCGACATGGAATACAAGCGCTACGGCCATGCCGGCCGACCCGTGGTTGTGTTCCCGACTTCGCAAGGGCGGTTCTACCAGTTCGAGGATTCCGGCGCGGTTTCGGCTCTCGCCGAGTTCGTCGACACCGGTCGCATCCAGTTGTTCACGCTGGACGGCATCGATGCGGAATCCTTCTTCGACCACCATGCCGAGCCGGCCCATCGCATCGCCCGGCATGAAGCGTATTTCCGCTATGTGCGCGAAGAGGCGCTGCCGGAACTCCTGTCTGCCGCGGCCGAGGCCAATGGCGGGCGTACGCTGAAGCCGCTGTTTTGCGGCTGCTCGATGGGCGGCTACCATTCGTCGAATTTCGTCTTCCGCTTTCCGGAACTGGCCAGCGGCGTCATCGCGCTGTCGGGGGTTTACTCCACCCACGATTTCTTCGGCAGCGCGCTCGACGGACAGATTTTCTTCAACTCGCCGCTCGACTACCTGCCGGGTATCGTCGATCCGGGGCTGCTTGTCAGGCTGAAGGCGCTGCGGCTGATCTTCTGCTGCGGGCAGGGTGCCTGGGAGGAACGGATGCTTGCCGATACGCAGGCGCTGGAACAGATCCTGCGTGACAAGTCGATTCCGGCCTGGGTCGACTACTGGGGCGGCGATGCCGCCCATGACTGGCCGTGGTGGCACAAGCAACTGGTCTATTTCTTCGCTCGCTGGCTGGACGACGATCTGATGCACCGGCTGGATTAGGCCACCTGGAGGAAGGAAATGACCACGCCCGATGCCATCCGCCGCTTTGTCGAAGCCACCAACGCCGGCGACACCAAGGCTTTCCTCGAGACGTTCACGCCCGATGCCTTCCTGAGCGACTGGGGCCGGTCGTTCAAGGGCCGCGAGCAGATTGCGCGCTGGAACCAGTCGGACAATATCGGCGTGCAGTCCAAACTTAGCATCATTCGTATCGAACCGGCGGGCGAGACCTATCACGTCCGCATTGCCGTCACAGGCAACGGCTTCAACGGCGAGGGCGACATGGCATTCACCGTGGACGGCAACCGCATCTCCAGCCTGGTGATCAGCTGAAGGATATTTTGAGGGCCCTTTAGGCCACCTCGCCGCCACGGCCGCCGTTGCTCGCGCGGGACTCATTGGCTTGATGCCAAAAACATGACTATGTTTATCATCTTTTAGTGGAAACGCCAGGCCGGCTGTGGCATGCCGCAAAGGCGCCGACGTCCAGGGCGATCTCGAATTCAACGGCATCGAAAGGCTTAGCGATGGAGCAATTGAGTGCGCAAACCCGGATCAGCGGTGCCGCCATCCGGTCGGTGATGGACAGGCTGCGCGCCGAGCATGGCGAATCCGAGATCGATACCGGCCTTGCCGATCATTGGGAATTTCGCACGCATTACGGCTCGTTGAAAGCGACGCTCGGTGACGACAACGTGCTGATCCGCGTCGCGGCCGAGGATGAAACCTGCCTGTCCTACATGAAGATGGCGGTCGCCGGCCATTTCTCGCAACATCTCGGCACGACCAGGGGCATCGCTTGGCAGGGCGACGGCAGCGATGCTGGCACGCCGGTGTTCTTCCGCGAGATCACGGTGCTGTCCTCGACGCGGATTTCTCCGCATATGCAGCGCGTCCGCTTCACCGGCAACGATCTCGGCCGCTTTGGCCGTGGCGGCCTGCATGTGCGGCTGCTGCTGCCGCCGCGCGGCAGGCTGCCGGTGTGGCCGTCGATGGGCGCCGACGGCCTGATGGTCTGGCCGTCGGGCGAGGACGCGCTCGTCGTGCGGGTCTACACGATCCGGGCGCTGGACGCCGCAAGCGGCTGGCTGGATGTCGATTTCGTCCTCCACCCTGGTATGGATACGCCGGCGGCCGCTTTCGCCGAAAAGGCAGTTGCCGGCGAGATCATCGGCATGATCGGACCGGGCGGAGGTGGCGTGCCCGAGGCGCAAAACCTGCTGCTGCTCGGCGACGACACCGCGCTTCCGGCGATCGGCAGGATCCTGGAGCAGCTTTCGCCGTCAACCCGCGCCGAAGCGTTCATCGAGGTCGATGGTCCCGACGATCGGATGCCGCTGGCCGCGGGCGAGGCCGTTGCCGTCACCTGGCTCTATCGGCATGGGCGCGAGGCCGGCACGGCCAGCCTGTTGCCGGTGGTGCTGCGGCAGCGGAACCGCACCGCGCTTGCCGACAATCTCTATGTCTGGGCCGGATGCGAGTTCGGCGATTTCCGCGAGATCCGCAGGATCGTCCGCAAGGAATGGGGTGTGCCGCGCGACCGGCATCTGGTCACCGCCTACTGGCGCCGCGGGGCGCAAGCGGCGGACGGTGGCGAAGAATAGTGCGCGACGATGCTCCGCGGTCACCGGCGGTCGGATACGATGATGATCGCCGGCACCGCCAGCAGCGCGACGAGGCCGGCGCCGGCGAAGAACGCGCCATAGCCGAAATACTGCGCTGCGTAGCCGGCCGCGATCCCGCCGGCCATGCTCATCAGTGCGTCCATGCACTGGAACAGCGTGAAGTCGACGCCCGCCTGTCTTGGATCTGACCAGCGCATGAACTGCGCGTAAAGCGCGACGAAACCGAGAGCCATGAAGCCGGACGAGCTGAGCACCGCGATGGCCATCAAAGCGGTGGTCGAGAAGCCACCAAGAAGATCGAAGACCGAAAAGAAGAACAGCGATCCGGCCTGCAGGAAAAGCGCCAGGACGAGCACGTTGCGCGGGCCGAACCATTTGACGAGAGCGCCGCCGGCGAGTGCGGCAGCCAGGCCGACGAACATGCTGCCGACGCCGTTGACAAGTCCGACCATCGAGAGGTCGAGCCCGGCGTCGATCAGGAATGGTCCGAGCATGGCGAGTGCCGCCTTCTGGGCCAGGACATAGATGGCCGACGCTGCCAGGCCGCGCCGAATTTCGGGACGCTTCAACGCGTCGAGGAGGCTGGGAACATGCTCGCGCGTCTCCTCGCGCGCGCGGCTGGCCGCGCCGAGCAGGAAGGGCAGACCGAGCGGCAGGAGCAGCAAGGCCATCGCCCAAACGGCGATGCGCCAGCCAAAAGTGTCGACCAGAAGCAGAAACAGGCCGGCGCCGATGGCCGAGCCGAGATAGGCGCCGCCGACCTGCGCGGCATTGCCCCAGCCGTGGTTTTCCCTGGCCAGGCTCTGCACGGCGAAACCATCGCAGGCAATGTCGACCGTCGAGGCGGCGAAGGCGACGACGGTCAGGCAGGCTAGGACCGGCCACCAGGCCTCCGGGCCGAGCGCGCCGACGGCCCACAGCCCGGCGATGGACGCAAGTCCACCGGCGGCGACGATCGTGCCGGTGCGGTTCTTGCCGACCGGCGGCAGCCGATAGCGCTCGACGGCCGGCGCCCATAGAAACTTGAGCGCCCATGGCAGCGCGATCAGCGAAACCAGGCCGATCCGGTCGAGCGGCAGGCCCTGGTCGCGCATCACCGCCGGCAGCCCCGCCCAGGTGATGCCGCCGATCACACTCTGCGCGACGTAGAGCCCGCCGATCGCCAGGACGATCGCGACAGGCGTCGATGCCCGGCTGGAAACGGCGATCGACATCAGAAGCGGTAGCGCAGGCTGGCGAACAGCGAGCGGCCCTCGTCGCGGTAGCAATAGCCGGCCGAGCAGATGGGTTTTTGAGTGTCGAACAGGTTCTTGGCGTTGACCTGCAGCTTCACGCCCTCGAGCTTGGGGTTGCGGTAGCCGAAATCGTAGGAGAGCGAGGCGTCGACGAAGGCGCGCGCGTCGTTCTTGAAGGTGTTGGTGTCGTCGCCATAGCTCGAGCCGGCAACGCGAACGCCGCTGCCCAGCCCGAGCCCCTGCAGCGTGCCGTCCTCGAACTGGTACTGCCCCCAGAGCGACAGGATGTGATTTGGCGTCGCCGACAGTTCCTTGCCTGCGGTTCCCGTGGCGCCGCGTTCGATTTTCACGCGCAGATAGGTGTAGGAGGCGAGTATGCTGAGGCCGTTGTCGAGCGAGGCGCTGGCTTCCAGTTCGACGCCGCGCGAGTTCAGGTCGAGCTGGCGCTGCTTGTTGATCCCGGTCGAGGCGTCGAAGACGACGCCATCCTTCTGGTCGATGTCGAACAGAGCGGCGCTGACGGCGGCGTTGTAATCGGCAAACTCGTATTTGACGCCGATTTCCTTTTGCGTCGCGATGGTCGGACGGGCGACGCGACCGATCGGGCTGCTGACATCGTCATAGACGAAGCCGATATTGGGCGAGAACGACGTCGAATAGTTGACATAGGGCGTGATGCCCCATTCGGTCTGGTAGGACAGGCCGAGCCGGCCGGAAAGGGCACTGTCGTCCTGCTTGGACCTGGTGAAGTCGGCGGCGGTCGAGGTGGTGTCGGCCCAGTCGTAGCGACCGCTGGCGAACAGGGTGAAATCGTTCCACTCCATCTGGTCATGCAGATAAGCGCCGAGCTGGTTCATCTCCTGCCCGCCAGAGTAAGGAACCGGAGCGGCCTTGATGTCACCGACGGAAACGTAGGAGATACCGCTGCCGGCGTCATAATTCGACCAGGCGTAGTCGATGCCGGCTACCGCCGTGTGCCTGACCTGGCCGGTATCGAATTCGAACTGCGCCATGTTGTCGACGACGAAGTTCTTCATGGTCTCGGTGTAGTGACCCCAATAGCGTTTCAGATCCACGCCGTCCGGGTAATGACCGCTATATTCGATGTCGCTGTCGACGGCGCTGTAGCGAAGGTTCTGCCGGACCGTCAGCACGTCGTTGAAACGGTGCTCGAACTCGTAGCCGATGCGGCCCTGGGTCTGGTCGAAGTCGTTCCAGGCGGGATCGCCCTCGTAGAGGTTCGTCAGAGCGCCGCCTGAATTGTAGAAGGCAGCGGTGCCGCCGGTGACGGATTTCGAATATTCGCCGAGGATGGTCAGCCTGGTATCCTCGTCCGGCTTGAAGGTGACGGCCGGCGCCAGATAGATCTTGTCGTCGGGATAACCGGGCAGGTCGGTGTCGCTGGTGCGGCCGAGGCTGGTGAAGCGGTAGAGAATGCTGCCGTCGTCGTTCACCGGGCCGGAAGCGTCGAGTGCGGCCTGGAAGCGATTGTGTTCGCCGAGCAGCATTTCGATTTCGCGGAACTGTTCTTCCTTGGGGCGCTTGGTGACCAGATTGACGATGCCGCCCGGACCGCTGATGCCGTAAAGCGAGGAGGCCGGACCCTTCAGTATGGTGACGCCCTCGATGCCGTAGGGCTCGGTCTTGAACCAGGCCGAGGGGCCGTTGTACTGGCGCAGCCCGTCGCGGAACATACCGTTGTAAAAGGCCTGGAAGCCGCGCAGGAAGAAGGCATCATAGCGGGTGTCGAAGCCGAAGCTGTTCGGATTGGCGCTCGCGACATAGCCGAGCGATTCATTCAGCGTGCGTGGCTTCTGGTCCTCGATCTGCTTTTGCGTCACAACCGAAACGGCTTGCGGAATCCTAGCGATCGGCGTGTCGGTTTTGGTGCCGATGCGGTCCTTCTTGGCGACATAGCCGTCCTGCACGAGGATCTCGTCGCTCTCGGCATCGACCTCGATCTTGTTGAGAACGGTGACGCCGCCCTGGTCCTGGGCGTGAGCCGGCCCGGACAGGCCGAGCAGGGCCATGCTGCCCGGCAGTGATATCCCCAGGAGCCATGTCATCGTCCGTTTCCGCATCAACTCGTCTCCACTCTTCCGTACATTGACGGAAGGGGCTCTCAAATCTGAGTATTTGAGTCAAGTTATTTTTTGAGCTCGTGCGGGTGCTGGCCCGATACGGTCGGCGACAGCAAAGTGCGACCGGTTTCAGGAAAACCGGCTGCAATCAGGGAGAGGCAAGCTGCTATGGTTTGAGGCTTCTCGCCACCAGCCGCGCCACGCTTGGGCCGACCAGAAGCACGATCAGGAAGCGTGCCGATTGCAGCGCCATGACGAAGGAGATGTCGACATGCTGCGCGGCGGCGGCGATGATGGCGACGCTGTCCATGCCGCCGGGGCTGGTTGCCAGATAGGCGGTCAGCGGATCGATGCCGAGCAGGCGGCTGATCAGGAAGGCGAGGCCGCCGCAAAAGACGATCAGGGCAATGATCGAGCCGACGATCTGCGGCAGCGCGCGGGCCGCGTGGCGCAAAATGGCCCTGGTGAAATTCAGGCCGATGCTCCAGCCGATCATCGTATAGCTCAAGGCAAGCAGCCAGGGTGGCAACTGCATGGTCACGCCGAGCCCGAGATGGATCACGGTGCCGAAAATGAAGGTGCCGAGGAAAAACGGCGACGGCAGCCGGAAAAGCTTTCCGGCGAGGCCGCCGACCAGCGCCACGCCGAATGTTGCGGCCAAGCCTTGCGGGTCGACCGGTGGGAACCAGACGATGGCCGGCACCTCGATGCCTGAGGTGTCGACCCAAAGCTTGGCCACCAGGGCTGCCGTCATCGAGACGCAGATGACGCGCAGATACAGCATGAAGGCGACGAGGCGCTGGTCGGCGCCGAAGGCACCGGCCATCAGCACCATGGCGGTGGCGGCGCCCGGCGACGAGCCCCAGACCGCGGTGGTGCCGGGCAGGATGCGCCAGCGGCTGATCAGCCAGCCGAGCAGGCTGGATGCCGCGACCGTCGCCATCACGACGCCAAGGAACAGCGGCCATTCCCTGTAGAAGACGGGAAAGATATCGGCCGAGATGGAACTGGCGACCAGGCAGCCGACGACCGCCTGGGCTGAGCCGAATAGAACCCGCGGCACGCGCACCGTGGCGCCGTTGGTGCCGGCAGCTATGGCCGCCAGCATCGGTCCGATCAAGAGCGCGGCGGGCAGGGCGGCGAGCTCCAGCGCGCCGGCAAACAGCACCGAGACCACCACCAGGACGGGCCACTGCCAGGCCTTGTGGATCCGCGCCAGGTGCTCGATGGCCGGCGGGTTCGGGGAGGAATCCATAGATGGGCTCTTAGACCGGTCGCGAAAAAATGCGAACCCTTTTTGCGCGGAAAAGGGCTTGGGTGGTAATGGCACCAACCATCCGCAGCGATCCTTCGCGCCCCCTCTGGCCTGCCGGCCAGAGGAGGCGCTGTCCCATAGGCCTCTCCCTCTATCCCGCCTTCACCGCCGGCAAGCCGAACCCGCCAACAGGATGCGTCTCCACCTGGAACTCGAAGCCGGCGATGATCGGCCGTGCCTTGGCGATTGCCGCCTGGACTTCGGGCAGCTGCAGCGAAGCCTTGTGGCTTTCGGCGTCGGTCCACACTTCGGTCACCCAGATCGCGTCGGCATCGGCCGGGTCGGTGGCGATGATGTAGTTCAGGCAGCCGGGCATGGCGCCGGTGCTGGCGAGCAGGATATCCATCATTGCGTCACGCTGGCCGCGCATCGCCCGCATCTTGCCGATCAGTCCGTACATTCGCTTTGCTCCGTTGAGATGACGCAACCAGGAGTATGCAGTTCGCCGTCTACGGCATCAACTGCCCGCCATTCACCTCGATCACCTGGCCGGTGATGTAGCCGCTCAACAGATCGGAGGAGAGGAACAGATAGGCGCCAACGCAGTCCTCGGCGGTGCCGGCGCGGCCCTGCGGGATGGTGGCGATCATGCCCTTCATCTGGTCGTCGGTCGAGTAGCGCTCGTGGAAAGGTGTCGCGATCGTGCCGGGCGCCACCGCGTTGACGCGGATGTTGAAACCGATCAGCTCCTTGGCCATGCCGCGCGTGACGTTGGAGACGAAGGCCTTGGCCGAGCCGTACAGGCCGGCGCCGCCGCCGGCGCCGTTGCGCGCGGCGATCGAGGAGGTGTTGACGATGAAGCCACCCTGCCGCTTCAGCCATGGGATTGCCTTGCGCGAAGCTGTCAGCACGGAACGCGCGTTGAGGTCCATCACCGCGTCGTAATGCGCCTCGGTCTGCTCGGCATAGGCCACGCGGCCGAGCATGCCGCCGGCATTGTTGACGAGGCCGTCGAGCCGGCCGAAATGTTGCGCACTGTCCTCGACGACGCGCTCGACATCGGCGGGAATCGAGAAATCGCCCTGGGCGAGGAACACGTCGCCGCCGCCGTTGCGAATGGTCGCGGCCAGGTTTTCGGCAGCCGCGCGGCTCGAATTGTAATGCAGTGCGACGCGGCATTTCTGCGCGGCGTAGGCGAGTGCGAGCGCCGCGCCGATGCCGGTCGAGGCGCCGGTGACCAGGACCGCCTTTCCGGCAAGGTCGGGGATGACGAGAGAGGGGCTGACAAGGGTGGTGGTGGCTGGCACGTCTATTCCTCCGGGGACTCTGCCTGCTCTTCGTAGGCCCTCGCAGTCCTCGCGTTCAAGTCCGTAAAAGTTTAGGGCGGTTCACCGTTTCACGGAAACGGCGAACCGCTCCCTCTTTGTCTTGACGCAATTCCGGACGGCAAACCGTTTCACACTTTTCCTGGAATTGCCCTATGGCCTGAGATAGGCGTAGCCCTGGCGTTGCAATTCGGCGAGCTTGACGACGCCGCCCCTGTCGGCTGCATGGAAGCCGTCGAGCAGGTCGGCCAGGCCGATATCCATGCCGTGCATGGTGTTGGCGCAAGCGTGCGGGCTGAGCCCATCCTGGACAAGGCCGGCGAACCGCCCGGAAATGGCGGCCGATATACCCTTCGACTTGAAGGCGGCAAGTGCCGGGCCGTGCACGACAAGCGCGATGTCGACTTTGCCGTCGGTGCCTTCGAAGTGGTTCTTGATGTTGCCGAGCACGAAATTGACCTTGTCGAGATCGCTGAGGTGATAGGCGACCTTTTGCCTTTCCTCTTCGACGGCCTTGACTTCAATGGCTGCCGCCTTGGTGGGGCGCAGCCCGAAAAGCCCGGCGGCTCCGGCAAGACCGACGCGGAAAATATCGCGGCGTCGCATGGCTTCATCTCCCATTTGGCCGGCCGGCGCAATTTGCGTGGCCTCGACCTCGATCCTAGCATAAATTGAAGCCACGTCTTGTCGGGGCAGGGGGAGCCAGCATGATATCAAGGACCGTGATGGGCGCCGGAGTTGGGGTTGCCTTGCTTGCCGCCGTCGCCGGTGCTGCTTTCGCGGACGACACGCTCAAACTCACCGAGCTCAGCCCCGACGGCAAGGACGCGTGCTTCGGCCGCGTCTACGACGCCGCGCATCTCAAGTCGCATCCGCAGCAGAAGGTGGCGCGCATCTTTTTCTATTACGGCCGCGATCCGGTCAGCCGGCCAAACGAGGAGCCAAGCGCCGGCATCGACTCCTCCTACAATGGCTTCATGGCGACGACGGTGCGCGGCGCCAAGGCGCCTGAATGGCTTGGCGGCTGGTGCAGTCATGAGTCGGAGGACGGCAAGGCCGGCCCGATCCGTTGCGGCATGGACTGCGACCGCACCATGGCTTCGCTGAAGGTCGACGACAAAGGCCGGCTGATCGTCTCGGACGTGCAGCCCGACCTCTATCTCGACGCGGGATCGGAAGACGAGCTCGGCAAGGCGGAGTACGAAAGGCAGGCGCTGGGCAAGGACGACAACGGCTTCAGGCTCGATCCGATGCCGGCCGCCACCTGCAAGGCGGAGTTCGCGCGCATCGACCCGATCGATCCGGCACTTGGCCCGCCATTGCGCGAGCGGCTGAAGCCGGACCAGGCCTTCTGCTACGGACGCGACTACGACGCCGAGCATCTCGGCTCGCATGCCGACCAACTGACCCAGTCGATCAGGGTGTTCCGCGGACCGGTCGAGCTGGCGTCTTTCGCCAAGGAGGGCGATCCGGCCAATTGGCCAAGCGGCGCCGATATCGCCGTTTCGGTTACCACGCGGCAGAAATCGGCCAAGGTCACGCAGGTCTATAACTGTCAGGGCGAGGGCGACCAGTGGCGCTGCGCGGCGAGCGCGAAGACGGGTGCTGCGTCCTGTGACATCGCGCAAAGGGAGGTCTTCCTTCGCCGCGGCGCCAACGGCACGATGATGCTGGCCAACCCGAACAGCGGCCTGCCGATCATCGATCTGTGCTCGAAAGCGGCGGAAGGCGACACCAGCTCCGACGACAAGGTCTACCGGCTGGAGCCGATGCAGCAGGCTGCCTGCGGGCTGTAGCAGTTCAGAGACGCGATGCCGGCGGGACAGAGGGGGGTGCTGTCCCGCCGACCTCAAGGTTTTGGATGGCGGCGTCCCGCTATCGCCTCACGCGAACGGCACGGCTGTCGTGCCTTTGGGCAGTTTCGCTTCATCGTCGGGTTCGACATGGATGATGACCCGCACGGAAGGGATTTCGGCCTGCAGCGCGTCTTCGATGCGGTCGCAGATGACGTGGCTGGCGCCGACCGACATGTCGGCGTCGACGACCAGGTGGAACTCGATGAAGGTGGCGCGGCCGGCGATGCGCGTCTTCAGGTCGTGGACCTCGAGCGCGCCCTTGCAATTGGCCGAGATGATGTCGCGTATGCGGATATGTTCCTGGGTGTCAACGGCGCGGTCCATCAGCCCGTTCATCGACGAGCCGATGACGTGCCAGCCCTGCCACAGGATGTTCAGCGCCACGATCACCGCAAGAGCCGGATCGAGAACCTGCCAGCCGGTCAGCACGGCGCCGACCAGGCCGATGAACACACCGAGCGAGGTCGCCACGTCGGTCATGATGTGCCTGCCGTCGGCAACGAGAGCCGGCGATTTTTCGCTTCGGCCGGTGCGGATCAGCGTCAAGGCCCAGACGGCGTTGATGACCGTTGCGACGCCATTGACGGCAAGGCCGGTCCATGGCTGTTCCAGCAGGGCGGGATGCTGCCAGGACCACCAGACCTCGTTGAGGATCAGCAAGGCGGCAAGCACGATCAGCACGCCTTCGAGGACGGCCGAGAAATACTCGGCCTTGTGGTGGCCGAACGGATGGTCCTGGTCGGCTGGCTTGTAGCTGACCTGGATCGCCCAATAGGCGGCGGCAGAGGCAATGACGTTGACGATCGATTCCAGCGCGTCCGAATAAAGCGCGACCGAACCGGTGACGTACCAGGCCACCAGCTTCAGGCCGAGCACGACGCAGGCGACGACGATCGACCAGAAGGCGAGGCTGGCGACCTTCTGCCTGGCGGCGGCTTTGATTTCCGCCGCGGTCACTGGGGAAAAGATCCCAACACTGAGCCCTCGAATTAAGCGGCCTTTTCCTTGGCCTTGCGCGGCAGGTGCGCGACGATGTTCTCGATGATGCGCATGCCGGCATTGTGGCCGAGCGTCATGATCGACTCCGGGTGGAACTGCACTGCGGCGATCGGCTCCTTGCGGTGCTCGAAGGCCATGATGATGCCGTCCTCGGTCTCGGCGGTGACGACAAAACCATCGGGCAGCCGCACCGGATCTGCAAAGATCGAATGATAGCGGCCGACCGTCACCTCCTTGGGCAGGCCGGAGAAGATGATGCCCGGCTTCGACACGCGGATGCGCGACGGCTTGCCATGCACCGGGATGTGCAGTTGGCGCAGCTCGCCGCCATAGGCCTCGGCCAGCGCCTGCAGCCCGAGGCAGACGCCGAAGATCGGCAGGTCGCGCGCACGGGCCCGCTTGATGGTGGCGGCGCAGTCGAAGTCCTTCGGCGTGCCGGGGCCGGGCGAGAGCACGACCAGGTTTGGCTTCAGCCGGTCGAAGATCTCGTCCGGCACTGGTGTGCGCACCGTCGAGACATTGGCGCCGGTCTGGCGGAAATAGTTGGCGAGCGTATGGACGAAACTGTCCTCGTGGTCGACCAGCAGGATGTTGACGCCGTCGCCGACACGCGCGGTGCTGCGTTCGGTGCTGGCGGCATTGCCTGATTTGGCGTCGCGGATGGCGGAGAGCATGGCGGATGCCTTCAGTTCGGTTTCGGCTTCTTCTTCCTCGGGAATGCTGTCGAAGAGCAGCGTGGCGCCGGCGCGCACCTCGGCGATGCCGTCCTTGATGCGAATGGTGCGAAGCGTCAGGCCGGTGTTCATGTCACCGTTGAAATTGACCATGCCGATCGCCCCGCCATACCAGGCGCGCGGGCTCTTCTCGTTCTGCTCAATGAAGCGCATGGCCCATAATTTCGGCGCGCCGGTGACGGTGACCGCCCAGGCATGCGACAGAAAGGCGTCGAAGGCGTCCATGCCTTCGCGCAGCCGCCCCTCGATGTGGTCGACGGTGTGGATCAGGCGGGAGTACATTTCGATCTGGCGGCGGCCGATGACGCGCACCGAGCCCGGCTCGCAGACCCTCGACTTGTCGTTGCGGTCGACGTCCGAGCACATGGTGAGTTCGGATTCGTCCTTCTTCGAATTGAGCAGCTTCAGGATCTGCTCGCTGTCGGAGATGGCGTCGTCACCGCGCTTGATGGTACCGGAGATCGGGCAGGTCTCGACGCGGCGGCCGTTGACGCGCACGAACATTTCCGGCGAGGCGCCGATCAGATATTCGCCCTCGCCGAGATTGATGAAGAAGGAATAGGGCGAAGGGTTGATGCTCTTCAGCTTGCGGGAAATCTCGGAGGGCTGGGTTTCGCAGCGTTCGTAGAACATCTGCCCCGGCACCACTTCGAACAGGTCGCCGCGCTCGAAGCTCTTCATCGCCTTGCGTACCAGCTTGGCATATTCGCCGGGCTCGTGGTCGCCGCGCGGCGGGATGCGGTCAGCGGTCCTGAACGGCTCGACGATTTCGTCGCGCGGCAGGCCTTCGGTCGAGAAGCCATCGCCGGAATAGTCGTAGCGGTCGGTCCAGGCCTTGGTCGAATAGTGGTCGACGACGAGGATCTCGTCGGGCAGGAACAGCACGAGATCGCGCTGGCTTGGCTTGCGCTCGAGCTTGTAGTCGACCGGATCGAACTGGAAGGCGAGGTCATAGCCGAAGGCGCCATAGAGGCCGAGATTGGCGTCTTCCTCGGTCTTGAACAAAGCCGTGATGGCGCGCAGCACGGTGAAGACGGAGGGTACGCGGCTGCGTTCCTCCTCGGTGAAGACACGGCCGGGCTTGGCGACCTCGAGGCGGATGAGTTTCTGCGTTGTCTCCGCGATCGTTACGTCGTCAAGACCGGCAAGCGCCTTGCCGATCACCGGCAAAAGCACCTGGCCACGGCTGTTCAAGGCCTCGATGCGCATGGCGCGGCCGTGTGCCGAGATCACCAGCGGCGGATCGATGATGGCGGTGTCCCAGCGCGTATAGCGGCCGGGATATTCGTAATTCGAGGAAAACACGGCGCCGCGGCGCGAATTCAGGCCATCGACATAGCCGTCGATCGCCCCCTCGTAAGGCCGGTCATGGCGCTGGCGGGTAATCGCCACGCCACCCGCCGTGACGAAGCGCTCGGCGCCATTCTCCAGAATTTTCGTCGTCATTGCCGTCTCCATCAGCGTCTTTGGGGCAACGGACCCGGGAATGGCTTGAAAAAACAAATGGCCGCCCGGACATTCCGCTGCGGCCACCCTCTATTGTCACGCGAACGCGTTCGAACAGGCCGCTGTCAGCGAGCCCACCACCAAATGGTCTTGATCGAGCGCATGTTCATGGCGAAATCCATAGCCGCGAAAAGCGGTATGCGCAACAGGTTTGAAAGTCTGTGGGGTGGCTGCCGCTTTCGCAACCCAGCACATGGCCAAGACCGGCAGTCCTGCCTAGACTCTGCGTTGCCCTGGCGCATGTGCCGCCGCGCCAGAGGCTTGCCGAACTCGGCGTCGCCCGCGTGAGCCATGGTCCGGTGCCGTACCGGCAGATGGCCGAATGGCTGGAGGCCAAGGCGCGACAGGCGATTTCGGGGTAGCCTGGCGGGGTGCGTCAGTCCTCCAGCGTTCCCGACCTTGCATCGGCGCTCGTCCCGTCGCCGACCAGCTTCAAGAGGTCTTCGCCGGCGCGGATGATGCGGCGGGAACGCCGCGTCAGGATGAGGCCCGCCTGCGGCGCCAACACTTCCGTGCGGCCGTCGGGCTCGCCGGGCGCGTGGACGATGGTGGCAAGGCGCGCACCCTTGGTGACGCGGTCGCCCGGCTTCACGTCGTACAGGATCGCGCCCGAGCGGGGCGCCGGCATCATCTCGATGTTTTCGAGCGGCGCGACGAGCCCAACGAAGCTGCCAGGCGCGGGCAGCGCCTGATCCTGGATTACGCCGCGCGCCACCAGCAGCCGGTAGAGCCCTTCGGCATCGGCGCCGGCGAGGGCGCCGTCGACATCGAGTATGCCGCGATATTCGACGGTGATGGCGACGCGCCGGTGGAGGCGCGCCACGTCGGCCGGGACGTTCTGATACGGCATGATCGAAGCGCCTTCGAAGGTGCCGTCGGGGTCTTCGTCCCACAGCATCACCGCATCGACGCCCATGGCCGCTGCACAATCCGCCATGGCCGGCCACAGGCTGGTGTGGACGTAGAGATAGGCGAGGCCTTCATCGTCGCAATGCAGGTCGAGCACGATGTCGTGGCCGATGGAGAGCTGCAGCAGCCGCGTCTTCAGCCGCTGGTCGACCGTGCCGTGCGCCGGCAGCAGCGTGAGGTCGGGCGCGGCGAGCCGCGGAAAGCCACGGTTGAAATTGGTGCGCGTGCCCAGATGGAAGCGGCCCTGATGGTCGCCATAGAGATATTGCGCGCGGCCGATCGGATTGGCCCAGGGCACGATGGTCATGTTGCCGGTGACGCGGCCTTCGGCTTCCGCCTTGCTGAGCATCGGCATCAGCGTGTCGATGGCGACGACGCCCGGCAATTCGCCGGCATGAAGTGCGGCCTGCAGATAGGCGGAAGGCGCCGTCTTGTCCGTTCCGGCGAAGCGGAAGACGGGGAATTCGTAGGAAACGCCTTCGCTGTCGCCGGCGACGCGTTCGATGGACTTCTGCATGGGATGCCTCCGGGAGAAGAGGCGGAACACATGCCCTTTTGCCGGTGGGCTGTCGATTGGTCCAGTCGCTGCCGCTATGGGCGCAAGATTCTACCCGGCCGTCACACCAGCGGCTTGAGTTCCTGGGCGATGGTCGGCAGAAGCTCCGAGACGTTCGGGTGGATGTGCACGGCGCGCGCTAGCGTGCTGACCGGCGCCTTGGCATACATCAGGTCGAGCACGCAGTGCACCGCCTCGTCGCCGCCCGGGCCGAGCACCGAACAGCCGAGGATCTCCCTGGTGTCGGCATCGACCAGGATCTTCATGAAGCCTTGCGTCTCACCTTTTTCGACTGCACGGCTGACGCGGGTCATTGGCCGCTGGCCGACCAGGGCGCGGCGGCCGGATTTCCTTACCGCGGCTTCGGTCATGCCGCAGCGGCCGAGTGGTGGGTCGATATAGAGCGCATAGGCCTCGATGCGGTCGCTGACCTTGCGCGGATCGTTGTCGAGCAGGTTGGCGGCGACGATCTCGTAATCGTTGTACGAGGTGTGGGTGAAGGCGCCCTTGCCGTTGCAGTCGCCCATCGCCCAGATGCCGGGCACGCTGGTGCGCAACTGGTCGTCGACGACGATGAAGCCGCGTTTGTCGACCTCGACGCCGGCTTTGTCGAGGCCGAGATCGTCGGTGTTTGGCGTGCGGCCGAGCGCCAGCAGCACATGCGAGCCGACCGCAGCCGCCTTGCCTGGCGAGAAGGTCACGGCGATTTCGTTGCCTCGCCTGGCGAAGCGGATGTCGTCGGCGCCGAGATGGATGGCAATGGCTTCGTTTTCGAGGATCGACAAAATGGCGTCCGAGACATCCTCGTCCTCGCGACCGATCAGACGCGGGCTTTTTTCGATGACCGTGACTTCGGAACCGAAGCGGCGGAACATCTGCGCGAATTCGAGCGAGACATAGCTGCCGCCGACGACGATGAGATGGCGCGGCAGCACGTCGAGATCCATCATCGAGGAATTGGTCAGGTAAGAGATGCCGTCGATGCCGGGCAGGTCGGGCACCGAGGCGCGCCCGCCGGTGTTGAGGAATATCTTTTCGGCGCTCAGCAGATCGTCGCCGACGCCCACCGTGTTGGCGCTTACGAAGCGCGCATGGCCGCGATAGAGCGTGCATTTGTCCATGCCGGCAATCCAGTCTTCGAGATTGCCGCGGGCGTCGTTCGAGACCTTGTCCTTGCGCGCCTTGATCGCCTTGTAGTTTACGCCGACGGGACCGGATAGCGTCACCCCGTAATCCGCGGCGGAGCGGGCGAGATGCGCGGCATAGGCGCTTGCCACCATCGTTTTGGTCGGCGTGCAGCCGGTGTTGACGCAAGTGCCGCCGACCAGCTTTCGCTCGATCAGCGCCACGCTCATGCCGGCCGCATTCAGCCTGCCGGCGAGCGGTGGGCCGGCCTGCCCGGCACCGACGATGATGGCGTCGAATGTCTTTGCCGTCATGCCGCCGCCGCCACGATCAGAAGCCCGCCGACGATCGCCACCGCGTCCTCGATGAAGGCGGCGGGCGGGTCCTTGCCGAAGGCGGTGGCCAGGCGCTTGCGCGCCTCGGCGCCGCCCAGCGTGCCGATCACCGCGCCGATGGCGCCGGCGATCAGGCCGCCGATGGTGGCACCGCCGGTCGCGCCGATCACCGCGCCGGTGAAAGCGCCCAAGACGATGCGCGTGCCGAATTGCTGCGGCACCTTGCGGCTCGGCGCCGAGGGCAGCTGGTCGGTGACCAGTTCGGCGATGGCCAGGATGGTGAAGATGCCGACGGCGATCCAGTGGCCCATGAAGCTCGCCCACGTGTCCGCGACCGGCAACCAGCCAAGCCAGGCGCCCCAGGCGACGGCGGCGGGCGCGGTTATGGCGCGAAGCCCGGCAACGATGCCAATCAGGAGTGCAAAAATGTACAGCATGATTGATCCCCTCGATGGCCGGCTTGCGACAGGTCCGAGAGAGCAAGCTACCATAGGTCCGGTATTTGACCAGAGGTGGTGTCGCCGCTGGCGCTTCCGTATTTTCACCACTTGTGCTTTGGCAAAGTTGAAACTGGAGTTGCAGCCATGGCCGGAAGCGAACGCATGAAAATGGCGGCGGGCGAGTGGTATTGCTGCCTCGATCCGGAACTGGAGGCGTTGCGCATCACGGCGCGAGACGCGGTGTTCGAGCACAACAGCCTGCCGCCCCGGCAGCGTCGCGACATCGGGCCTGGATTGCGGACGCTGCTCGGCGCTGCGGGCGAGGGCGCCCGGATCGAGGCGCAGTTCCACTGCGCTTATGGCTTCAACATCTTTCTCGGCGACCGCGTTTTTCTCAATGCCGGCTGCATCATTCTCGATACGGCGCCAGTGCGCATCGGTAAGGGAACGCTGCTCGGCCCCAATGTGCAGATCTATTGCGCCGAGCACCACAAGGAGGCTGCCGGGCGACGGGCAGGGCTGGAGATCGCCAGGCCGGTCGAGATCGGCGACAATGCCTGGATCGGCGGCAGTGCCATCATCCTCGGCGGGGTCAGGATCGGCGATGGCGCTATCGTCGGCGCCGGTGCTGTGGTGACGCGCGACGTGGCGGCGAACACCACGGTGGTCGGCAATCCGGCACGCGTAGTCAGCAACAGCTGAGCACCGTGCTTCTGTCGCCGGTCACGTCCTCGTTCTGATGGACATGGGCGGCTGTTTCACTTGGCCGGAGGTGGATGCAGCCGTGTGTCGAGCGCAAACGCCTCCTGGGTCTTCATGGCGTATGCCCCTCTGGCGAGGCTCGCGTCGAAGATCAGGTTCCAGCTACGCTGCGATACCGCGCTAGGAATCACCACGAACCGGTGCCGTTGCAGAAGATCGTCGCCAAACGCCTGTTGCCCGGAGCTCGGAATGCCCGGGCGCAACCAGTTGGGGTTGGGCACGGCGGCGGGGTCGACGATATGCACATCCGCGACATCGCTGACGATCGCTGCCGTCATGACATGCGCTATCGTGTCGAGCGCCCTGAAGCCCTTATGAACCGCAACCTCGAGCATCGCAGTCGACGGATCGATCGAGCAGTAGACGGCGCGCACGCCCTTGCTGTTCCAGCGTCCGCCCACCCTGTATGCGCCCTCGCCACTATCCCATGTAGGCGCAAACGCGGCTTGATCGAGGCGCCATCCGATGAGGTCGGAGCCACCAAGCGCCGCCGGCAGCGGCGTCATGCATAAACGCCATATTCAAGCCGTTCCAGATAGTCTTCTACAAGCTCGATCCCCACCGGCGTCGCCAGAAGGTCGATTGGACGACGCTGGTCGAGCCCAATCGCCGGGCGCTCCAGCCATTGCTCTGCCTCCGCCTGCGAACCGAACACGTCGGTCGCTTTCGACAGGATCTCCGCGAACTTCCAGGTTCGTCCGCTCTGGTCCTGACTGAGAGGCTTGGACGGAGCATCCTTGCGGCGCTGGTAGGTGCGCAGGCTCATGCCGATGGCCTTCTCCAGCGAATCGGTCTTCTGGATGAAGACGAGTTGCCCGATAAGATGGTCCAGCGCTGAAGCCGGCAGGCCGTGCAGAAGCAACTCGTGGGCATCCAAAGCGCTGCTGAGGCGCCTTGCCAGAATGCGGCTGCCGCCTAGCAATTTCGCCACCTTCTGAAGTTCATTGTTTTTTGCTGCTGGCGCAGCCTTTTCCAATGCCATCGCCACGGCGAGCCCTCTTCGCGTCATCTGTCGCTTTAATATATGACAGATGACGCAAAGCCTTTCAAGCACGACAGGATCGAGAGCAGGGCAATCGCTTCGAGAGAAAAGATAGCCTACTCGGGCCAGATGGCAGTCCAACGTCGGCCTGAAGCGATTGCCCTGGAATCGAGCGCGAGCCGAATTTCACCTCGGCATATGCGCCACGCGCTCCTCCTGAGCACTCTTGGAGAATTCGCGCCGGTACTGCGCCGGCGAGGTTCTGAGGCGCGCTGCGAAGTGCTGGCGCAGCGAGGTAGCGCTGCCGAAGCCGGCCTCGAAGGCAACCGTGTCCATCGATTTTTCCGTTGCTTCCAGCAGCCGCTGCGCCAGCTGAACGCGCTGGTCGGTCAGCCAGTCGCCGAAACTGGTGCCGATCGTTTTCTGGAAACGGCGCGTGAACGTCCGGCGGGTGAGGCCAGCGAGACCGGCAACGCTGTCCAGACTGTGCGGATCACCCAGGGTTTTGCGCACCGTTTCGAGAGCCTGGGTAAAGCGGTCCGCATTGCCGGTCCTGGCGATGGGACGTTCGATGAATTGCGCCTGCCCGCCCTGCCTATGCGGAGAAAGCACGATCTGCCGGGCAAGGCGAAGTGCCGCCTCGGCGCCGTAACGAGCCCGTACGACGTGCAGGCAGCAGTCGAGCCCGGCGGCGACGCCGGCGGATGTCACGACATCGCCATTGTCGATGTAGAGCACTTCCGATTCGACGAGAATGTCGGGATAGAGTTCCTGCAGCTGATCCGCGTAGGCCCAGTGCGTCGCCGCTCGCCGCCCCGAAAGCAGTCCGGTCGCCGCAACAGCGAACGTTCCCAAGCACAGTCCGACGATCAGCGCGCCGCGCTCGTGCGCGCCAAGCAACGCGTCGATCAATGCGGCTGGAGGCGAGCTCCCGAGATCCGTCCAGCTTGGCACGATGACGATGTCGGCGTCATTGAGCGCGGAAAGCCCGTGCGGGACGCTGATGGTCAGCCCGGCATCGGTGCGGATCGGCCCGTCCTCAATCGCGCAGACCCGGAAGTCGAAGCGCGGCAGGCCGAGCTCCGTGCGATCCGCGCCGAACACGAGACACGGCACGGAGAGATGAAACGGGCTGATGCCATCGAAGGCGATGGCGGCAACGGCAGGATCGGTCATGGGAGCTCCGGCAACGGGTGAGGCCGATTGTCCCAATTCTTTCGAATAATGTCAATCGGGACACTTTTTGCAATCCGGTGCCGAGCTTATCGTCCACCCGTCAATGTCCAACGGGAAAGGAAAACCCCATGTCGCAACCAGCCAAAGGCAAAGCTCCACGCCGCGCCCTCATCGTCATCGATGTTCAAAACGACTATGACGGCGGCAACCTCGCCATCCAGCATCCGCCCTTCCGCGACAGCGTCGTCAATGTCGCGCGTGCGATGGATGCGGCCACCGAGGCAGGCGTCAAGGTGGTGGTCATCAAACAGTTGGCGCCGGAAACCTCACCGGTCTTCGCCAAGGGCAGCCATGGCGCCGAGTTGCACCCGGAAATCGCCAGGCGAAACCGCGACCACTACATCGAAAAGAACTTGCCCAGCGCCTTCACCGGCACGGACCTCGAGGAGTGGCTGCGCGCCAACTCTATCGATACGATCACAGTCATCGGCTACATGACTCACAATTGCGACCTGTCGACGGTCATCCACGCCGTGCATATGGGTTTTGAGGTCGAGTTCCTGTCGGACGCAACGGGGTCGTTGCCGTACGCCAACAGCGCCGGCTACGCTTCGGGGGAGGAAATCCATCGCGTCGTGACGATCGTATTGCAGTCGCGCTTCGCGGCCGTTCTCAAAACCGCCGAGTGGATCGATTGTCTGAAGACCGGCGTGGTACCCCAGCACGACACACCCTATGCCTCCAACCAGCGCGCGCTGGCGCGAAGCGCGGCTTAGGGACGAGCTCGTCGCGAAGTCGCCAAAAGGGCGCCGCAGCGTTGCGGCGCCCTTTGCCGTTCAAGCGTTGATTATCCCTAAAACAGGCCTTCGATCTGGCCCATTTCGTTCAGGAAGATCTTTTCCGAGGATGGCGCTTTGGGCAGGCCGGGCATGGTCATCACCTCGCCGCAGATGATGACGACGAAGCCGGCGCCGGCAGACAGTCTGACCTCGCGCACCGGTACGGTGTGGCCGGTCGGCGCGCCG
The DNA here is from genome assembly GCF_040319065.1 of Mesorhizobium sp. M0968. Taxonomy (NCBI): domain Bacteria; kingdom Pseudomonadati; phylum Pseudomonadota; class Alphaproteobacteria; order Hyphomicrobiales; family Phyllobacteriaceae; genus Mesorhizobium; species Mesorhizobium sp. M0968. The sequence goes on from NZ_JAMYNL010000003.1 coordinate 345,052, forward strand.
CGCAGATTCGGATCGGTGGAGAAGGAATATTGCGTCTTGGCCATGCAGACCGGCAAATGACCATAGCCGGCGTGCTCCCAGGCGTGGAGCTGGTCGCGCACCGATTTGTCGGCGATCGCTTCGGAACCGCGATAGATGCGCTGGACGATGGTGTTGATCTTCTCGAACAGCGGCATGGCGTCGGGATACAGCGGGGCAAATTGCGACGCGCCGGATTCGGCCAACGCCACGACTCTTTTGGCCAGTTCCTCGATACCGGCCGATCCCTGGGCCCAGTGCTTGCACAGGATCGCCTCTTCGCCCATCGAGGCGACGTAGTCCTTCATCGCCTGGATCTCGGCCTCTGTGTCGGAGTAGAAATGGTTGATGGCGACCACAGCCGGCACACCGAACTGGCGGATGTTCTCGATGTGGCGGCCGAGATTCGCACATCCCTTCTTGACCGCCTCGACGTTCTCCTTGCCGAGGTCCTCCTTCTTGACGCCGCCATTCATCTTCATGGCGCGAACCGTGGCGACGATGACCGCCGCGGCGGGCCTCAGGCCGGCCTTGCGGCATTTGATGTCGAAGAACTTTTCGGCACCGAGATCGGCGCCGAAACCGGCTTCGGTGACGACGTAGTCGGCAAGCTTCAGCGCCGTCGTCGTGGCAACGACGGAGTTACAGCCATGCGCGATGTTGGCGAAGGGGCCGCCATGCACGAAGGCCGGGTTGTTCTCCAGCGTCTGCACGAGATTGGGCTGCATGGCGTCCTTCAAGAGTACGGCCATCGCACCGTCGGCCTTGAGGTCGCGGGCATAGACGGCCGACTTGTCGCGACGATAGGCGACGATGATGTCGCCGAGGCGCTTTTCCAGGTCCTTCAGGTCGGTCGACAGGCACAGGATGGCCATGACTTCCGAGGCGACTGTGATGTCGAAACCGGCCTCGCGCGGGAAACCGTTGGCGACGCCGCCGAGCGAACAGATGATCTCGCGCAGCGACCGGTCGTTCATGTCCATGACGCGGCGCCAGACGACACGGCGGGTGTCGATGCCGAGCTCGTTGCCCCAGTAGATGTGGTTGTCGATCAGCGCCGACAGCAGATTATGGGCGGTGGTGATGGCGTGGAAATCGCCGGTGAAGTGGAGGTTCATGTCCTCCATCGGCACAACCTGTGCGTAGCCACCGCCGGCGGCACCGCCCTTGACGCCGAAATTCGGTCCGAGTGAAGCCTCACGGATGCAGACGATGGCCTTCTTGCCGAGGCGGTTGAGGCCATCGCCCAAGCCCACCGTCGTCGTCGTCTTGCCTTCGCCGGCCGGTGTCGGGTTGATGGCGGTGACGAGGATCAGCTTGCCATCCTTGTTGCCCTTCACCGACCTGATGAACTCGGCCGAGATCTTCGCCTTGTCGTGGCCGTAGGGCAGAAGATGTTCGCTCGGAATGCCGATCTTCTGGCCGATCTCCTGGATCTGCTTCTTCCTGGCGCCGCGCGCGATCTCGATGTCGGACTTCACTTCGGCCATGGACGACTTCCCTCTGAATTGGACGGATTTGACTAGTGTGTCGCACGAATAGCCCGGCATTGCAGGCGCGGACATGTTCTACCCCTGTCGCTGCCGCGGCGTCAACTTTCATGCAACTATGTTTCCTGCGAAGAAAATACCTCTGCGGCCGGCTGCCCTGCTACAGGTTCTTTTCGCGCCGGTTTGCCGCGCCGTATAGAAGCCAGAGCAGGCGCGGTTCCGCCGTCTCAAAACAGCCGCGCAATACGCGAAAAGCGACAGAAGCAACGGCGCAAATTCACCAGCGCCGGCTGTGCGAGACGATCCGCTACTGCGTCAGCACGTTGCTGATCTCGACCATGTTCGAGCGCACCCTGAGTATGTAAAAACCCATCGTCGTCAGATGTGTCGGCAACAGCCAGCCGTCCTCGCGGCCATTGGCGATGATGAAGGGCTGGATGCGCAGCGCCGAGACGAACTGCGCGTCCATCGTATCCCACAGGTTCTGCAGGTGCTTTTCCTTGATGACGTCCTCGAAGTCGGCCTGTGCGCCCTTCATCAGCCCGTAATAGGCATAGAGCTGGCCATAGGCGAACCAGAAGCGGTCGTCGGCGCGAGTGTCGAACCAGCCATTATTGTGGTTTTCGGCACGCTCCTTGAGGATCGCCGAGGTCGAACCGATGTCGGACGAGATGCGGTCGATATACTGCTTGAGATTGTCAGCGCGGGCATCGAACGTCGCCTGGCAGGCTGCGAGGCGGGCGTTGAAGGAACGCAGCTTGCGCACCGCGTCACGATAGTAGCTCGGCGTCGGCGTCTTGGGGCCGAACGGGTTCAAGCCGAAATACCAGGTTTCCTCGTCGAACTGCAGATTGCCGCGGGCATCCTGCAGGTCGGCGTCGATCTGCGAGGTGGTGCGGACGCGGCCGAGATTATCGGCAAGCTCGGTCGCCGTGCGCCGCACCGCCTGGTTGATGCCGCGCTGGAACGAAGCCTTGTTGTCCATGAACGGCGTGTGATCCCAGTCGATGCCGAACAGGCCGAGCTTGTAAAGAATCATCGACGACACCCAGGCATTCTGGTTGACGTTGAAGTCGGTCAGGTCGGCCGCAACCTGGGCAATGGCTGAATTTCCGCAGGTCTTGGCCGTGTCGGTGCCGGCGCCGGCGGAAACCTGTTCACCGGCGGAGCTGTTGCGTTTTTCGAACGTGTATTTGTCGACGTAATTCGGGTCGAAATTGTTCCACCACTGGGTGGCGTAGAAGAAGTTGACATAGAGACCGATCAGCACGAGCACAGCCAGGCCGAGCACCGCCTTCAGGATCCAGCCGCGTTGCGTGTACCAGCGCCCCGCCCACAGGAACGGCCACAGGATCGCGCCGATGAGCAGGCCGATGCCGCGGCCAATCCACTGGAAAATCCGGGTGAAGAAACTCACGATCGGATCAAGCATGGCGATGTCACCCCTCAGTCAGTCAAGCCGTAGAGGCGCGTGCGAAACGCCACCTTGTCCTTCAGATATGTGGTTTTCAGAACGTCCACAACATGCGATCGCCAGGCGTCGCTGAAGCCCTCATAGTCCCTGTAGAAGCCCGGCTTGTTGAAGACGTAACGCGAAACGAAGTCCTGCGGCACGAAGTCCGAGATCAGCTGGTTGGTCAGCCAGGCGTCGGCATGGTCCGGCTTGGCGCGGATGACCAGGAAGCGCTGCTGCGGGAACACGTCCTCGATCTTGAGATGGCCGAGCTGGGCGATCTCGCGCTTGGCGGCGTTGAGGAAGGGAAAATTGCCGTCCCTGGTGATCAGATCGGTATGGCCGTGGATCCAGGTCTGCAGCCAGACCTTGTCGACGTCGGTCAGATTGCGGTCGGGATCGGCGTCGCGGATCAGCGCGCGCACCACCATTTCGGCGCGATGCTCGAGATAACCGGAGGTTTCGATCCATGAGGCGCGCGGCAGCTCGATGCGGCCGGTCGAGGCGAGGAACTTGAACACCTTGTCGGCATCGTGGATCGAAAGGTAACTCACCTGCCACGGCCGCGAGCGGCGGAAACCGGGCGCTGCCGGGTCGCTGATCACCGTCGTCACGTCGGGATCGACGAACACATAGAGCCCGCCGAAATGGCTGGTCCAATAGGCATTGTGACGGAAGATCACCTGGTCCGGCACCAGCGCATTCTCGCGGATGTCGCCGCAGACCTTCGTCAGCTCGACCATGTGGGCCAGCATGGCGTTGTCGCGCCAGGCATCCGGCTCCTGCTTCAGCCGGTCGACCAGCTTGCCGAGCTCGGCGGCCTTGCCGAGCACATCCTCGGCCGACAGCACCTTGAACTCGACCTGGTTGATCGACAGCAGGTCCTCGATGTCGTCGACCTTGGGGACCGAATCCTCGATCTCGCCGTAGATGACGTCCTTGATCGTCAGCGCATCGATGGCGCGCTGGTTCTTGGACATGAACTCGTACATCAGCAGCGAGGTGTTGGAGAACGCCGTGTGCACCACCGGCAGGTCGATCTGCGACGGCGTCAGGATGATGAAGCGGCGGTTGACCTCGTTCGGATCGAGGTAGCTGTAGTCGCCGCATTCCTCGGCGACCTGCGGCGAGAAGCCAGTGCGGTCGATCTCGAAGCTTTTCAACTTGGTCGGCTTCAAGCCGAACGCGACCATCGCCTTGTTGTAGCGCTGGATCAGGTGCGGCTCGTCGATCGTCAGCAGCCGGCCGTAGATCAGCTCGTTGTCGCGCAACAGATCGGGTTTCTTGGCCATTATTCCTTCTCCGCGTTCACGGGGAGACGGTGCCCGAAGGGCGGATGAGGGGCGCGAACGCTCCTTCTCCCGTTGTGGGAGAAGGTGGCCGAGCGAAGCTCGGTCGGATGAGGGGTGTTCCAGCTTGACGAATACCCCTCATCCGTCGCCTTCGACGCCACCTTCTCCCACAAGGGGAGAAGGTGGCGTCGGCGCATCTCACGCATTCCACAGCCCCTTTTTCTTCAACCCCTCGATCTCGCGGACGGCACGCTCCCGCAGACGGGTGTCGCGGATCATCTTGGTCACCGCCGCATCATCGGACTTGTCGGAATAGCGGAATTCGGAATCCGCGTAGCGGTTGATCTCCTGCATGACCATGTCCATCGAGAATGGCCCGCGCAGCTCCTCGATCATGGCTTTCTTGTCGTCGTAACCCTTGTGCATGAAGGCTTCTGGCTTTTCGAACCACTCGTCGGGCAATTCGATGTCCATGGCGCGCATCTTGATGGCATCGGTGACGTTCTTGATGGCGCGGCCGGTAAAGCGCGGCTCGGCATCCTTGATCAAGTGCAGATAGGTGCCGATGTCGGCCATCGTCTTTGGCGCGCCATTCTCCTTCATGTAGCGCTCATAGACCTTCATCAGCCCGTCTTCCTGCGGCTTTTCATGCTCCTCGTAGGCTTCCATCACCGCGCGCTGGATTTCCTGGGCAGCGTAGAGCTTGTGCTCGCCGAGCGGGATCTTGTGGTTCTTGCCGGCGAGCAGAACGAAGATGTCGATGTAGTCGTCGCGGCTCTGCGGGCCATCGACCAGCCAGCGCGCGCCGGCGCGCTGGCGCAATGCGTCGTCGACGTTCTCGGGATAGTTGGAAAACATGCCGAAAGAGCAATTGCCGCGCACCACGGTCGCCGCACCTCCAAAGGCGTCCATCAGGATGCCGGTGATTTCCTGCTGGCCGGCCGAGGCGCGGTCGTCGGACCGGCGTGCCGCCACCTGGTCGATATCGTCGATGGTGCCGAAGCCGATGACGCGCGGGTTCAGCACATTGTTGATGAACTGTCGGCAGTTCTGGCCCGACTTGCCCTGGTAGGAGGAGATCTGGTCGACGCCGAAATTCTCGTAAGCGAAGGGATAGCCGGCGACCTGGCAATAACCATTGAGAAGACCGGCGATCATCTGGATCAAGGTTGTCTTGCCGGTGCCGGGCGCGCCATCGCCGATAAAGGTGAACAGGAAGCCGCCGAGCTCGACGAACGGGTTCAGCTCGCGCTCGAAGTCGTAGGCCATCAGCATCTTGGCAAGCTTGACTGACTGGTATTTGGCGATGTGGTTGCCGACGACCTCTTCCGGTTTTTTGAAGGTCATCACCAGCGGCTTTGCCCGCTTACCCGGCGCGACGTCGAAGCCGTCAAGGGTAAAATCGTCGACGTCGATGCGGATATGCGCGTTCTCGAACGGACCGATGCCGTCGAAGCGGCCCTTTCGCGCCAGCAGCCCGTCGATGGCGACGCGGGCAAAGGCGCGGGCGCGGGTCATCAGGTCGGCATCGTCCTTCGAACCTGCTATCGCCCTGTCGAGCCCGGCCACGATCGACTTCACCGCATCCTGGGGCGTGTCGAACAGAAAGTCCGGCTCGGGCGTGTCGTTCGGCGCCTCGCCGTCGCTGTCGATCAGCTGGAACAAATAGGAGGCAAGGCTGAAGGCGGAGATGTAGGCAGAGGCCGACAGCAGCTTCTTGAAGGTGGCAGCTTCATCGCCTTCGAGCGGCGAGCGGGCGTTTTTCGCCTGCAGACTTTCGAGGTCCGAGCCCTCGGCGAAGACATCCGATATGGCCAGCGCTATCGCTGTGCCGCGCCGGGCGCGAAACAACAGCGTGTGCTGCGGGATGGTCAGCAACTGGTCGTCGGAATGGACGGCGGCGACGGTTTTGGAGAGCTCGACCTCGCGCGTGCGGCGCACCGAGCCGACCGAGACGGTAGAGACGAAGCGGCGGTTGGTGCCGGCAAGCGCGGTGCCGGACTCGCGCGATGGGTCCTCCAGCACGACGATGCGAGTGATGAAACTTTGCGCAGTGGCACGGTGCTTTTCAATTGCCGCTTCCGGGATGGTGGTCAGGCCGGTGTCCATGGAGGATGCTCCGCGATTTGACGATCAGACGTCGCTGATGACCTGCCCTTTGGACAGGATGTGGACCTTGTAGCCCGAAAAGATCTTCTGCGCCTCGCCGGCGGCATAGAGCGCCTGATAGGCCTCGTGCGGAATCAGCGCATGGTTCTCATAGCTCGACACGCCTTGCCGCGCGGCCTCGAGATCGTCGGTATTGATGAAGAATTCCTGCGTCGTCTTTTCGCTCGAAAACAGCCCCTTGCGGCCTGGCTTTTCGGCCTTGGAAAAGACCTCCTGGATGGTCCAGGTCAGCAGCCAGGCGTTTTCCGGCTTGCGCACCTTGGCCAGCACTTCGCTCACCGTCGAATTGTTGTCGGTAATCCCTGCAGAATAGAACGGGCCGAGCACGACGCGACGCAGTTGCTTGGGATGCAGCGGCTCGAAATCCTTGTCGAGGTTGACCGCGATGGTCGCCGGCGACAGCGCGTAGGCGGAATTCTTCTCGGTGAAATCGTCGAAACGGTGGGCAAGCTCGGGATTGAGCAAGCCGTCGACCGGCAGCGGAATGTCGACCCTCTCATTAAGTTTGCCGCTGGAGTCGACAAGCTGCCGGATCATGTCGTCCGAGGAATCCTCAACCGTCACCATATAGACAAGCGGCAGGTTGGCGCTGCCGTCGAAGCACGCCCAGTGGACCAGATAATAGGGCCGCAGCGTCTTCGGATTGACCGACACCTTGACCGTCTGGGCCAGCGTGAACGGGCCGAAGGTGGTCTCGCTCTTGACGTCCTCGAGGTAAAGCCGCTCGGCCATCGACTTCTGCAGCGCTTCGGGAAATTCCTTGTGGCGCAGGATGAAGTCGGCCATTTCCTCGCGCAGTTCGCTGGCCGAAGGGATGACGGCGAGTCGCGCATCGGCCTGGAGCCGGTCGTTTTCCAGTTCGAGCAGGTTCTGGAAGACCGGGAAACCGCTTTCGGCGCGCGAGATGCGGAACGTCTCGGTGAAGCCCAGCCGGTTGCGCCAGCACGAGAACGATTTGTCGAGCCGCGCAATATATTCGGCGACGACCTTGGCGACGATGCCGTGCCGGTAGAGCGGCGAGCGATCGTCGCGCATGAACACTTCGAGGCCGCCAAGTGCCGCCGCGATCGCCGAGAAATAACGCGCCGCAGCTTCGTTTTCGGGGGTCATGCTGCCAGCCCTTGGGAGCAGTGCACGTGCAGCAATTACGACTGCACGTAATTTGCCGAATTGTGCTTCTTCATCACATCGTCGAAGCGGCGGGCGAAGGCATCGTCGGCGAGCTTCTTGCGGCGCTGGATGTCGGCGGTGGCGACCATGTTTTTCTCGTGCATTTCAAGCAGATCGCCGATGTGCTTTTGCGAGGCGGCACCAATGCCGGCCATGGTCTCTTCGGCGGTCTTGTCGACCTGGCTGCCCAGCGTGTTGATCTTGTGGGCGACATCCTGTTGGGCGGCGGTCTTCAGCGAATCTTCCAGCGCCTTGTAGAGAACGATGCGCTGCTCGGTATCGATGGTCAGCTTGTTGATCAGCGTCGATTGCGCCGCGATCTGGTTGTTGAGGGAATCGACGAAGGTCTGGAACATCGAGGTGTAGCGCTCCAGCGTCTGGCTTTCGGCCAGCAATTCCTGCTCCTTGGCCTGCTTCTCGTTGTATTCCGTGGCTAGTTTCGAGCGTTCGCCTTCCAGCTGGGTGCGCTCCTTCTGGCTGGTCGAGGCGGCGATCTTGTTCTCGATGTCGAGCAGCATCGGGTTGAGTTCTTCGATGCGCTTCTGCACAGTCTCGAGATTGGACATGGTGGTCTTGCGGCGCTCGATCACCTGCGACAGGCTGGCCTCGGAGGTCTTGTAGCGCGTGTCGAGAACCTGCTTCTGCGCCTTGAGGATGCCGACGATGGTGTCGGATTTCGCCAGCAGCTCCTGCAGATTGCCGGCCAGCGACATGTTGCGGACGCGGTCGGTGCGCAGGCGCTGCTTGCGCTGGCTGGAGAAGACACCGACGAAATTTTCCCAGCCGGTGTAGTTCTTCATGCTCTCGAATTCGGCGCCGAAGACGTTGGTGGCGTCCTCGAGGCCGATAATCAGGTCGGCGATATTGCCTTCCATCACCTTCTGCTGCTTCAGCACGTCCTCGATGCGGGCATTCTCGATGTCGAAATTGGCGTCGCCGATCTTCTTGTCGGCGGTGGCGAGCGTGTCGAGCACAGTACCGGACTGCTCGATCTTGTTGCGCATGTCCTCAACGACCTGCTTGGTCTTGGCAATCTCGGCGTCGAAATTCTGCAATGTCGCCATTGGGGCCTCCCGCTTCGGCATCGGTTTCGTTTCGCAAACCGCCGCGAATATATGTGCCGGGTTTGGCGAATGAAAGACGGAAGACATGGGATTACAGGAAAACAAAAGAATTTCAGGAGGCCGACCGCAGGATAGTCAGGCAATGATTACGGTGTAACTGCCGTCCAATCAGACACCGCTTCAACCGCGGCTGGACTTTAGGTCGGGAGCGACGCTCAGGGCTTGGGATCGGCCTTGAGGTAGGCGATGACATTGGCGATGTCGTCGTCGCTGGTCAGGCCGGAGAAGGCCATTTTGTTGCCGGGGACCTTCTGCCGCGGCGCGCGCAGGTATTCGGCGAGGTTTGCTTCGTCCCAGACCAGGCCGGCGGCCTTCATCCCCTGCGAGTAGCGGCTGAGATAACTGTCCGCGGTGCCGGCGGTGCGGCCGACGACACCCAGCAGATGCGGGCCGACCTTGTCGTGGTCGCTCGTGGCCTCATGACAGGCCATGCATCTGTTGAAGACTTTCTTGCCGAGAGCGGCATCGCCGTCGGCATGCGCGGCAAGAGCGCCGGCGATGAGGAAAGCAGTTGCAGATGAGATGGCTCGAAGCATGGGAACTCCCCGACGGCTCTGGCTGTGAGGTTCTGAAATAGCAAGCAGGCCTTAAACAAGCGCCGCACGATGGCGCGATTGGCGAACGAATGTCGGCCGGGAGGTCGGATGAAGGCAATAGCGCTGGTCAGGTTCTGGTGAAGCCGATGAAATCGTCGGGCACGGCGCGGCCCATTTCCTCTTCCCAATGGCGGCGGCAGAGCGAGACATAGACATCCTTGTCGATCGCCACCTGTTCGCCCTGTTTCGCCACCTTGCCGTCGGCGCCGAGGCGCACCACCATCGTCGCCTTGCGGCCGCAACGGCAGATGGTGCGCACCTCGCGCAGGTCGTCGGCGATTGCCAGCAGGGTGCGCGATCCGGAAAACAGCTTGCCCTGGAAATCGGTGCGCAGGCCGTAGCACATGACCGGGATGTTCAGCCGGTCGGCGATGCGGGCGAGTTGCCAGACTTGCTCCTCTTCGAGGAACTGCGCCTCATCGATGAAGACGCAATGGACCGTGGCGTGGTCGTGATGCTCGGCGACCCGGGCGAACAGGTCGTCGCCGTCGCGGAACATCTCGGCTTCCGTCTCCAGGCCGATGCGCGACGAGATCAGCCCGGTATCGCCCTTGCGGTAGTGGCCGGCGATGAACAGCATCGTCGTCATGCCGCGCTCGCGGTAATTGTACGAGGCCTGCAACAGCATCGTCGTCTTGCCGGCATTCATCGTCGCATAATGGAAGTACAGCTTGGCCATGCCGTCCTTTTAAGCCGAGTTGCAACAAAGCGGGGAGGGGGAGCGCCTACATTCCACCGGGAAAAGACGACTTCCATCCGGAAAGCGGCGGGCGTGTCGCTGATCGGCCAGCCTGCGCCGTTGTTCGTGATTGCCTTAGTGCTTGAAACCGCAGCAGAATGATGTTTGGCTGACGGAACAAAGGCGGAGATAAAACCGTCGCGTCGCTTCACCGAGAACTGAAATGGGAGAATTTTCATGTCGCGTATGAGTTCATTCGTCGCCGGCCTCGGCCTGGCGGCTTTTCTATCCACGACTGGGGCCTTCGCCGGCGATCCGGAAAGCTGCAAGACGGTGCGGCTGTCCGATGTCGGCTGGACCGACATCCAGGCGACCACCGGCGTCGCTTCGGTGCTGCTCACGGCGCTCGGCTACGAGCCGCAGGTGATCCAGCTTTCGGTGCCGGTGACCTATGCGTCGCTGAAGAACAAAGACCTCGACGTGTTCCTCGGAAACTGGATGCCGTCGATGACCAACGACATCAAGGACTATGCCGCCGAAGGCTCGGTCGAGACCGTCAGCGAAAATCTCAGCGGTGCCGGCTACGGCATCGTCGTTCCGACCTATGTCGCCGATGCCGGTGTCAAGACGCTGACCGATCTCGGCAAGTTCAAGGACAAGTTCGACGGCAAGATCTACGGCATCGAGGCCGGCAATGACGGCAACCGCATCATCCTCGACATGATCAAGGATCCGAAGACCAATCTTGAAGGCTTCGAACTGGTCGAATCTTCCGAGGCCGGCATGCTCACCCAGGCCGAGCAGTCGATGAAGAACAATGAATGGATCGCCTTCCTCGGCTGGACGCCGCATCCGGTGATGGGCGCCATGAAGATCACCTATCTCGAGGGGATGGGAGATAGCGGCTTTGGTGCTGCCACCGTGCATACCAACGTACGCAAGGGCTACATGAGCGAATGCCCGAACGCCGGCAAGTTCATCGCCAATCTGAAGTTCAACCTCGACATGGAAGGCGAGATGATGGACGCGATCCTGAAGGGCGGCGATGCCAATACGGTCGCGACCGACTGGCTGAAGAAGCACCCGGACGCGGTCGCTCCCTGGATCGCCGGCGTCACCACCTTCGACGGCGGCGATGCGGCGGCTGCGGTGAAAACGGCGCTCGGAAGCTGACCCGACCATCTGGCATGACGAGACAAAGGGCAGCCACGGTAGAAATGGCTGCCCTTTTTCATATCCTGTGACAAGATGACCGTCCGGCGAAGGACGGCGCCGGCAGAAGAGGGGCTAGATGGATCCGATCTCCAAATTCCTGGTCAGTTACAAGATTCCCATCGGGGCATGGGGGAAGGCGTTTTTCGGCTTTCTCACCGACAATTTCGACACCATCTTCAGGGCCTTTTCCAACAGCCTCAACTTCCTGCTCGACGGCATCGTCGACGGGCTGCTGTTGCTGCCGCCGGTTCTGCTGATCGCGCTGATCGCTCTGCTCGCCTATTTCCTGCAGCGCTCGAAAGGCCTGGCTTTGGCGGTATTCATCGGATTGCTGTTCATCCTCAACCAGAACCTGTGGAAGCAGACGGTGGAGACGCTGGTGCTGGTGGTCGCCGCCGCCGCCGTGTCGATGGCCATCGGCGTGCCGCTCGGCATCTGGGCCGCGCACAAGCCGAAGGTGTATCGCGTCATGCTGCCGGTGCTCGACCTGATGCAGACATTGCCGACCTTCGTCTACCTGATCCCGGTGCTGACCCTGTTCGGCCTCGGCAACGCGCCCGGCCTGATCGTCACCATCATCTTCGTCATCCCGACCTCGGTTCGGCTCACCCATCTCGGCGTCACCTCGGTGCCGAAATCGATCGTCGAGGCGGGCGAGGCATTCGGCGCCACCAAGCGCCAGCTGCTGTGGAAGGTCGAGCTGCCTTCAGCGCTGCCGACCATCATGGCTGGGCTGACCCAGTCGATCATGCTGTCGCTGTCGATGGTGGTGTTCGCCGCCCTGATCGGCGCCGGCGGCCTCGGTACGGAAATCAACCGGGCGCTCGGTTCGCGCAGGATCGACCTCGGGCTTGAGGCAGGGCTCGCCATCGTCGTGCTCGCCATCGTGCTCGACCGGATGACGCGCATCGGCGTGGGAGGCAAGAAATGACCGTCGCCGTCGATTTCAGGAATGTCGACATCGTCTTCGGCGCCGACCAGGCAGGCTCGCTGGCGCTGATCGACAGTGGTGCCACCCGAGCCGAGATCCTCGAAAAAACCGGCAACGTACTGGGCTGCGCCGGCGCCAGCCTCACCGTGAACGAGGGCGAGATCTCGGTGCTGATGGGGCTTTCCGGCTCCGGCAAATCGACGCTGCTCAGAGCCGTCAACCGGCTGAACGTCGTCTCGCGCGGCCAGGTGCTGGTCAAGGATGGCGACGGCACGGTCGACGTCGTCACCTGCGACGAGGCGACGCTTCGGCGGCTGCGGCAGAAACAGGTGGCGATGGTGTTCCAGCAGTTCGGCCTGCTGCCGTGGCGCACGGTGGAGGAGAATGTCGGCCTTGGCCTCGAGCTCGCCGGCGTACCCGAAGCCGAGCGCAAGGAGCGGGTGAACAGGCAACTGAAGCTGGTTCATCTCGACCAGTGGTCGAAGAAATATGCGCATGAGCTGTCCGGCGGCATGCAGCAGCGCGTCGGCCTGGCGCGCGCCTTTGCCACCGAGGCGCCGATCCTGCTCATGGACGAGCCGTTCTCGGCGCTCGATCCGCTGATCCGGACCAAGCTGCAGGACGAGTTGCTGCAGCTCCAGGCCGAGCTGAAGAAGACCATCATCTTCGTCAGCCACGACCTCGAGGAGGCGCTGAAGATCGGCACCCATATCACCATCATGGAAGGCGGGCGCATCGTGCAAACAGGCGCGCCGGAAGACATCGTGCTGCGGCCCGCCAACGACTATGTCCGCGACTTCATCGCCAATGTGAACCCGCTCTCGGTGCTGACCGCGTGGAACGTCATGCGCGACCGACGCGACCTCGAATATGGCGAGAACGGCTGGGTGTGGCTCGACCGGCGCAGGACGACGCGTTTCAAGATCGACGAGCATGGGCTGGTGGCGGCGGCCGAGCGCGACGGCAAGCCGGCGGTCTGGGTGTCCTGCGCCGATGTCGAAGCCCAGCCGGAGGAGACGGCTCAGGTATTCTGGGCCAATCCCGGCACCTCGCTGAAGACCGTGATGCTGGCCATGCATCGCTCGCAGACCGCACCCGTCGCGCTATTCGACGAGCAGTCGCGCTTCGTCGGCGCCATCGGCGTCAGGGATGTGTTGAGCGCGGTGCTGCGAAGATAGTTTTTCTCCTTGGGGAGAGAACCAAGACCAAACGCCGAGTTCTGTCGCGCCCCCCTCTGTCCTGTCGGACATCTCTCCCACTTGGGGGGAGATCGGCGGCTTCGCGGACGGCTCTCACATTCCAACGTTTGTAATTGGCGATATCGGCGATGACGGCCAATCTCCCCACCTGTGGAGGAGGTGTCCAGCAGAACAGAGGGGGCGCGAAGGAACGCCGGCTTAGCCCGATACGCAAGCTAAACCGCCAGCGGCAGGCGCAGCTCCGTCATCAGGCCGCCATCGGGATGGTTGGACAGGCTGACTTCGCCGCCGGCGCTACGGGCGATGTTGCGGGCGATGGTCAAGCCGAGGCCGAGGCCGCCGGTCTGACGGTTGCGCGACTGTTCCAGGCGCACGAACGAGCCGAACACGGCGTCGAGCTCGGCTTGCGGGATGCCCGGACCCTCGTCATGGATCGCCAGCGTGATTGTCTTGCCTGATTGACGCAGGCTGAGACGCGCCCTCTTGCCATAGGTCACCGCGTTCTGGACGAGGTTGGTGACACAGCGCCGTAGCGCGACCGGCTGCGCGACGCAGATCAGGCCGCGCGAGCGCGCGTCCTCATTGTCGAAGGAGACCTCGTCGAAGCCGTCGGCGATCGATTCTACCAGCGACCAGAAATCGATCCTCTCGCTCTTCTCCTCGGTCACCTCGAAAGTGGCGAAGTCGATGACCGAGCTGGCAATGCCTTCGATGTCGGCGAGGTCGTGCGCCAGTGCGGCGCGCACGGACGAATTCCTCAGCAGTTCGAGGCGCAGCCGCATCCTGGTCAACGGCGTGCGCAGGTCGTGCGCCAGTGCGGCGGCAAGATGCTCGCGGTCCTCGACGTAGGCGCGCAGTCTTGCCTGCATGGCATTGACCGCCTTTGCCGCGGTACGCACCTCGCGGCTGCCGCTCTCGGCGATCGGCGGGCTCTTCAGGTCCTCGCCGATCCGCTTCACCGCGGTCTCCATCATCCGGTAGGGCGCCGTCAGCCGGCGCAGCGACCAGATCGAGGAAGCCACCACCAGCCCGGCGATCAAGGCATAGAGTGGCAGGCTATCGAAGCTCAGTATCGGCCCGGCCGGCGTGTTCGGCTCGGTGAAGTTCAGCCATTGGCCGTCGGCAAAGCGAAGCGAAGCGGTCAGCTTGTCGCTCTGGGCGAAATCGGCCGCCAGCACCAGCAGGTCGCGCTCGACCTGGCCAATATCGGGACCGGCGACCGTCCCGCCGGGAGCGTCGGCTTCGTGCGTTGCCGGGTCGCGGCGGACCCGCGCGTCGGTGATGCCGAACTTCGATAGCCGGCCGACCAATATGTCCTCCAATTCGGCCAGCTCGTCGTCGCCGGCTATCGAGGAAGTAACGGCGGGCGTGTTGGAAACGGTGAGCGCATAAGTGGCGTTGAACAGGCCGGACGCCGTCGCCTTGCGCTGTTCGGGGGTGGCGTCATGCATCAGCTGTACCAGCGAGAAGGCGCGGTCGTTCAGCCGGTAGAGATCGACGACGTCATTGGCGGCGGCACGGTCGCGCGAAACGATGTAGAGGGTCGCGATCTGGCTGATCAGCAGGCCGGCTATGACGATGAGCAGCACCCAGACCGGCAGTGTTTGCGGCAGAATACGTCTCATTCGGCGGTCGTCTCAGGCAGGAACTGGTAGCCGCCGCTGCGCACAGTCAAGATCAGCTTCGGCGTTTTCGGGTCATCCTCCATCTTGCGCCGCAGCCGGCTGACCAGAATGTCCACGCTGCGGTCGAAACTGTAGCCGCTGTCGCCGCCGGACAGCTCGATCAGCTGCTCGCGGCTCAGTACGCGTTGCGCGCTCTTGACGAAGGTCTGCAGTAGATTGAATTCGGCCATCGTCAGCTCGATCCTGACGTCGCCGGGCGCCATCAGCCGGCGGCGCGAACAGTCCATCGTCCAGCCGGCGAAATGGTATATCTGCCGCGAGGCCGCGCGTCGCGGTTCGGCGGCGCCATTGCGTCTCAAGACGGCACGAATGCGTGCGAGCAGCTCGCGCGGATCGAAGGGTTTCGGCACGTAGTCGTCGGCACCCATCTCCAGCCCAACCACGCGGTCGGTAGTTTCGGTAACCGCGGTCAGCATGATGATCGGCGTCGAATAATTGGCGCGCAACTCGCGGCAGAGCTCCAGCCCGCTCTTGCCGGGCAGCATGACGTCCAGGACGATCAGGTCGACCTGGGCGCGGCGCAGGATGGTCTCCATCTCGGTGCCGTCGGCGGCGACCGATGTATGCAGCCCTCGCTTCTGGAAAAATTCCTGAAGCAGGTCGCGAATGCCCTTGTCGTCGTCGACGATCAGTATGTGGGGGTCGGATTTCACAGGGAACCTGTCATTTGTGGATCGCCCAAGCGCTGCTTCGGCTGTCAGCCAGACGATAGAATTCAGGCCATAAGTTGGCCAGTGGAGATCGGCGGCCCGATCCGGGCTGCCCAGAAACAATCCAGAAACAAAATTCTACAATCCGGAAAAACTGCCGAAAAAAATCAAAGGCATAAGTGGTGCCGTGGCGGTCAGGTCATCGGCTGCGACACGCGTTACGGGATTACGGACAGACCAATGCAAAGGTTCTCGATCAGTCTGATGGGTGCGTTGCTTTCCATTTCGCTCGTCACGGTCGCGGTCGAACATGCCGATGCAAAACTGGCCGATGCGAAGGTGGCCAATGCAAAGGCGGCCGATGCAAAGGTGGCGACCACCCGCAGCGAGCGTTGCATCGATCTGAACCGCCAGTTTGACGAAGCCCTCGAAACCCATGCCGCGGCAACGCAGGTCACCGCGGCGAAAGCACTTCAAAGAAAGGGAAACCGGTTCTGCGCCAACAAGAAACAGGCACAGGGAATCCGGATGCTCGCGAACGCTTTGAAGCTGCTTGGAGTGACACCGATCGATCCCGTTCAGTGACACTCAATCCGATCTGCACAAAAAGGAAGTGAAGCCATGAAAAAGTCCCTCCTCTCCGCCCTCGGTCTCGCCATCGCGCTGGCCGTCTCGATGCCGGTTCTCGGCGCCAGCAGCGCCAATGCCGCGACCACCACCCCGGCTGCGACGACAACGACGACCGCTGCGCCGGCCAAGGCCGTGAAGAAGGTCGCTGCCAAGAAGACCGTCAAGAAGCACAAGAAGCACGCGGTCAAGGCAGCTCCGAAGGCCTGATCAAGCGACATCTTTCTACCCTATGAGAAGACCGCTCCAGTTGCGATTTGCCTGGAGCGGTCGTCTTTTTTGTTGCGTGCATACAATAGGGCCAGTCCCGGCCCACACCGCCCAGGTGAACGCCAGCCGGCAGTTCCCACATAGGCACGGATTTGTGAACTGCGCTCGCCGGCAAGCCGATCGCGCGCGGTTGAATGGACGACCGCTTTTGCCCATGTCAAAATGACCGCAAAGCTGTCGTACGCAATTGCCGGTCCAATGCCTGAAATCACGACAAAACCCCGTACCGGCACGAAGCCGAAGGTCGAACGGCCGAAGCTCTACAAGGTCATCCTGGTCAATGACGATTTCACGCCGCGCGAGTTCGTCGTGACGGTGCTGAAGTCCGAGTTCAAGCTCAGCGAAGACCAGGCGCATAGGATAATGATCACCGCGCACCGGCGCGGCGTCTGCGTTGTCGCCGTCTTCACCAGGGATGTCGCCGAGACCAAGGCGGCGCGGGCAACCGATGCCGGCAAGGCCAAGGGCTACCCGCTGATGTTCACGACGGAGCCGGAGGAGTAGGGCGGTTCGCTTTCTTCCTTCTCCTCTTGTGGGAGAAGGTGGCCGAGCGAAGCTCGGTCGGATGAGGGGTGTTCCAGCTTGGCAAGGACGGCACTCCGTCCAGCACCCCTCAACCGTCTTGGCGCTGCGCGCCAATCCACCTTCTCCCACAAGGGGAGAAGGATAAACCGCGTTACCGCCCTTCGCGGTACCACATCGAGCCCATCGCCAGAAGCAGCAGGCCGAGGCCGAGGAAGCCGCCGAACAGCGGCACGCGCGAGACGGCCTTGAGTACGCTGTCGTCGGTGGTGCGCAGGCCGATCCAGTCATCGCCGGAGGCAGCGCCCGAGGAACGGACCGGGACTACGGATGGCAGCGTGACGGTGCTGGTGAGAGTGCCAAGTGCTGAGGCCGGCGCCAGCCGGCGAACACTGCCGCCGGTTGCCTCAGCCGGTGGTTTCAGCCGGTTCTCGGTGGAGACGACGTCGGTGAATTCCGGGGCGTTGACCGGCCCGACATGGGCCAATGCCGTCAGGTCGCCATTGCCGACCTGATAGAGACCGATTTCGTTGGTCTCGACGCTGCCGAGGAAGACGCCTGGTTCGGATTTCTCGAGCCTGACGATCAGTGCCTTGCCGGACGGCGTGATGACTTGTGCCGGGCCGGGGTCGTCGCTCATCGTCTGACGGCGGATTTCAAGCACCATGCCGCGGCCGTCGGCGGTCAGCCGCTCTTCCTCGAGTTCGGGCTCCTTCATCAGCCAGTGGGCGATACGCCGGTAGAGCTGGACATGGGGGCCGCCGCCCTCGAAGCCGCGCGCCCACAGCCAGCCCTGGTCGGACAGAAGCATGCCGACGCGGCCTTCGCCCTTGCGATCGAGCAGCAGCAGCGGCCGGTTGTCGGCACCCTTCATCACCACCTCGCCCTCGGGGTTCTCGACGCCGATGGTGCGGAACCAGCGGCTCCAGTGCGGCGGCTCGGTCGCGGAGCCGTCGAGCCCACGCGTTACCGGATGACGCTGGCCGGTATCGGTGAGACGTGGGTAGAAGGCCTTGTCGATGACCTCGCCGGTCGGCATTGCCGGCAGTGCCGACATCAGCGGCGTGCGGGCGATCGAGCTTTCGCCGGCATATTCGGGGCCTGCCGCGATCAGCAGCGCGCCGCCCTTTTCGACATACTCGGAGATGTAGTCGTAATAGAGGATCGGCAGCACGTCGCGGTGCTGATAGCGGTCGAATATGATCAGGTCGAAATCCTTGATCTTCTCGACGAACAGCTCGCGCGTCGGGAAGGCGATCAGCGACAATTCGTTGATCGGCGTGCCATCCTGCTTTTCCGGCGGGCGCAGGATGGTGAAGTGCACGAGGTCGACCGAAGCGTCGGATTTCAGCAAATTGCGCCAGGTGCGCTCGCCGGCATGCGGTTCGCCGGAAACAAGCAGCACGCGCAGATTTTCGCGGATGCCGTCGATCAGCGCGATGGCGCGGTTGTTGGTGTCGGTGAGTTCGCCCGGCTCGTGGTTGATGGCGAGTTCGACGATGTTGCGCCCGGCGCTGGGAATGGTCACCTGCAGCGGCATCGCCTGGCCGATGTTGGCGTGCTCGACCGATACCTGCTCGCCGTTGACCGATACGCGGACATCGACCGGGCCGGTTTCGTTGTTGGTGGCGATGACGCGATAGGTCATGTCGAGCGGCTTGCCAACGAGGCCGAAGCGCGGCGCATTCTCGAAGCGGATGCGGCGGTCCTTCTCATGCTCGTTGCCGGTAATCAGCGCGTGCAGCGGGGCATTGAAATCGGGTGCGCCGGGCGGCGCGTCATGCACCTCGCCATCGGTGATCATGATGGCGCCGCCGATGCGCGATGGCGGCACGTCGCGGAAAGCATTTTCGAGCGAGGAAAACAACCGCGTCTCGGTGCGCTCGTCAGCGGCTTCGGACTTGCCGGCTTCGACGACACGGACGTCGAACTGCTTGAAGCGGCCGAGACGCTGCTGAAGCCCGGCCAACGCCGCGTCAGTCTGCTTGGTGCGGTCGCCGATATCCTGGCTCTGACTGCGATCGACGACGACGGCGACAATGCTTTTCAGCGGCTCACGTTCTTCGTCGAGGAACACCGGATTGAGCAGCGCCGCCGCCAGGGCAATCAGGGCTGCCAGGCGGAAGACCGCGCCGCGCTGGCGAAACCAAAGGCCGACCAGCGCCAGCAGCAGCAGCGGCACCAGAACCACTGCGAGCAGTGGCCAGGTGATGAGCGGTTCGAAGGAGAGCGACCAGTTCATAGTCTACTGCCCCAGCCGTTCGAGCAGCACCGGGACGTGCACCTGATCGGATTTGTAGTTGCCGGTCAGCATGTACATCATGATGTTGACGCCGGCACGCAGCGCATAGATGCGCTGCATCGGATCCGAAGGCACCGTCGGCAATAGCGGGTCGCCATTCTCGTCGACGGCCCAAGCGCCGGCGAAATCATTGGCGGTGATCATGATCGGCGAAACGCCGTCGCCGGTGCGCACCGGGCGGTTCTCGGTGTTGCTGGCTTCGAGCGATGCCTCGACCCAAAGCGGGCTGCCGGCAAAACGGCCGGGAAACTCCGGAAGAATGTAGAAGGATTTGGTCAGCACGTGATCCGACGGCACCGGTTCAAGCGGTGGCACGTTGAGGTTGCCGAGGATGTCGCGCAGCCGCTCCGTCGCCGGGCTGGTCGAATCCGCACCAATGCCATTGGCGAACTGGTCGCGGGTGTCGAACAAGACCGTTCCGCCCTGCTGCATGTAGGCGTCGATGCGGGCGATGGCGGCCTCGCTGGGCATCGGGGCCGAGGGATCGATCGGCCAGTAGATCAGCGGATAGAAGGAAAGTTCGTCCTTCGAGATGTCGACGCCGGCCGGTGCTCCGGGTTCGAGCGCGGTTTTTTCGATAAGAAAGCGGGTCAGGCCTTCGAGCCCGGCGCGGCTGATCGAATCGACACCCGGCTCGCCGGTCAGCACATAGGCGATCCGGGTCTTTGAAATGTCCCCGATCGCCTCCGTATCTCCCGGTTTGGCGTCGTCGGCGCGCGCGACGTCCGCGTGGCCAATCAAAGCGCCGAGCGCAATCAGCAGGACGGCTGCCGTGGCCGCAGCGCCGGCACGGCGCGGCCGGCGCGACAACAGGCCGCCCATCCAGAATACGGCAAGCGTGTCGAGCACCATCAGCACCAGAGCGGCCGTGACAAGCGGACCTTTGAGGTTGTGCTGCTCGTCGAAGGCATACTGGATGGTGGTGACCGGTACCGTGATTTCAGGCCGGGTCAGCGGCGTGAATGCGCTGTCGCCACCGAGCAGATTGTGAGCGAACACTCCCGTCTCCGAGCCGTAGAGGCCGGGCGGGTTTTCCAGCGTCACCGGCAGCGGGCCGGCGCCGGGCACCAGCGGCCTGGCATCCGGCGTCGGCGGCACCAGCGTGCCGTCGGCGGCGATCATACGATAGGGTGCCAGCGACGTGGCGGCGGCCTCGGCATTGGCGACAGCCGCGCCCTGGTTGCGCGACAATTGCACGATGCGCCGTAGCATCTCGACGAAGCTGCCGGAGATCGGCAGGTTGGACCACGTCGCCTCGGGGGTGACGTGGAACAGTACGAGGGTGCCCTTGTCCTTCTTCATCCCGGTCACCAGCGGCGTACCGTCGGCAAGCGTGGCCCAGGTGCGCTCGACAATGTCGGGCGTCGGCTCGGCCAGCACCTGCCTGGTAACGGTGACCTCGGTCGGCGGCGCGAGGTCGGCGAAGGGACCGGTTTTCGGGAATTCGGTGACCGGCTGCGGCGCCGTCCATGACAGCGCGCCGCCAAGCGATCGCTCGCCGGTGCGCAGCCGGACCGGCAGCAGGTCGTCGTCATTGCCGGCAGCGGCCAGCCGCGAACCGGCAAAACGCACCAGCGTGCCGCCCTTGTCGACCCAGTCGACCAGCCTTTGCCGCGCCTGTTCCGGAATGGTGCCGACATCGGCCATGACGATCATCGCCGGCTTCTGGTCGAGCAGTTGCGGGATGGCGTCGGCGAGATCGACGCTCGACGGCTCGACGAGATCGGCGAAGGGCTGCAGGGCGCGCCGAATGTAGTAGAGCGGCGACAGCAGCGGTTGCGCCTGATCAGCCTCGGACTGCGACAGCAGCCCGACGCGGCGGCGTTTTGAGCTCTCATCGAGCACGCGGACGGCACCGGCCTGGCGCTCGCCATCGAGCGCGATGTAGGCGAAGTCGTTGCGCAGTTCGAACGGCACCGCCATCGTGCCGGTTGCGGTGGTTCCGCCCGGGGCAAAGGTCAGCGTCGCGTCGGCAATGCGGCGCCCCTTGTCATCGAACGCGCCGGCCGTCACCTGTGCAGGTGCCGGATCGCCCGGTGCGCGGATGGCGGTCAGGGCGAAGCCGTCGACCTGGTTGTCGGCGCCGGTCAGGCCGGTCAGCGACAGCCGGTCGGAGACGGCCCAGACAACACGTGCCGCGTTCTTTGACAACAACGTGTTGAAGGCGGCTTCGTCGCCTTGCGCCGCCAAGCCATCGGCGAGCACTGCGACGCTTGCGCTCGGCAGCGACTCCAGGGCTGACGCGACGCGGGCGTAGACGGCGGGGCGGTCGGTCGGGATCGGCCGCGGCTTTGCCGCGCGCAGCCGGTCGAGCGCGGCAGCGGCATCGAAGGGACCGATCTCGGCATTCGGCTTCTCGGCGGTGAAAGCGATGAGCACCGGCACGCCGTTCGAATTGGCATCGGCGATCAGCCGCTCGGCGGTGGCGACCCGCTTGCCCCAGTCGGCGGCACTTGCCCAGTCATTGTCGATCACCAGCGCCAGGGCAGCGCCCTCGGCCGGCAGCTTTTCGCGCGGATTGAAGACCGGTTCGGCAAGTGCTGCCACGACAAGCGCGGCCATCAGCAGCCTAAGCAGCGTCAGCCACCAAGGGCTTTGCTGCGGCGTTTCTTCGCGCCTCAGCACGCGGGCGAGAATCCTGAGCGGCGGAAACACCTCGGTTTGCGGCCTTGGCGGGGTCAGCCGCAGAAGCCACCAGATCACCGGCAGCGCCAGCAGGCCCCACAGCACCATCGGCGCCCCGAAGGAGAGCGGCAGCCAACTCATGCGCGGGCCCTCCCGGCAAAGCTGCCTTCGCCGGTCATCGCCATGTGGATGCGCACCAGCGCCTCGGAGGCAAGACGGTCGGTATGATTGACGGTAAAGCTCCAGCCAAGCCGTTTGCACCACGCGGCCAATTCCTGGCGGCGGGCGGCATAAAGCAGGCGATATTCCTCGCCCAGCATTTCGGCGCGGCCGGCGGTCAGCTTGTCGCCGGTCTCAGGATCGGTGAATTCGGTGCGCCCGGCATAGGGGAAGCTTTCCTCGGCCGGATCGGCGACCTCGACCAGATGGGCGCGCACGCCGTGGCGGGCGAGCACGTCCAGCCACGCCATGGTGTCCTCGACCGGGTCGAGGAAATCGCTGACGAGGACGATGTCGCAGAACCGGCGAATGCCGGATAGGTCGGGCTTTGCCGGCAGGTCGGCGGCGTGCATCAGTTGCGCCGCGATGCGCTCGGCGCCATTGCGGGCGGTGAACGGGTCGGTCAGGCCCGGCCAGGCAATGCGCTCGCCGCTGCGCGACAAAAGCTCGGCCATGGCCAGCGCCAGCACCAGGGCGCGCGATTCCTTGGGAACGCTGGCTCCGGTCGATTTGTAGAGCATGGAAGGCGAGGGATCGGCCCAAAGCCACACCGTGTGGGCGGCCTCCCATTCACGGTCGCGGACATAGGTGTGGTCGTCGCGAGCGGAACGGCGCCAGTCAATGCGCGAGGAATCGCCTTCGACATAGGGCCGGAACTGCCAGAAATTCTCGCCGATACCGCGCTTGCGGCGGCCATGCCAGCCGGCAATTACCGTGTTGACGATGCGGCGCGCCTCGACCAGCAGGTCCGGCACCAACGAAGCCCGCAACCGGCCTCTGGCGAGCGCATCGCGCGTCGCTGCCGGTGCCTGCGCTTCACCGATGCGCGCCATCAAATCCCTTTCGCGAGCTTCGCCACAACATCGCGAACCGTGGTGCCCTCGGCGCGGGCGGCGAAGGTCAGCGCCATGCGGTGCTGCAGCACCGGCTCGGCGAGCGCGCGGACGTCGTCGACCGACGGCGCCAGCCGGCCATCGTAGAGGGCGCGGGCGCGGGTGCACAGCGTCAGCGCCTGACTGGCGCGCGGGCCTGGGCCCCAGGCGACGTGCTTGTCGGTATCGGCGTTGCCCTGGCCGGGGCGCGCTGAGCGCACCAGCTTGAGGATCGCCTCGACGACGCTTTCCGGCACCGGCATACGGCGGATGAGCGTCTGGATGTCCTTCAGCCGCGCCGGCTGCAGCACGTTTTCAGCCTTGGCATCCTCGATACCGGTGGTCTCCAGCAGGATGCGGCGCTCCGCCTCGATCTCGGGGTAGAGGATATCGACCTGCATCAGGAAGCGGTCGAGCTGCGCTTCCGGCAGCGGATAGGTGCCTTCCTGCTCCAGCGGGTTCTGCGTCGCCAGAACGTGGAACGGTGACGGCAGATCATGGCGCACGCCGGCAATGGTGACGTGGTATTCCTGCATCGACTGCAGCAGCGCCGACTGGGTGCGTGGCGAGGCGCGGTTGATCTCGTCTGCCATCAGCAGTTGCGCAAAGATCGGCCCGGAAATGAAGCGGAAGGAGCGCTTGCCGAATTCATCCTGCTCCATCACTTCCGAGCCGAGAATGTCGGATGGCATCAGGTCGGGCGTGAACTGGATGCGGCGCGAATCGAGGCCGAGCACGATGCCCAGCGTTTCGACCAGCTTGGTCTTGGCGAGGCCGGGCACGCCGACCAGCAGTGCATGGCCGCCGGCCAGCAATGCGACGAGCGTGCGCTCGACGACGCTTTCCTGGCCGAAAATGACCCGGCCGACGCCGTCACGGACCCTCGAAATGTCGGCCAGCGCTTTCTCGGCCTGCGCCACCATGTCCTTTTCGCTGATTGGGCTTTCCTTGATCATAACGCTCATGCAGCATCGATCCTTCTGTTGGAAACACCGCTTGGCACCTTGGTGCCGCAGAGAATGCCGCGATTCGGCTTCGCATGCGCCTGCAATGAACTTAAATCACAGACTTAGGCTGACAAGCGGAACAACAGTGACTATTTCGTGACCATGACGGAAGCCGCCGACCATCGTGAAGAGAGCCTGACGGCCGCGACCGAGGCGCGCGGGCTGGAAGCGCTGGTCTCGCGCGCGACGCGCGCTGGTAAGGGGCCGGCGCCGGTGGAACGCTGGAATCCGGCATTTTGCGGCGATCTCGACATGGAAATCAAGCAGGACGGCACCTGGTTCTATCTGGGAACGCCGATCGGCCGGATGCCGCTGGTGCAGCTTTTTTCCTCAGTGCTGCGCAAGGACGCGGACGGCAGGACTTACCTGGTGACGCCGGTGGAAAAGGTCGGCATCCGCGTCGCCGACGCGCCCTTCATTGCCGTCGAGATGGACGTGTCGGGCGTCGGCGACGGACAAATCATCACCTTTCGCACCAATGTCGGCGACGTGGTCGAGGCTGGGGCGGGACACCCGCTGCGCTTCGTCGATGAGGACGAGACAGGTGGCCTGAAGCCTTATGTGCTGGTGCGCGGGCGGCTGGAGGCGCTGGTGGCACGGCCGGTGATGTACGAGCTGGTCGAGCACGGCGAAGAGATCGACATCGGTGGCAAGAGGATGTTTGCCGTCCGTTCCAAAGGCGAGGTCTATCCAATCATGCCGGCTGAGAAACTGAAACGGCTGAGCGCATGATGGACCGCCTATGATGGATCAGGTGATGCCGTTGCCGTTTTCCGTTGCCGGGTTTCGCCAGCGCGTCGCGGCGCAGCCGCTGGCGCATGCCGGCGACGATTTTGGCGACCACCGCTTCAATCCGGGCCATCCCAGGCTGAAGCTGGCCAAGGCGCTGCGCGATGCCGCCGTGCTGATCCCGGTGGTCGATCATGGCCATGAAGCCACGGTCCTTTTGACCAGGCGGGCGGAAAAGCTGCGCAACCATTCGGGGCAGGTGGCTTTCCCCGGTGGTACCATCGATCAAACCGATGCGAGCCCGGAAGCGGCGGCGTTGCGCGAGACATTCGAGGAGATCGGTCTCGATAGGGATTACATCGAGATCGTCGGCCGTCTGCCGGACTACGTTTCCGGCAGCGGCTATCGCATCGCCCCGGTGCTCGGGATTGTGCGGCCCGGTTTCAGCCTGACGCTGAATTCCGACGAAGTCGATGCCGTCTTCGAGGTGCCGCTGGGCTTTCTGATGGACCCCGCCAACCACACCAGAGACAGTCGCATGTGGAACGACCTCGAATGGTTCTATTACGAGATGCCCTATGGCGACCAGCGCATCTGGGGCGTCACCGCGGGCATCATCCGTACGCTTTATGAAAGGCTCTATTCGTGAGCGATCCAGTGTCGATCGCGGACAAGGCCGGGTGGCTCGGCGAACGCCACCTGCAGCGCCTGCTCGCCGCGCTGACTGATGGCGGCGAGGAGGCGCGTGTCGCCGGCGGTGCGGTGCGCAACGCGCTCATCGGCCAGCCGGTCGCCGACATCGACATCGCCACCACCACGGTGCCCGAGGAAACCATCCGGCGCGCCGAGGCGGCAGGCTTCAAGACGGTACCGACCGGCATCGAGCATGGCACAGTCACCGCGGTCGGCCACGGCAAGGCCTATGAGGTCACCACGCTGCGTGCCGATATCGAAACCGACGGCCGGCGCGCCAAAGTGTCGTTCGGCCGCGACTGGAAAGCCGACGCTGAGCGGCGTGATTTCACCATCAATGCACTCTATGCCGAGGCCGATGGAACGGTCGTCGATCTGGTCGGCGGTATCGCCGATATCGAAGCGCGGAGGCTGCGATTCATCGGCGATCCGGAAGCCCGTATCCGCGAGGATTATCTGCGCATCCTGCGTTTCTTCCGTTTCTTCGCATGGTATGGCGACGGTAGGCCGGATGCCGAAGGGTTGAAGGCTTGTGCTCGGCTGAAGCAGGGGCTCGACCAGCTTTCGGTCGAGCGCGTCTGGTGGGAATTGAAGAAATTGCTGTCGGCGCCAGATCCGTCGCGGGCGCTGCTGTGGATGCGCCAGGCCGGCGTTCTGACCGCCGTTTTGCCGGAAAGCGAGAAATGGGGCATCGATGCCATCCACGGGCTGACCAAGACCGAGAAGGACCTGGCCTGGGCGCCGGACCCGCTGCTCAGGCTGGAATCCATCGTGCCGCCGGATGCCGCGCGCATGAAAACGCTTGCCGAGAGATTGAGGCTTTCCGTGAGCGAAGCAAGCCGGCTGCGGAATTGGGCGATCACGGCTGCCGTCGATCCGAAAACGACTGAAGGAGAGTTGGCGAAAAGGCTTTATTTTGGCGACCGCCAAGGCTTTGTCGACCGGTTGCGGCTGTTGCTCGCTTCCGCTCGATCCCGCGCGGTCGAAGACAATGACGCACTGCTCGAAGCCGGCGGCTTCTCGCGCCTGCTTGCCTTCGCTGCAAAATGGCAAAATCCTGTTTTTCCGGTCAAGGGCGCCGATCTGACGACGCTTGGCGCATCACCGGGGCCGAAGCTTGGTGCAACGTTGAAGAATCTCGAAAAGGAATGGGTCGAGTCCGGTTTTGCGCTTGATCGCGGCGCGCTGCTCAAGCGCGCCGCGGAGGCACTCGAATCCTGACCGTCACGCTGCGTCGCGGACCTTTTCGATGCGCGAGCGGATCGCCTCGATCATCGTCTCGCGGATCACCGTCTCGCCGTGCGTCTCGCGCAGATGCTCGACGGCACGGCGCATGACCTCAGCCTCCTCCTCGGCGCGTGTGTGCCACTCGCAGCCGGGTACGAGCGACCCGCAATGGAATTCCTTCATCGGCTTCTCCTCATCTCCTCCTTGGAGCGCCGCGCAGCGCACTGACACGGAAGCTCCAGACCTTTGATTGCGCGATCCGGAAACCGCGTACGGTATCCGGGCTACACGCTGGCCAGCTAAGCATAACACGATCGAACGGTTTTGGTTGCCTTAGAGTGCCGTGCGTCCAAGCCGACACGCGGCCCTCTGATGATCGGGTTGCGAAAAGGCGGAGCATCGCTGCTCCGCCCTCTTACGCCACCCAGGAGTAAGACCTCGTCTTGCTCCAGCGGGCAGGACATCACTTCACGATCTTGACTGCCTCGGCAATTTTATCCTTGCCGCTCATATCCCACGTGACGCGGACCTTTTCGCCGACCTTCAGGCCAGGATCCTTGAAGGTCTGGGGCAACGTAAAGGTGGCTCCGTTATCCAGAACTAGGCTCATCGCCGTTCCATCAAAGCTTTTGATCGTGCCGGTGGTGTGTTTGACCGCAGCGAATGCGGCAGTACCAGAGGCGAGGACGGCAGCGGCGGCTGCGGTCATAATAAGCTTGCGCATGGCATGCTCTCCTGGAAAATGCGGGCACCGCTTGGGAAAGGTGCCCCATTCAATCATGGGCCGTCCGGTCACGTCGGGTCGCGGCTCTCGGGAGTAAAGAACCGCCGGCGTTTCCCGGCCCGACGCGACAAATAACCCAATCTTTACAATGGTATATTAGACGAAAAAGATATTTTCTGGCGCGCCTTGCGCCACATTCGCCGTCAAATTCTGGGGATTTGGACCCGATTGCGGCTCACGTTGTGCTCACCGAGATTTTACGGCCATTTCGCTTCTGGCGGCAGGCTGGACAGGATCGAGGCGACATTGCCGCCGGTCTTCAGCCCGAAGATGGTGCCGCGATCGTGAAGCAAGTTGAATTCGACATAACGGCCGCGGCGGATGAGCTGCTCGTCACGGTCGCCATCGGTCCAGTTGTCATTGAAGTTGGCGCGCACCAGATGTCCGTAGACGACGAGAAAAGATCGCCCGACGTCCTGGACGAAGTTGAAATCGGCGTCCCAGCCGCCTTTGTCCTCATCCGAATGCAGCCAGTCGAAGAAGATACCGCCGGTACCGCGTGGCTCGTCGCGGTGCGGCAGGTAGAAGTACTCGTCGCACCAGGCTTTGAATTTCACGTAGTCGGCGATCGCCGCGTTCTTCTCGCAGGCAAATTGCATCGCTCTGTGGAAGGCGATCGTGTCGGGGTCGTCCTGGCTGCGGCGGCGGTCGAGCACCGGTGTCAGGTCGGCGCCGCCGCCGAACCACTGGCGCGAGGTGACGACCATGCGCGTGTTCATATGCACGGCCGGCACGTTGGGGTTCCACGGATGGGCGATCAGCGAAATGCCGCTTGCCCAGAAGGAGGGGTCCTCTTCGGCGCCCGGCATCTGCTTCCTGAATTCGGGCGAGAACTCGCCGTGGACGGTCGAGGTGTGGACGCCGACCTTCTCGAAGACGCGGCCGTGCATCATCGACATGATACCGCCGCCGCCCTTGCCGGCATCGCGTTGCCACGGCGTCTTTTCGAAGCGGCCGGGCGACCAGCTAGCCTGCGGCCCCTGCAGGTCCTGCTCGATCTGCTCGAAGCTGGCACAGATGCGCTCGCACAACGTCTCGAACCACAGCCGTGCCTTCGTCTTCTTCTGTTCGATGTCGGCTGGCAGCCCCGCCGGTATCTCGGGTCGTTGCAAATCCTGTCTCCGGTTGCGGGCGCGCCCGACAAATGACTCGTCTTTTCCGGCCGCGATCCCTAATCTCTTGGGTGCAAGGGTCAAGTGTGAATGGAGTTCTTTCGTGCGCACCCCGGCAAGACCGCCGCTGGATGGCCTGAAGAAGAGGCTCGACCGTTCGCGCGCCGAGAACGCGCGCATGCCGCGCGACGGCTTCCTGCGCGAGACGTTCGTGCTGCCGCGCTCCGATGCTCGTCTCAAGGCGAAGGAATGGTTCGAGCGCTTTCCCAAGCAGGCCTATTGGACCGAGATCGAAAGCTGGTTCGAGCGGCCGGGCGACGTCATCGAATTCACCATCAGGCGGCTGCCGGCGGCCGATTAACGCTCCGGTCTCGAGGCTGAACGTATCAGGGCTAGTTCATCTGCCCTGAACGATCTTGATAAACACGCTTCTGTCGCCCGTTCCAAGATGCGCTCTTTTCATCTCGGCATACGTCAGGCGCCCATTCGCGAAGGCCCGCACGGTTCTTCCGCACCAGACACGTGGCGCCGCGGCTGCGCTGACATTCATGATCTTGCCAGCTTCCTGCTTCGAACTGAGAGGCGATTGCTCCGAATGCCTGATGCATTCCGTAAGCACTTTCTTATACATGGCAGGACTGCCCTGAACCAAAGTCCTTGCCGTATTCCATTCACCTTCGCTCGGCATGCATCCAGCCAACACAATGGCGCCAAGCAACGCGGCGTAAGTCTTGTATGCAAATTTCAATTCTGCCCCCCAAGGTTAGTTGCAGGGGCGTATCAAGCACGGGCACATGAACTTCACAAGACTGTATAGTGACTAACGGACAGGATAAGTTCGCTGAACCCGTCCAGACCGTCATGGCTTCAACGCACGACCAGCCTGCGGGCGCCCGCGCCGTCCCTTGCCAGCCTGTCGTTCTTATTCCGCAGCGGACATTTGTCGATCGACATGCAGCCGCAGCCGATGCAGTCGCTCAGCCCGTCGCGCAGCTTCTTGAGCTGACTAATTTTCTGGTCGAGGTCATCGCGCCAAGCCGTCGAAAGCAGGTTCCAATCCTCGCGCGTCGGCGTCCGGCCTTCAGGCAATGATCGAAGGGCTGTGCCGATCTCGGCCAGCGAAATACCGACCTCCTGAGCTACCTTGATGATCGCCACCCGTCGCAGCACGTCGCGGCCATAACGCCGCTGGTTGCCTGATGTGCGGTGGCTGCGGATCAGCCCGCGTGCTTCGTAGAAATGCAGCGCCGACACCGCCACGCCGCTGCGCATCGCCACCTGGCCGACTGTTAATTCCGTTGCCGCAGCCATCTCCGATTTTCCGCTTGACCTCAAGTTAAGTTTAGCTTGTAGCGAAGAAGCCTCGAAAATGCAAACGGCAGGAGAAGGCGATGGGCGTCTGGATGAGAATGACCGGAGAGGACGCAGTGTTGCGTGAGGACGACGCCTTGGTCGCTGCGGCCGGCGATCGCGTACACATCCTAGCGGAGCTGCCGGATCGCCTCGGCCGCCACCATCGCAACGGAAAGCGCGACGTTGATGCTGCGCGCGCCGGGCTGCATCGGGATGATCAGTCGCGCATCCGCCGCCTCGTGAACGGCGTCCGGCACGCCTGCGGATTCACGGCCGAACAAGAGAATGTCGTCGCCGGCAAAGGCGAAATCCGTGTAGGCGGCAGCTGCTTTGGTCGACAGCAGCACCAGCCGCCGCTTGGCAAGCTTGCGCCAGTCCTCGAAGGCGTGCCAGTCGACATGGCGGGTGAGCGCCGCCATTTCGAGGTAGTCCATGCCGGCGCGTTTCAGCGCCCGGTCACCGAGCGGGAAGCCCGCCGGTTCGATGATGTCGACGCCGAGACCGAGGCAAGCGGCGAAGCGCAGGATTGTCCCGGTGTTGCCGGCGATATCAGGCTGGTAGAGCGCGATACGGAGACGGTCGTTCATTTCCGCGTCTTTCTAATAAGTGGCAGATCAGCCACAGAGCTCTCGCGGTTTTGGAAATTCCTGGACTGGCGGGTGGTCATTTTCTGCGAAGTCGGTTATACGGCCAGCATTGTCAACCCGAACCGATGGAGGGGTAATTCATGATGGCCATGCACATCCACCACCCCTCTCGTGGGCTTACCAGCCCGACGGCGGTTTCGGTACGACGATTCTCCTGACCTTCTAGACTTCAATCGCACCGATTCCCGCCGAAACCTTTTTCGGCCTTTGAAGGAATCCTGCGATGTTTTTCAAGCTGTGGAAGGGGCTGAACGCCCCACCTGAACACGCTTCGACCGATGCCACCTTTGCCGCGCCGCGCGTGCCCGCGGCCTGGGTTGGTTCACCCTTCTACCTGCATCTTCAACTGGAGGACGGACCGATGTTCGATCCCTGTAGAATACCCGGCTCAAGAAGCCTGCACGAGCGGAAGACTGCGACCTGGGCGCTTTTGATCGGCGAGACCTACTCGTCGGCGGTTCACGCCGAGACCCGCCGGCGTCCGCATCGCGGTATGCTGCCGGACGTCGATTTCTCGCGCGCCGTTCCGGACTATAGCCGGCCGTCGCTGGTGCGCCGGATCATCAGGCTGATCCGGCCTGGTGCAAAAACCAGCGCGAAAATCCGGATCGTCAAAACGTCGTCAGCATCGTCAAACGAGACTGTCGGCGAAAGGCCCGCGACAACCTATATAGCGCGAAGCAGGACCGGCGAGGCGGACGATTCCGTATCGCCGGTCCTTGACGCCATGCGGTCTGGGCACCCCGTCCGTTCGCGTGCCGCGTGAGCGGAAACAGGTATTGTGAGCATCTCTATGTTTAGCTGGTTTGAAAAAAGGCTCGATCCGTTCCCTGCCAAGGAGCCGGTCGAGCCGCCGCGGACACTGATCGCCTTCTGCGTGCATTATACGCGCGGCGCGTGGCCCTACATCGCTCTCGATGCGGTACTGGTGACGGCCATCGCCCTTGCCGAGGTGTGGATGTTCGGCTTCATGGGCCGGATCGTCGACTGGCTGTCCGGACAGAATCGCGAGACGTTCCTGCAGACCGAAGGCTTGAAGCTGGCCGGGATGGCCTTCATCGTGGTTTTCGCGCTGCCGGCGACGGTCTGGTTCCATTCACTGCTCAACCAGCAGACGCTGATGGGTAATTATCCGATGCGTATCCGCTGGCAGGTGCATCGTTACCTGCTCAAGCAGTCGATGAGCTTCTATCAGGACGAGTTTGCCGGGCGCATCGCGACCAAGCTGATGCAGACCGCGCTCGCGGTGCGCGAGTGCGTCATCAAGCTCATCGATGTGCTCAACTATATCGTCGTCTATTTTCTCGGCATGCTGTTCATCGTCGGCTCGGCAGACTGGCGGCTGGCTGCGCCGCTTGCCGTCTGGCTTGCCGGATATGTCCTGCTGTTGCGCTATTTCATCCCGCGGCTGGGCAAGGTCGGCGAGGAGCAGGCCAATGCGCGCTCAACCATGACCGGCCGTGTCGTCGACAGCTACTCCAACATCCAGACGGTCAAGCTGTTCTCGCATGCGCGGCGCGAGGCATCCTTCGCCAAGGACGGTATGGCCGGCTTTCTCGATACAGTCTACCGGTCGATGCGGTTGGTGACGCAGCTCTACGGCCTGCTCTACGTCCTGAATTCGCTGCTGTTGTTTTCGGTCACCGCAATCTCGCTATGGCTGTGGCTCGGCCAAGCCGTGACGATCGGCGCCGTCGCCCTGGTCATCGGCCTCGTGCTTCGGCTCTGGGGCATGTCGCAATGGATCATGTGGGAGATGTCCACGCTGTTCGAGAATATCGGCACGGTGCAGGACGGCATCGCCTCGATCTCGCTGCCGCGCCTCGTCGAAGACCGGCCTGGCGCCAAGGATATTGCCGTGACCAAGGGGGAGATCCGTTTTGAGGACATCCGCTTCCACTATGGCAAGCAGAAAGGCGTGATCGAAAGCCTATCGCTGACGGTGAAGCCTGGCGAGAAGGTCGGCATCGTCGGCCGTTCGGGTGCCGGCAAGTCGACGCTGGTCAATCTTCTGTTGCGCTTCTATGACCTCGAAAGCGGCAAGGTCCTGATCGACGGCCAGGACATTGCGGCGGTGACGCAGGACTCGCTGCGCGCCCAGATCGGCATGGTCACGCAGGACACCTCGCTGCTGCATCGCTCGGTGCGCGAGAATATCCTCTATGGCCGGCCGGACGCCAGCGACCAGATGCTGATCGAGGCGGCGCGGCGCGCCGAGGCGCTGGATTTCATCGCCGGATTGTCGGATTCTAACGGTCGAAAGGGTTTCGACGCGCATGTCGGTGATCGCGGCGTCAAATTGTCCGGCGGCCAGCGGCAACGCATCGCCATAGCCCGTGTCATGCTGAAGGACGCACCAATCCTTATCCTCGACGAAGCGACCTCCGCCCTCGATTCCGAGGCCGAGGCGGCCATCCAGGAGAACCTCTACAGACTGATGCAAGGCAAGACCGTCATCGCCATTGCGCACCGGCTGTCGACGATCGCCGCCATGGACCGGCTCGTCGTTATGGACAAGGGCCACGTCATCGAGGAAGGTTCGCATGAGGAACTGGTTGCCAGCGGCGGGCTCTACGCCCAGCTCTGGCAACGCCAGTCGGGCGGCTTCCTGCTCGACGACGGCCCCTCCGCCAACGATGCAGCCGCCAACGATGCAATCGCCAAGGGTGAAGCCGCCGAATGATGACTGCCATCTACCGCTGGTTCGAGAACTGGGTCTATCCATTCCGCGAGCCTGCGGACCTTCGCCCACCTGCCGGCGTCAGGGGTTTCCTCTGGCATTATGTCGGGCAGGCGAAGATCGCCTTCTTCGCCATGCTGGTGATCGGCGGCATCGCGCCGCTGGTCGAAGCCGGACTGTTCTATTTCGTCGGGCGGCTGGTCGACATCCTCGACCAGCTTCCCGGTGAACGCAGCTGGCACGCGCTGTGGACTGCCGCCGGCCCGGAACTTGTCTTCATGATCGCGGTGGTGCTGGTCATCCGCACCATTGTCGTCGGCCTGTCGGCGCTGGTCGACGAGCAGACGATCACGCCGGGTTTCTATAATCTGGTGCGCTGGCAGGCGCATCGCCATGTCTCGCGCCAATCCTACGCCTTCTTCCAGAACGACTTTGCCGGGCGTATCGCGACCAAGGTCTGGCAGGCGGGACAGGCGACCGGCGATCTGATGGAAAGCTTCATCGAGGTGGTCTGGTTCATGGTCGTCTATACGGTGACGACGCTGGCGCTGGTCGCCGGGCTCGATCTCCGGCTGGCGGTGCTGGTGGTGATCTGGATTACCGCCTTCGGCTTTCTGGCCAGGCGCTATTTGCCGGCAATCCGCAAACATGCCGAAGCCACCGCCGAAGCCGGCTCGATGATCACCGGCCGCCTTGTCGATTCCTATTCGAACGTGCAGACGTTGAAACTGTTCTCGGCCGATGGCGACGACCGCTACATCAGGAACGGCTTCGACATCTATCTCGACGCGCTGCGCCCGTTCACCCGCAGGCTGACCGGCGTGCGCATGGCGCTGACGATGCTGTCGGGCATTATGATCACGGCGATCGCCTGCTTTGCCGTTTATCTCTGGGTCGAGGGTTCGATCACAGTCGGCGCCGTGGCTTTCACGCTGTCTTTGGTGCTGCGGCTGAACATGCTGCTCGGCCGGCTGATGATGCAGCTCAACGGCATCTTGCGGAACCTCGGCGTGCTGGAGAATTCCAAGGCGCTGATCTCACAGCCGCTCGGCCTGACCGATGCGCCGGACGCGAAAGAGCTTGTCGTCGGCGGCGGGCGCATCAACGTCAGCAATGTGGAGTTCCACTACGGCAAGGGGTCAGGCGTGCTCAACGGCATCGACCTCATCGTGCGGCCGGGCGAAAAGGTCGGCCTGGTCGGCCCGTCCGGCGCCGGCAAGACGACCTTGGTCAATCTGATCCTGCGCCTCTACGACCTCGAGAGCGGCAAGATCACCATTGACGGGCAGGACGTCTCCAGGGTCACGCAGAATTCGCTGCGCGCCAATATCGGCGTCGTCAGCCAGGATACGGCACTTTTCCACCGCTCGCTGCGCGATAACATCAAGCTCGGCATGCCGGAAGCGACCGACGCCGAGGTGGTCGCGGCAGCGAAGAAGGCCGAGGCGCACGAGTTCATCCTCGGTCTGCGCGACAATCGCGATCGTATCGGCTACGAGGCCTATGTCGGCGAGCGCGGCGTCAAGCTCTCCGGTGGCCAGCGCCAGCGCGTGGCGATCGCC
Source organism: Mesorhizobium sp. M0968 (assembly GCF_040319065.1). Lineage (NCBI taxonomy): Bacteria > Pseudomonadati > Pseudomonadota > Alphaproteobacteria > Hyphomicrobiales > Phyllobacteriaceae > Mesorhizobium > Mesorhizobium sp. M0968. Next base: position 379,954 of record NZ_JAMYNL010000003.1, read on the forward strand.
CGCGTCTTCCTCAAGGATGCACCGATCCTGGTGCTCGATGAGGCGACCTCGGCGCTCGATTCCGACATCGAGGCGGCGATCCAGGAAAATCTGGCAAGGCTGATGGAAGGCAAGACGGTCATCGCCATCGCGCATCGGCTGTCGACCATTGCGGCACTCGACCGGCTGGTGGTGCTCGACGAGGGCCGCATCGTCGAGCAAGGCACGCATGACGAGCTGGTCGGGCTCGACGGGCTCTATGCCAGGCTGTGGAAGCGGCAGTCCGGCGGTTTCCTGTTCAACGAGGAGAGCGCGCTGGCCGAGACCCGGCCGGCGGAGTAGTTTCTAAAGACCGGAGTAGACCATGGCGGTGAGAATGCCATCGAATTTCGGACGGTCCGGCGCGCAGGAGAGCGCGTTGGACCTGCTTGGCCATGAAATCCTCGGCGAGAAGGCGGCCGCGCTCGGCCGCGCCGGCCGGCGCGTCGAGGAAACATTGACGAGGCTGCGCGAGAATTGCGACGATGTCGACCGCGCCCGGCTGCTCAGGGATGCAGCCGAAGCGGTGCACGGGTATTTCATCCAGCGCGAACTCTGCGGCCTGCGCAAGCACGACGCGGTGATCCGGGAATACAACATTCCCAAGGCCGTGCTGGCCAGGCTCGGCGCCAGCGCATGATCCGAACCGGAACTGGTTTGGGAAGCGTTATTCCAGCCACTCGGTGATGAAGCTGCCGTTCTCGTGTATGTCGGTGGTTTCCAGCGGGCCTGGCCCGAGATTGGTGAATTTGTGCGGCGTGTTCGGCGGTACGACCAGGATCTGGCCGGCGGTGGCCTCGATCTGCCGGTCGCCGATGGTGAACAGGCCGGTGCCGGTCCGGATGATAAAAATCTCGCAATAGGGATGGCTGTGCAGCCTGGGGCCGCCGCCGATGTCAGGCAGGTAGTTGAAGATCAGGCAGCTGCGGGAGCCGTAAGCTCCGCCTTGCAGCTCGCCCTGCCAGTGGTCGGGCCAGCGGTCGGGCGCTTCGGCCCATTTGCCGCGGTCTATGACATGCGCCATAGGCCGAGGATAAACTGGGCGAGCGCCAGATGTCGAGGCGAACGCAGCCATTTGGTTTTGCTGCTGTTTTCCAATCGTTCCGCCGTGCGAATTACGCCCCCGCGACAATCTGCCCTTGTGCCTTCACCCGTCTGGACAAAAACAGGCTTCACGCATAAACCCAAGTCCCAAATGCCGGAGGAATTCGCTAGCCTGTTCGCCATGCGCTGTCGGGCCGGCGCGATTGAGCGGGGAACAAGGCTCGGCCGCCGGCACGGAAGAGGCGAAAGGATCAGGCACCCGTGAGCGCAACCGACACCCAGGATCCCAACCGTCGTGATTTTCTCTACGTCGCCACCGGCATGGCGGCAGTGGTCGGCGCGGGCGCCGTTGCCTGGCCATTCATCGACCAGATGCGACCGGATGCCTCGACGCTGGCGCTCGCCTCGGTCGAGGTCGACGTCTCCTCGCTGACGCCGGGAATGTCGCTCGTCGTGAAGTGGCGCGGCAAGCCGGTTGTCGTGCGCAACCGCACCGAAAAAGAGATGAGGGACGCCGAGGCGGTCAATCTCGCCGAACTCAAGGATCCAATTGCCCGCAATGCCAACCTGCCGGCCGACGCGCCGGCAACCGACGCCAACCGGACCACGCCGGGCAAGGAAGCCTGGATGGTGATGGTCCAGGTCTGCACCCATCTCGGCTGCATCCCGCTCGGCCAGGAAGGCGATTTCGGCGGCTGGTTCTGCCCATGCCACGGTTCGCAATACGATACGGCCGGCCGCATCCGAAAGGGACCGGCGCCGGAGAACATGGCGGTGCCGGTGTTTCAATTCGTTTCCGACACCAAGATCCGTATCGGCTGAGGCAAGGGATATTTCGATGAGCGAGGGACACTCGACCTATACGCCCAAGACCGGTATCGGACGCTGGTTCGATTCCCGCATGCCGCTCCCGCGGCTGGTCTATGACAGCTTCATCGCCTATCCGGTGCCGCGCAACCTGAACTATGCCTGGACCTTCGGCGGCATCCTTGCGCTTATGTTGGCGGCGCAGATCCTGACCGGTATCGTGCTGGCCATGCACTATGCGGCCGACAGCACTCTCGCCTTCGATTCGGTCGAAAAGATCATGCGCGACGTGAATTCGGGCTGGCTGCTGCGCTACCTGCATTCGAACGGCGCGTCGTTCTTCTTCGTCGCCGTCTACATCCATATCTTCCGCGGGCTCTACTACGGCTCCTACAAGGCGCCGCGCGAGCTGCTGTGGATCCTCGGCTGTATCATCTACCTGCTGATGATGGCGACCGGATTCATGGGCTACGTGCTACCCTGGGGCCAGATGAGCTTCTGGGGCGCCACCGTCATCACCGGTTTCTTCACCGCCATCCCGTTGGTCGGCGACTGGATCCAGCAGCTTTTGCTCGGCGGCTTCGCGGTCGACAATCCGACGCTGAACCGCTTCTTTGCGCTGCATTACCTGCTGCCGTTCATGATCGCCGGCGTTGTCGTGCTGCACATCTGGGCGCTTCACGTCGTCGGCCAGAACAATCCGACCGGCATCGAGGTCAAATCGAAGACCGACACGCTCGCCTTCACGCCTTACGCGACCATCAAGGATGGGTTCGGCATGATCGTGTTCCTGTTCGTCTTCGCCTATTTCGTCTTTTATCTGCCGAACTATCTCGGCCATCCGGACAATTACACCGTTGCCAACCCCCTGAAGACGCCGGCCCACATTGTGCCGGAATGGTACTTCCTGCCGTTCTACGCGATCCTGCGCGCTATCACCTTCAATATCGGGCCCATCAACTCCAAGCTCGGCGGCGTGCTCTGCATGTTCGGCGCGATTGTCATGCTGTTCCTGGTGCCGTGGCTCGACACCTCGAAGGTGCGCTCGGCAGTCTACCGGCCCTGGTACAAGCTGTTCTTCTGGCTGTTCGTGGCCGACTCCATCCTGCTCGGCTGGCTGGGCTCGCAGCCGGCCGAGGGCAGCTATGTATTCATGGCGCAGATGGCGACGCTGTTCTACTTCGCCTTCTTCCTGGTAGCGCTGCCGGTGCTCGGGCTGATCGAAAAGCCGCGGCGGCTGCCGAACTCGATCACCGAGGCGGTGCTCGAGAAGAACAAGGGCGGCGGTGGACATCCTGCCGGCGCCACGACCGCGCCGGAAACCAAGGGCTGAGCATGATTCCGAAAAGTGGAAACCGGTACTCGGACAAGGTCATGCTCGAGACGGTGACGGCGCGTCAGAGAATCTCAAGGGGATTTGGCATGAAGAAGATTCTCTCCTCGCTGGCGCTGCTTGGCCTTGTGGCCGCGGGCATGGGTGCCGCAAGCACTGGAGCCAGCGCCCAGGAAGAGGCGCACAATGAGGCGGCGCCGACGCATTTCCCGATACACGAACCGAAGGAAATGGATTGGAGCTTCGCCGGGCCATTCGGCACCTACGACAAGGCCCAGCTGCAGCGCGGGCTGAAGGTCTACAAGGAAGTCTGCTCGGCCTGCCATTCGATGAATTTGGTGGCGTTCCGTACACTGGAGGGCCTTGGCTATTCGGATGCGCAGATCAAGACGCTGGCGGCCGAATATACGATCCATGACGGACCGAACGATGCCGGCGACATGTTCGATCGTCCCGGCAAGCCGTCCGACCATTTCCCGGCGCCGTTCCCCAATGTGGAAGCGGCGGCGGCGGCAAATGGCGGCGCAGCACCGCCCGACATGTCGCTGCTGGCAAAGGCGCGCGGGGTCGAACGCGGCTTCCCGCGCTTCGTCTTCGATATCTTTACCCAGTATGCCCAGGGCGGCCCCGACTACATCCACTCGCTGCTGACCGGCTACGACCAGCAGCCGCCGGCGGGCATGGTCATACCAGAAGGCACGTACTACAATCCGTACTTCCTGTCCGGCGTGTCGCTGAAGATGCCGAAGCCGCTCTCTGACGGCCAGGTAACCTATGATGACGGCGCGCCGCAGACGGTCGACCAGTATTCGCGTGACGTGTCGGCCTTCCTGATGTGGGCGGCCGAGCCACACCTCGAGGACCGCAAGAAGACCGGCTTTCGCGTACTGGTCTTCCTGCTGCTGTTCGGCGCACTGGTCTACCTGACCAAACGCAAGGTGTGGGCCGGCGTGGCGCACTGAGCCCTGCGATCTACGAGAATGCGAGGGCGTCGAAAGACGCCCCTCTCATTGCAGGCATGTCGATTCATCGCTGCCGGCGCAGAGTGGCCCCCTTTGCCGGACAATTTTCTGTCAGGCGTCACATGGCGGTAGCCGGACTTAGCTGCACCGGGTTACGATTGGCCCATTCCCTTCACGTCTTCAGCCGAATCTGAAAGGCCCGGAGAGCCGCTTGATGAAATCCTCGCTCGAAGAGACGCTGCTTGCCGCGATCCGCACCATTCCGGATTATCCCAAGCCGGGCATCCTGTTTCGCGACATCACCACGCTGCTCGGCAATGCGCGGGCCTTCCGCCGCGCCATCGACGAACTGGTGCATCCCTATGCCGGCCTCAAGATCGACAAGATCGCCGGCATCGAGGCGCGCGGCTTCATCCTCGGCGGCGCCATCGCCCACCAGCTCTCGGCCGGCTTCGTGCCGATCCGCAAGAAGGGCAAGTTGCCTTCCGAGACGGTGCGCGTCGCCTACAGCCTGGAATACGGGCTGGACGAGATGGAGATGCACAAAGACGGTGTTTCTCCAGGCGAGAAGGTAATCCTCGTCGACGATTTGATCGCCACCGGCGGCACGGCCGAGGCGGCCGTCAAGCTATTGCGGCAGATCGGCGCCGACATCCTCGCCGCCTGCTTCGTCATCGACCTGCCGGACCTTGGCGGCCGCGAGAGGTTAGAGGCGCTCGGCGTACCGGTGAGGACGCTGATCGGGTTTGAGGGGCATTGAGCGTTTCTTCCTTCTCCCCTTCTTGTGGAGTAGGGAAGAACTCCGCTCACTCCACCTTCACCAGCACGGCACTTTCGAATTCGATGACCTTGTCGCCGGTCGAATCGAAGGCCTCCGAGCGGAGCGTCAGCAGCCGCCAGCCCGGTCGCGAGGCGATAGGGCGATGGGCCAGCGCGGTGCGGGTGAAAGTCACGGTTTCCCCGGCATAGACAGGTTTGGGCCATTTGAGGTTCTTGAAGCCGGGCGAGGGGCCGAATTTCGGCACCGGCCCGGGACCGGGCCAGCGGGCGACCTCTGCCTCTATGCCAGCCTGGAGGTTCAATTTCATCCAGGTGGCGGCGGTGTGCCAGCCCGAGGCGCAGAGCCCGCCGAATATGCTGTTCCTCGCCGCCTCTTCGTCGATATGGAATATCTGCGGGTCGTATTTGCGGGCGAACGCCTTGATCGCCTCCGGTTCGAATCGATGTGAACCGAGCGTGACGGTGATACCGATGCAGAAGAATTCGTCGAGGCTCACGCACTGCCCTCGCGGGTGAGGAACATGACGGTGTTTTCGAGCTCGAAAACACCTTCGCCGCGCTGGTTGAACAACTCGCTGCGCATGGTCACCAGGCCAAGGCGGGGTTTCGATCTGGACAGTCGCTTGGCAAGGACGGTGGTGCTGCCGGTCAACAGGTCGCCGGCCAGGACCGGCCGTTTCCATTTGACCTGGTCGACGCCCGGCGCGCCCTGGGAGGTCGAGTCGAGCAGGAAGGCATCGCACAGCATGCGCATGAACACGGCGCAGGTGTGCCAGCCTGAAGCCGCCAGCCCGCCGAGGATGCTGGCCTTGCCCGCGGCCTCGTCGAGATGCATCGGCTGGGCATCGAACTCGTTGGCGAATTCTATGATTTCGGCGGCGCTTACCAACTTGGTGCCGAGGTCGAGCGAAGCGCCCTCGACAAAATCCTCATAAGCCCAGGTCTTTGCGGTCATGGTCTGGAAATCCTGTTCAGGATTGTACGATCGCTACGGGTCCGGGTCCCGGATGCAGGCAGGGCGGCATTTGGTCAAGCAATTTCTATTGCGCCAGCCCGTTGCGACCAAGCCGCAGCGCGGTATTGACGACCCTATAGCCAGCCGCGGCGGCGGAAATACCAGAAAGGCAGGATTGCCGAAAGCACCATCATGCCGATGGCGAAGGGATAGCCAAAGTGCCATTTGAGCTCAGGGATGATGTCGAAATTCATGCCGTAGATCGAAGCGACAAGCGTCGGCGGCAGGAAGATGACAGCGGCGACGGAGAAGATCTTGATGATGGCGTTCTGCTCGATCGAGATCATGCCGAGCGTCGCGTCGAGCAGGAAGCTGATCTTCTGCGACAGGAACGTGGCGTGGTCGGCGAGCGACAGCACGTCGCGCGACAAGGTCTTGATGCGAGCGCGGGTATCCTTGCTCATCCTGCTTTGCGTGGAGGCATGGGCGAGAAAGCCGGCAAGGCGCTGCAGCGAAATCAGGCTGTCGCGGATCGAGGAGGCGAGGTCCTCCTTGCGGCCAATGCCTTTCAACAGCTCCTGGAAGTCGCGGTTGCGCTTGGAAACCTTGGTCGAGCGTGCCTCGAAGATGTCGCGCGAGATCGCCTCCACGTCGCGGCCGGCGCGCTCCAGAATGTCGGCGAGGCGGTCGACGATCGCCTCCAGCAGTCCGATCAGGATGGTGTCGCCGCTGGTGCAGCCGGTCGCCACCTTCTCGGCGCGCAGCGGAAAGGTCTTGAACGCCTTCGGCTCGTGGTAACGCACGGTGATCAGCCTGCTTCCGGCGAGCACGAAGGTGACCGGCGACATCAAGGGATCGTTCACCTCGGTCTGCGCAGGCAGAATGGCGGTCATGAAGTAGGCGCCGTCCTCGACGTAGAGACGGCTCGAGATCTCGATCTCTTCCATCTCTTCGCGGGTCGGAACGGCGATGCCGAGCCAGGTCTCTATTGTCGTCTCTTCTTCCTTTGTCGGGTTGAAGAGGTCGACCCAGACGACAGTGTCGCTGTTTTGCACGAGATCGTCGACCAGGCGCAGGCGGTCATTGTCGACGACGAAGGCCTTGATCATCGTCGGTCTCCCTTGCTGGAGCCAAAAGGATGGCTTCGAGTGGGCGCGTCGTTTCGGATTGCACTGGACGGGTGCTTTCGACGAATGCACGAGCCCGGTGCAGACGCCCCTTAGACCTGGCACCAAGGGCAGTCAAGCCGAGCGGAAAGGCGCAAGTCCTGCCTGCACGAAGCTGTGATCGGGCCGGGGCTGCAATGGCGCAGGCAACCGTTATGAAGCCGAGCGACGCTTGGCCTTATTCATCTTTTACCCGCAGTAAACGATCTAGACACCCGTTTAATTCTCAGCTTGGATATACGCTGGGATTGGGGATATCGAAAATTGGCAAAACATGTCTTTGGCGGGCCCGATACATCGAAAAAACTTCGATGTTTGCAGGAGTATTTACAGTCATTTTCTATTGCACTCCGAAATCAGCAGTTCGCCTGCATCTACATTGATGCGTTTGCTGGATCTGGCACCCGCACTGAGGTGCGCCCTGGTTTGCCCTTGTTTGGACCAGATTTTGCCGAACCGGAGGAAGTCACGACACCAGGATCGGCGCGGATCGCGATCGAGATCGATCCACCAATGCACTCGGTTGTTCTGATCGAGCAAGACGCCTCTCGATTCTCTGAACTCCAGACATTGGTTGGTGAGTACCCAGATCGCAAGATTATCCCGCGAAATGGTGATGCCAATAAACTCGTCCAACGCTTATGTGCGAATACCCCCTGGCGAGGCACTAAAACTATTGGACGCGGAATACGGGGGGTCATCTTTCTGGACCCCTACGGTATGGAGGTGTCTTGGGCTACGGTGGAGGCAATTGCGAAGACCCAGGCGCTGGATTGCTGGTACTTCTTTCCGCTGTCAGGCCTATACAGGAATGCCCCTCACGATCCGAAGAAACTCGATCTTGGCAAGCAAGCAAGTCTAGATCGCGTTTTAGGTGCGACCGACTGGCGTTCCCGTTGGTACAATCACGACGTTACGCGGGAAGACATTTTCGAAACGCAAGGACAGGCTGTGCGCAGGGCCGATGTAAATGCAATCGAGGCCTATGTGAAAGAGCGCCTCGAAACAGTCTTTAAGGGTGCTGTCCTCAACCCAGTCCGTCTGCACCACAAGAATGGTGCGCCGCTGGCGTCCCTCTTCTTTGCGGTATCGAACACCAGCTCGGCAGCCGTGAAACTGGCGACAGACATGGCATCTCACATTCTCAATTCTGGCAGGCCATCCCACAAGCGCTCACGATAGGTTCGACCCATCGCTTTCTTGTTCTTCCCGCCCCATTGTTTGAAAAAGAACGCTGCATCAGCATCAGTGCATTGGTCGAATATCTCATCGATCCACTTCGGATCCATCGGACGTGCATTGGGACCGCTCTCTCCACCGACTATCGCCCAATGAATGCCTTCCAGGCTTGCACCCGCCACAGAGCCTATCAGTGGCTCATAGGAGACAAACCTTATGGTCGCTGGAACGGCTCGAAGTTCATCCAATCTGTGAAGTACGCGACTATCCTCCACGCTTGTTCCAAGCCACACATTCGGCAATACCTTAAAGCCATCCTTTGACAGGATTTCCGCCATCCTGTCTGGCCGCTTGGTGAGGATTTGGTAGGTGTGGCGTGAGGTCGCGCCCATAACGCGCCAAACCTCATGGATGAAGTCCGCCGGCACATCGGCATGGAAAAGGTCGGACATCGAATTGACGAAAACACGGCGTGGCTTCTTCCACAAAGCGGGGATGTCAAGAGAAGCGCGATCAACCCTTATCTTGCCCGTCCACTTCGCCCGTCCACCGCTTTTCCGTGTCAGTCCGACGTACTTCTCGACGCCCATCGCCTCGAGGCGCGCTGCCATGCGCATGGCGTAGCAGTTGGTGCAACCTGCCGTGAGGATCGTGCACCCTGCAACGGGATTCCACGTTGCGTCAGTCCATTCGATTGATGTCTCGGCCATTTCCGCTCTTCTCTTCGTCCATTTAAGACTGCCTGAAGATTGTAAATACCCCAATAAGTCTACCGTAGGAATTTTTTCATATCAAGTGGCGCCAGGTCAGGTGTTGAACTTGAACAGCATGATGTCGCCGTCCTGGACGACATACTCTTTGCCTTCGTCGCGCGCCTTGCCGGCCTCCTTGGCCGCGACTTCGCCGCCTAGCCTGACGAAGTCCTCATAGGCGATGGTCTGGGCGCGGATGAAGCCGCGCTCGAAATCGGTGTGGATGACGCCTGCCGCCTGCGGCGCCTTGGCGCCCTTGTGCACGGTCCAGGCGCGTGTCTCCTTGGGGCCAACGGTAAAGTAGGTGATGAGCTGGAGCAGCTCGTAGCCGGCGCGGATGACCTTGTTCAGGCCGGGTTCGTCCAGACCGAGCGTTGCCAGGAATTCCATTTCCTCTTCGTCCGAGAGCTGGGCGACCTCGGCCTCGATCGCCGCGGAAATCACAACGGTGCGGGCACCTTGCGCGGCGGCCATCTTCTCGACCGCCCTGGTATGCGCGTTGCCGGTGGCGGCATCGGCTTCCGCGACGTTGCAGACGTAAAGCACCGGGTGTGAGGTCAAGAGATTCAGCCCCTGCAGGATGCGCAGATCCTCAGCCGAGATGCCGTTGAGCAGGATGCGGGCGGGCTTGCCCGCCTGCAGCAGTTCAAGCGCCGCTTCCATCATCGGAAGTGCGGTCGCTGCTTCCTTGTCCTTGCCGGCGGCACGCTTGCGGATCTGCACGATGCGGCGCTCAAGGCTGTCGAGGTCGGCAAGCATCAATTCGGTTTCGACGGTCTCGGCATCAGCGACAGGATCGATGCGGCCCTCGACATGGGTGACGTCGTCATCCTCGAAGCAGCGCAGCACATGGACGATGGCGTCGACCTCACGGATGTTGGCGAGGAATTGGTTGCCAAGCCCTTCGCCTTTGGAGGCGCCACGCACCAGGCCGGCAATGTCGACGAACGAGATGCGGGTCGGGATGATCTCCTTCGACTTGCCGATCGCGGCGATCTTCTGCAGGCGCGGATCGGGCACCGCCACCTCGCCGGTATTCGGTTCGATGGTGCAGAACGGATAATTGGCGGCCTGCGCCGCCGCCGTCCTGGTCAACGCATTGAAGAGCGTCGACTTGCCGACATTGGGCAAGCCAACGATGCCGCATTTGAAACCCATTTTTGTCTGGTCCTATCGGGAAATCGAAATTTGATCAGGGCTATGGGCGAAAGCGCCGATGATCGTCAAGGCGCAATTCAATTCAGACGCTGCGCGATGTCATCGGTGCCTATCGCCAACGAACGAACGCCGGACCTGCTCAGTATTTGCAGAAGATGCCAGAACGCGTCGACCTCAGCGGTTCCGAAATCGATGGTCAGTTGCCCCTCGAGCAATTGCGCACTGTGAATGACGTTTCCGACGGTCTCCGATGTTTCACGCTCGCTATCGATATCGAACCAGCCGCGAAACCATTCGTCGAAGAGATCGCCGTCGAGCTCATTTATAGGGAATTTAAAATGAACCTCATCCCACCTGAAAGGTGAGATGAGGACATCCATTCCACCCATCCCGGCGTGAATATCCGGAGAGAATTTCACATAGGAATCGCAGTTGATGAATTGCGGATTTGGCTGTCCGTCATTGCCGACGAAATCAACCGCGATGAGATTTCGATAGAAGGAATCGACGTTCGAAAACTTGATCTCGGTTGCATGCGACCCTTGGCCGTTGCGAGCAAGTTCGCCGGCAGCGGCGACGAAATAATCAACATACTTCTGTCTGATGAGACGGACCAGTTCCTGAACGTCATCCATATCCATGGCTCAGTCCTTGCCGCCAAAAAGCTTCTTCAGCATAGCCGCCATCGGGCCGGTTTCGGGCAGCTTGGCCGCCGGCTGTTGCGGCCGCGCCTGGCGGACGTGGCTTTGTGCTCTTGGCGCCTTGGGCGGCGGGCGATCGTCGTCGCCCGTCGGCGTGAGCTTGTCGCGCAGCGCCAGCGTCACACGGTTCATGAAGGAATTGTCGTCGCCCTTGGCAAGCAATCCGGCACCATCGGCGATTGCGTCGAGCAGCACGTCCAGCCATTCGCGATCGGCCTTGGCGAAATCGCCGAGCACATGGCCATGCACCATTTCCTTGACGCCGGGGTGGCCGACGCCGATGCGCACACGGCGAAAATCCTTGCCGACGTGCTGGTCGAGGGAGCGGATGCCGTTGTGGCCGCCGGAACCGCCACCGACCTTGACCCGCACCTTGCCGGCGGCAAGGTCGATCTCGTCATAAAAGACAGTCAGCGCCGAAGGGCCGAGCTTGTAGAAGCGCAAGGCTTCGCCGACCGCCTGGCCGGACAGGTTCATGAAGGTCTGCGGCTTGATCAGGATCACCTTTTCGCCGGCAAGCGTGCCTTCGGCAATCAGACCCTGGAATTTCTTCGACCAAGGCGAAAAGGAATGGCGGCGGGCGATCGCGTCCGCCGCCATGAAGCCGACATTGTGCCGGTTGTTGGCGTATTTCGCGCCCGGATTGCCGAGGCCTGCAAAGACAAGCATCGTCGCCTCCGGGCGGGAAGGGGTTACTTCTCTTCGGCGGCAGGAGCCGCTTCGGGCGCAGCCGCTTCAGTCGTCTCTTCCGCAGCCTCCGGCTTCATCGCCGAGGAGCCGGCAATGGTCGCGATGGTGAAGTCGCGGTCGGAGATCACCGGCTTGACGCCGGCCGGCAAGGTGACGGCCGAAATGTGGATCGAATCGCCGATATCGGTACCGGTGAGATCGACGGTGATGAAATCCGGGATCGCATTGGCCGGGCAGTGGAACTCGACCTCGTGGCGCACGATGTTGAGCACGCCGCCGCGTTTGATGCCGGGCGACTTGTCTTCATTGATGAAGTGCACGGGCACATCGACGTTGACTTCGGTATCCTTGCCGATGCGCAGGAAATCGACATGGACAGGGAAATCCTTGACCGGGTCGAGCTGAAAATCCTTGGGCAGAACCTGGATCTTGTTGCCGTCGACATCGATCGTGGCGACCGTGGTCAGAAACCCGCCGCCATGGATCTTGTAGTAGATGTCCTTGTAGGTCAGCGCAATCGCCAGGGGAGGCTGCTTGTCGCCGTAAATCACTGCAGGCACTTTACCGTTGCGGCGAACTGCACGGGCGGACCCCTTACCGACCTGTTCGCGCGCTTCGGCCTTGAGCTCGTAAGTATCGTGGCTCATGGCATTTCCTTTCGCGTTGTTCTGGAGCGTTCGCGGCCGGCAACGTGCCGGGGCCGTAAACGTCGAAAGCCGACATAGCTAACGCATGACCTGGTCCGAAAACCGGAATCCACTTTTCGGGATCATGCGGGAAGGCGGCCTTCCGCCGCGTTGCCTCCAAGGGTGTCTACGCGGGTGGCGGCTCTATAGCGGAAGGCGGCGCGAGGTGCAAGCGGGCGGCCCATCAGGCCGGAAGTAGCAATGCCGAAAGCGATGCTGCAACGTACAGCCCAACCCCGAAAGACAGATGGGCCATAAGGCTGCGCAGGCGCGCAGTGCGCGGGTTGGGAACTTTCGAAGCCGCGATGCCGATCCCAAAAGCCGGTTGCATCACGAAGAACGGGCGACGATGGTGCAGACGCCGACCAACAGGGCCGGAAGCACTGTCGGGTGCCGTGCCCAGTCGAGGCCCCACACTCCAATCAGCGCTGCGGCAAATACGATGCCGGTCGCGTAATGCGCACTCCATCCAATGGCGGTATCCAATGGCGGTTTCGCCGCGAACGCGGGCAGCTTGTGCGATATTCGCATGTGCAAAACGTCCATGTGGAAAGTGCCCGATCCGGCGGCCGACCCAGGCGTAATCAAGCGGTGGAATCGCGAACATTCGCTTCAGAAACCATCCCCAGAGGTCCATCAGGGCTGTCGCGCCGATTCCAACGACGGCCGCACGAACAACGAACTCCAACATTTTGGCATCTCTTGTTTCACCCGTTGTCGCCTATTGTCGTGGAGTCCAGTGCGTTCTTTCGCCCGACGCCTTGGCAATCCTCAGGGCACGAGGCTGGGCCCCGCGCCGGTTCGAAGGCGGCTTCCCCGACTGGGTGGCTGCAGGCCTGGGGGTAGAGGCCGTGAATTACGAAAGCGGTTAACGGCCGCCAAAATCGGTGTCGCCGCCCAAGCCCGAACACAAATGGAAAGGGGAACCGCGGCGGGTGGAAAGGGGAACCGCGGCGGGGCAATGCCCACGGCGGGTGGACGGCGCGCGCCGGCAGCATGGAAGGGAGCCGATGAACACCTATTCGGAAACAAGCGGTGGAAGCGGCGTTGCGGAAAGAGGAGGTTTCCAGCGAGTGGCGAGAACGGTGCGATAAAGAGTTTCGCTCTACCTTCTATGGCTTCCGCTCGACCAGCATGTAGCCGATCCCACGAACTGTCTGAATGCTGGCCGATGCATCCGGCCCGAGCTTCGCACGCAGATAGCGAATGTATACCTCCACGATCTTCGTCCCGGGTTCGAAGCTGTATGACCAGACATTGTTGAGGATGCGCTCGCGGCTAACCACTTTCCCCGCGTTGAGCATGAGAAAATGCAGAAGGTCGAATTCACGTCGGGTAAGGCTGATTTCCCGGTCGCCGTCCGCAAAACGACGAGCGCTCGTGTCGAGATTGAGGCGGCTCACTCGAAGCAATTGTCGATCCACTGCACCCTGACGGCGTCGGCGCAGCGCGTCAATCCTGGCCACCAGTTCATCAAACGCAAACGGTTTCGTCAGGTAATCGTCGGCACCGCCCTTGAGCCCATCTACGCGATCCTGAATTGTCTCCTTCGCGGTCAGCATCAGGATGAGAACCGGCCACTGCTCCAATCGCACGATCCGGCACAGCTCAAGGCCGTCCAGGTAGGGAAGCAGACGGTCCAGGATCACGAGATCGAATGGATCCGTACGAATAATGGCTAGTCCCTCGCGACCGTCCTCCGCGACACTCACGTGGAAGCCTTCGGCCTCCAACCCCCGGCGGAGAAAGTCGGAGACACGCCGGTCGTCTTCAACGATCAGGATTCGAATCATGGGTGCGATGTACCAGCGGCAGTCTGATTCTGAGGAGGGTTCCCGAAGGCTCAATTCCTTCAAGGCCGATTGTGCCATTGTGCCCGTCTATAATCTCCTTGGCGATCGCGAGGCCAACACCAAGGCCGTCGGCTGCGGACCTCCCGCCGACACGCCCGCGATAATATCGGTCAAACACGAACGGGAGATCGTTGGCATCGATCCCTGAACCGTTGTCGCGGATGGCGATCTCAAGCATTCCATGACGCTCAGCCATCTCGACTGCTATTGTCTGATACGGCTTTGAGTACTTTATGGCGTTGTCGAAGCCGATCAGCAGCGCTTGCTTTAGGCGCTGGGCGTCACCCCGAATGAGGCAATGGTCTGGGTTGAGCGACAGGTCAACGGATATCTGCTTGGGACCTGCGAGTACGGAAGCCTCCTGAACGGCCGCCTTCACAACCTCACCGGTATCGATGTTGCGCAAGGAGAACCTGAAATTTTCAGCTTCGGAGCGGGCGAATGCCAGAAGGTCCCCCAGGTTGCGAGCCATATCTTCAGCGCAATTGCGGATTCGGCTCAGAGCTTCGCGGTAAGATCGAACACGCGGTTGGCCGCGGAGGGCAACGTCGGCCTCTCCGCGGAGAATCGTCAACGGCGTGCGGAGTTCGTGGCTTGCCTCCGCAAAAAATTGTGTGCGTCGGCTATCGATCGCTCTCAGTTGCTCATTGGCTTTCCGCAGTTCACGGGTGCGCAACTGAACCTCCGCCTCCAAGCGGTCCTGTACCGAAATCAGAGCAGCACGTTCGATCTCGAGAGCCTCGGCCATGCTGTTGAAACTTCGCGAGAGGGAAGCGAACTCGTCGCGTCCGGTCGCGGAAACGCGATGGTCGAGCTTGCCTGCAGCGATGGCTTTGGCGCTTTCGTTCAGTTCACGCACAGGTGTGGCGATTGATCGTCGCAGGACCAGGCCGAACCCCAGACTGCCCAGCATGAGCAACGCAGCGAAGCCGCCGGTCAGCAGCAGCAGCCGCCATTGTGCGCCACGGACGCCGGCGAGTTCCTCTCCAACCTCCCTGCGCTCATCGTGCAAAGCGGCTTCAATCATTTCTTCAAGATCGTTCTCTAATCGGTGCTCCACATCGTTGCGGAAGGCGTCTACGATGCCCTTTGGATCCCCCTTTGTTCGCTGGCTGAACAGTCGCTGGGCGGCCCGATCGATCGCCTCAAACAGCGCCTTGACGCGACCGACGAATCTGAGTTCGGCCTCCTCCTGGCGTCTATCGCTCCAATATCCGAGAGCACCGAGTTCCTCGCGAGTGGCGCCCTCCAGCTTGTAGAATCCGGATTTCACTGCTTCTCGTGCCGCTTCGAAATCCGGCATTTGCTCGGGCCCAAGCAGCAAGACTTCAGCGAGTTGCTCGGTGTAATTGTTGGCTTGCCCATTGAGTTCGGCGAGCGCCTCGAACCGCCCGTGGACGCTGTCGATTCGGCGGACGAATTCCTCTGTCAGCTGGAGTGTTGCGAATGCCAGTCCTGAAATCAGTCCGACAAGGGCGAGAATGACGATTTGAAATAGGAAGATGCGGCCTCGAACGGTCATGCGGTAATCCTGCCGGCGATCGGATAATGCCTCTCACCAAATTCTAACCGGAGCCCTCGCAAGCGTCTAATCGGAACCTCCTAAGTTCGAGCGGAGGGTGTGCGACGCCCTCATCGCCACGTTGGCGGCGAACTAGACGAGGTTTCGGTTGGCACAAGTAGATTTTCGGACCGACAGTGACGCCACCCTTCGGGAAAGGACACCGCCGGTGCTCTGGCCGATATGGCGAGCCGCACTGATCGGAACCTGTGTATCCCTGTGTGTGGCCATCATTGAATTCGGCCTCTCCGCGCTCCCGTCCGACGCCCGGCGAGCGCTCGAGATCCTGCTTGTCGCGATCATCGGGTGGACCCTGACGCCGTTCGACGACACCTTCGTTGCGATCGCCGCCGGGCTGGCAATGGCGCTGCTGGTCAACCGTGATCCAGGCGCGCTGTTTCATGCGCTCGGCGATGAGTTGATCTGGCTATTGCTTGCCTCCTTCATGTTGGCGGCCACCTTCAAGGCGAGTGGGGTCGCAGATCGCGTTCTCGGCCTCGTGACGGGGCGCATGCGATCGGTTCGCGCAATCGCCTATTCCTTGACGGCCGTCATGATCGCCACAGCCTTCGTCATTCCGTCGACCTCAGGTCGCGCAGCTTTGATGATCCCCGCCTTTCAGGCGATCGCGGGACGCTGTGGAAGCGCCCGGTTGCGAAGGGCCTTCGCGCTGCTGTTCCCCACTGTTATCCTGCTCTCGGCCATTGCATCGCCCGTCGGCGCCGGTGCCCATCTGCTGGCGATCGAAATGGTCGGCCGCCTCTCGGGTGTGAAAGTAAGCTATCTGGAATGGATCGCTTTCGGCCTGCCGTTTGCGGCCGTAAGCACCTTCCTTTCGGTCGAATGCCTGCTCCGGCTTTTCCTGTCGCCGGTCGAACGGCGGATGACCCTTTTGCAGCCAACGACGGTGACTAGTGGCGGTGCCGGATTGGCACGGCAGCCGATACTCTGGATCGCCGGCGGGGTTGTCACCGCGTGGCTGACCGAACCTGTCCACGGACTTGATGCCACCGTTGTCGCTCTTGGCGGCGCTCTCTTGGCCACACTTCCTAGAGTAGGCTCCGTGGCGTTTGGCGATGCAATCAAGAGTGCGGAGTGGAAGCTGCTCTTGTTTCTGGCGGCGACGATCTGCTTGGCAGACGGCCTGACGGCATCAGGCCTCAATCGGTGGTTGATCGAGACGACTGTCGATCCGCTGCGCGGCACCGGCTTGGGTCCGTTGGCGCTTATCTCCTTATTAGCCTTGCTTGGGCTTTTCAGTCATCTCGTGATCCACAGTCGCACGGCGCGTGTCTCGGTGCTGCTGCCCCCGGCGCTGATGCTCGCATCGACAGCGCGGCTCGACCCTCTCCTGGCAATGTTTGTCCTCGTCTCGGCGACCGGCTTTTGCCAAACCCTCGCGATCTGCGCGAAACCGGTGGCGCTTTTCGCGGGGGTCGACGAGGAAGGCTACGGCCCGAAAGACCTCGCCTTGCTCAGCTCAATCCTGCTGCCGATGCAGTTCATCCTCATCGTCGTGTTCGCGGTCACCGTGTGGCCAGCCACCGGAGCCCTGCTCAACACGCTCCATCTGCAACTTGTTGGAGAGCCGTAGAATGTCGAAAAAGAAAGGATTGACGAAACGAAGACGGCTTCGAGTATTGGTCGCACCCTCCGGCTTTAAGGAGAGCCTCGGCGTTCGTGATGTCATCGCTGCATTGGCGCGCGGCGTTCGCAATGCCGTTCCGACAGCAAAGATCCTGGGCCTTCCAATGGTGGATGGCGGCGAGGATTTTACGCGGACCCTTGTTGAATTGTCTGATGGCGAGCTGCATTCCGTCACAGTGACGGGACCGGTGGGACAACCCGTGGCGGCCAATGTCGGTTTTCTCGGGCGAAGAAAGAAACGGACTGCAGTTCTGGAAATCGCGGCGGCTGCCGGGCTCCGGCTCGTCCCCACTGACATGCGTGACCCGACCCGCACTACAAGTTATGGGGTTGGTGAGTTGATTCGTTTTGCGCTCGATCTTGGCGCGGAAAGAATTCTGATCGGCTGCGGTGACTCGGGTGTCAACGATGCAGGAACCGGCATGGCCCAAGCATTAGGCGTGCGTCTGCTCGACGGCGGCGGCCGTCCCATTTCGGGGAGCGGCTCGGCCCTCTCATCGCTAGCTCGTGTCGATCTTTCCAGTCGTGATCATCGCCTTTCGAATGTTCGTATCGACGTCGCGGTAAATCCCTACAACATGCTGCTCGGCGAGAGAGGCGTCGCCCGGGTGTTCGGCCCGCAAAAGGGTGCAACACCTGACCAGGTGGTTTTGCTCGAGCAGGGCATGGAAAATGTCGCTCACGTCGTTCGCCGCGACCTCGGCGTCGACGTGACGTCGCTTGTCGGCGGAGGAGCTTCCGGGGGACTCGGCGCCGGACTTCACGCCTTTGCTGGGGCCCGGCTGCATCCGCGCTTCGACCTGATCCTGCGGTATATGGATCTCGATCATCGGCTGTCAAACGCCGACATCGTCATGACAGCCGAGGGTGGCCTGGATGGTCAGACGAGCTTTGGAAAGATACCAGCCGAGATTGCCCGGCGCGCGAAACGTCACAATCTGCCTGTCATCGCCTTGGCCGGAACGATCGGAGCAGGTGCAGAGGCGACCCACGACATCGGCATCGATGCCTTCTTCAGCATTCTGTGCCGACCGTGTTCCCTCGAAGACGCGATCCGTGACGCCGACACGCTGCTGGCGAACGCTGCCGAGCAGGCATTCCGGCTGATGCGGGCGACGCGTGCTTTCAAGTTCAGATGACGGAGCGTGTCAGCCAATGGCCGCGATGTCGCTACGCGGCGGCCCTGACCGGCTCGAAGTCTATGTCGAGAACCGAATTTCGCGCTGCCCGGTGGGCGGGGAAGCCGAAGTCCAACCCAAACTTCACCCGATCGTGGTCCCCGCCTTGAGCTTCCTCGCCTCCTTCATGTTGGGAAGAAAAACCGTCAGCAGCCCGAGTAGCGGCAAATACGAGCAGACCTGGAAGACGAAATCGATGCCTTTCATGTCGGCGACGACGCCAAGCACGGCGGCCGCGATGCCACCCATGCCGAAGGCGAAGCCGAAAAAGATGCCGGCGATCATGCCGACGCGGCCGGGCACCAGTTCCTGGGCAAAGACGACGATGTTCGAGAAGGCCGAGGACAGGATCAGGCCGATCAGCACGGTGAGAACCATCGTCCACTCGAAATTGGCATAGGGCAGGGCCAGCGTGAAGGGCAGCACGCCGACGATCGAGAACCAGATCATCGCCTTCTGCCCGTAGCGGTCGCCGAACGGGCCGCCGAGCAGGATGCCAAGGGCCGAGGCGCCGAGGAACAGGAACAGCATGACTTGCGACATCTGCACCGAAACGCCGAATTTATGGATGGCATAGAAGGTGTAGTAGCTGGACAGGCTGGCGATGTAGGCGTTCTTGGTCAATACTAGCAAGGTCAGCACCGCCAGCGCGCCCAGGACCTTGCGGCGCGGGAAAGGCGAAACGAAGCCTGCCGCCTTGCGGGTGCCCTGTGCGGCGCGCAGGCGGCTGTACCAGCCGCCAACCTGCCACAGCACGATGATGCCGATCAGCGAGCCGCCGGCAAACCAGGCGATGCTGGTCTGGCCGAAGGGCACGACGATGAAGGCTGCCAGCAGCGGCCCCATCGCCTGGCCGAAATTGCCGCCGACTTGGAACAGCGACTGCGCAAGACCGAACCGGCCACCGGAGGCGAAGCGGGCGATGCGTGAGGATTCCGGGTGGAAGATCGCTGAGCCGATGCCGATCAGCGAGGCGCCGATGAGGAGCAGCGAGTAATGTCCGGCATAGGCCAGCACGACCAGCCCGATCAGCGAAGAAGCCATGCCGTAGGGCAGCGAATAAGGCATCGGCCGCTTGTCGGTAATCATGCCGATCACCGGCTGCAGCAAGGATGCCGTCACCTGGAAGGTAAAAGTCAAAAGGCCGATCTGCCAGAAATCGAGACCGTAATTGTCCTTCAGCAGCGGATAGATCGCCGACAGCAGCGACTGCATGATATCGTTGATGCAATGGCAGAAGCTCACCGCCAGGATGACGGTGAAGGCCGTCGCCTGAGCTGAAATGTGGCTGGCCGCTGCCGGCTTGGCGTCGGCGGTTGCTGTGGTATCGGTCAAGGCAGGCTCCGTGGTCTTTTTGGCGGGCGCTCCCGCAGGCGGTCTTATAGGGCGCAGCCTTATACGTTGCTTGTCACGCGACTTCTTTCGTGGTTTGGTCCAATAGTTTCGCAAGTGGGCCATAGCTGATGCCGCATGGCAGGGAAATGTTCAGAGCGGGCGACACCGATCTCGGGCTGTTGCATGAGCGTCGCTGGCAATGGCTGGAGCAGGCCGTAGGGCCGGCAGTGGCGCTGCCGACCGAATATCCGGACGGCTACCATGTGCCACCGCACCATCATAGCCGCAGCCAGTTGCTGCACGCGCTGGTCGGTGTCGTGCTGGTGAAGACGCGGCATGGGCGCTGGATGGTGCCTCCGGACCACGCGATGTGGATCCCCGCCGGCACCGAACATTCCGTCGAGATGCTGGGCGACGTCAGCATGCGGTCCGTCTATGTGATGCCGGAGGCCATCCCTGGCCTGCCGGACGGGTTGCGTGTCGTCGGCATCACCGACCTGATGCACAGCCTGATCGTGGAATCGGAAAAGCTGCCGCAAGGCGCCGAGCTGAAGGGGCGGGGCGGACTGATCATGAAGCTCCTGCTGCACGAAATCCCGAACCTGCCGGAACGGCCGCTCGGCCTTCCGTTCCCGTCCGATGCAAGGTTGGCGACGCTGTGCCGGCGCTTCGTGTCGGCACCGTCACCGCATGCGACGATCGACGAGTGGGCTGCTATCGTCGGCATGAGCCGCCGCTCTTTCACCCGCGCGTTCCACCGCCAGACCGGATTGTCGCTGTCGACCTGGCGTCAGCAGGCCTGTCTGTTCGCGGCGCTGCCACGGCTGGCCGACGGCGAGCCGATCACGAGGGTGGCGCTCGATCTCGGCTATGACAGCGTGCCGGCGTTCATCACCATGTTCAAGCGCATGCTGGGAGCCTCGCCACGCGGTTACATGCGGGGCGCCCGTGATGCTGGCGAAGGTGTGCGACGAACAAGTGGTCCGGCTCGGCCTGAGGCGCAGCCCTGAAGGGCGTCGCGTTCGACCGGCCTCATGCGACGCGCTTTGGGTTCTTGTTGTATGCATGTCGTTATCGCAAAACCGCTGCACAGTTTTGCGCGACACGCATTAATCGAACAGGCTCGACACCGATTCCTCGGTCGCCGTGCGCGAGATCGCCTCGCCCATCAGTTCGGCGATGGAGATGACGCGGATATTGGCGGCGTCCAGCACTGCCTGGGTCGGCTGGATGGAATCGGTGATGACCAGTTCCTGCAGTTTCGAGGCGCCGATGCGGGCGATGGCGCCGCCGGACAAAACGCCATGGGTAGTATAGGCGGTCACACTGGTGGCGCCATCGGCAAGCAGCGCATCGGCCGCATTGCACAGCGTGCCGCCCGAATCGATGATGTCGTCGATCAACAGGCAATCCTTGCCGCGCACGTCACCGATGACGTTCATGACTTCCGATTCGCCCGGGCGCTCGCGGCGCTTGTCGACGATGGCAAGCTGGGCGTCGATGCGCTTGGCGAGCGCGCGGGCGCGGACCACGCCGCCGACATCCGGCGACACCACCATGACATTGGCAAGCTGCTTGTATTTCGCCTTTACGTCGCGGGCCATGACCGGCACGGAAAACAGATTGTCGGTCGGGATGTCGAAGAAGCCTTGAATCTGGCCGGCATGGAGATCCAGGGTCAGCACCCGGTTGACGCCCGCCCTGGTGATCATGTTGGCGACCAGCTTGGCCGAGATCGGTGTGCGGCCCGAGGCACGGCGATCCTGCCTGGCATAGCCGAAATAAGGAATAACCGCAGTGATGCGCTTGGCCGAAGAGCGCATGAAGGCGTCGATCATGATGAGCAGTTCCATCAAATGATCGTTGGTCGGGAACGAGGTGGACTGCAGGATGAAGACGTCCTCGCCGCGCACATTCTCCTGGATCTCGACGAAGATTTCCTGGTCGGCGAAGCGCCTGACGCTGGCCTTGCCCAGCGGAATGTTGAGGTAGCGGGCGACTGATTCGGCCAGCACCCTGTTGGAATTGCCCGCGAAGAGCTTCATGCACCGTTCCTGGCGAAGGATTGAGAGACTCCGATAGCACTCCAGCCTCTTAGTCGGGCTTTTAGCGGCCCGCGCCGGTATTGCAAGCGTCGTGAATGGGAATCCGCCGGCTAATCTCAATAAACGCTTACGGCTTGACGATGCGGCGATAGGTCCACTTCGACGCCGACGGAATCGGCATAGCTCTATCTTTCAGTCTGAGTATGATCTTTTCCGAAAACCGGATTTCACTTTGGGAATTATGCTCCAGGTCAGCCGGCGCCGCCGCCAAGCCAGGTGGCGAACTGGTCGATTGTCTGGTCGGCAATTGCCTGCATGGTCGCAGGCGCGACCGCCGTCCAGCCTTCGCCGCCGCCAACAGACGGCGCCTTCTGCTGGCCGTTGAGGCGATGCAGCCGGTTGCCGGCCGGGTCATAGATGTCCCAGACATAGATGACGGTAGTGTCCTTGCCTTCCGTCATGGTCGAGAAATAGCCCTTGAGCACATGTGTTGGGGTCTGGTCGGTGCTGCCGGCCAAGGTGATGCCGCGCTGCCTGGCGCGTGTCTGAAGCTCGGCGGTCAGCGGTGTCGCGGCTTCTACCGAGGCGCCGACGATCGGCGCCACCTGCAGCCGGGTCCGCGCAATGGCAGCCGCGCTTTTGGCGGGCGGCACGGCTGCTGCAGCGGAAGGCTGCGCCGTATCTGCAGTTTGCGCGGTGCCGGCAGGCTGAGCCGGAGTTGCGGGGGGCGTCGCGGCACCTCCGGCTCCGGAGAGGGATTGCGTCGATTGCGGGGCAATGGCCGAGGGTTCGAGAACGTCCTTCGCATTGGTGCAGGCCGCCAGTGCCAGCGCCACGAGCAATGACACGGTCGTCACATGCGATCGTCTCATTAGCCTGAAAACTCCTTGGCGACGAACGCCCCTCACACTCTCTCCATTATGGATTCACTGCACGATCAAGTCGAGATCATGGCGGGACAGCGGCCTCGGCTGGGATTCGGTGGTCAGATAGGTGCGGCCAAGCGTCATCGCGGTTTCGGTTTCGGAGTCCATGATGATCATATGGGCGAACAGCGTCATGTTCGGCGCAATCGGTTCGGGATTACCCTGATAGAACATCGGCATATCCATCCAGGACGGGGTGAAGCGGGCGCCGAGCGAATAGCCGCAGGCATTGAGCCGGTGCTTGGTCAAGTTGTGGGCTTCGAGGGTGCGGGCATGGGCGTCGAACACGTCGCCGAACGTATTACCGGGCGTCATCGCCTTCTCGACTGCAAGTAGCGCGGCGCGGGCGGCATCGAACAATTCCTGGTGGCGTTTCGATACCTTGCCGGTCAACACCGTGCGCATCATTGCTGCATGGTAGTGGTGGAAGACACCGGCCCATTCGAGCGTCAGCTGGTCGTTCTTGGTGAGCTTGCGGCGACCGGCCTTGTAGCGGCAAAGCAGGGCGTCGACTCCGGAGCCGATGATGAACTCGTTGGCCGGATAATCGCCGCCGCCGGCAAAGATCGCACCTTGCATGGCGGCGAGGATCAGCGCCTCATCGCCACCCTGCTTGATCAGCGGCAGTGCTGCGTCCAGCGCGTCGTCGGCCAGATTTGCGGCTTTTTCCGCCTTGGCGATTTCTGCCGGGCTCTTGAATAGCCGTAGCCGGCTGACAATGCCGGAGGCATCCGCGATCTGCCCGAAGGTCTGCAACTGCTCGTCGAGGCGCCGGCCATTATAGGCGGTCAGGCCGTGGGTGTCGTATTCGACGCCGATCCGGGCGCCGAGCAGGTCAAGCTCGTTGAGCAGATTGCGCAGATCTACCGCCGGATTGGCGCCGTTGCGGTCCGTCCACAAAACGATGTTGTCGATGATCGAGGTGTGGCGCGCCTGGCGCAAGTCGGCCGAACGCGTCAGCAGCACCATCGAGCCGTCGGCCTTGACCACCAGGCACTGGAAAAAGCAGAAGCCGAAGGTGTCGTAGCCGGTTAGCCAATACATGCTTTCCTGGGCAAACAGCAGGACGGCGTCGAGCTTCTTTTCGGCGATCTCGATCATCAGTCGATCGCGCCGCGCATCGAATTCCGAGCGTTCGAAATGCAGCGCCATCAGTCAGCCTCCAAAACGATTGCCGAAACCTGCCGCCCGTAGTCGGGCTCGTTGCGATGCGTGCTGCGCCGATAGGAGTAGAAAAGCTCTTCCTCGGCATAGGTGCAGCGGCCAAGTCCTTCGGCATTGACGCCAGCCTTGGTCAGCCGGTCGACCGTGTAGCGGTTGAGATCGAACATCGCGTGTCCGGCATTTGCGGAGGGCGCGAAATAGCGGGCACTGCCGGCATCGGCGTCGACGAAACGGGTGACAAATTCCGGTCCGACTTCGTAATTCCGTGGGCCGATCGAAGGACCGAGCACTGCGACGATGCGGTCGCGCCGGGCGCCGAGGCTTTCCATTGCCGCGATGGTGTTTTCCAGCACTCCGGTGAAAGCGCCTTTCCAGCCGGCATGGGCGGCGCCGATAATGCGCGCCTCGGCGTCGGCGAAGAGGACCGGTCCGCAGTCGGCGGTCGAGGCACCGACGGCAATGCCCGGCCGGTCGGTGACAATGGCATCGGCCTTGGGCCGCTCGCCGGCAAAAGGCTCCCTGGCAATGACGACGTCCGGCGAATGAACCTGGTGAGCGGTTAGCAGATGGTTTGCAGGCACGCCCATCCATTCGGCGACCCGGCGACGATTCTCGCGCACCAGCGTCTGGTCGTCGTTCGACCCGGTGCCGATGTTGAGGCCCCGGTAGATGCCGCTGGAAATGCCGCCGACTCGCGTGAAGTAGCCGTGGCGGATGCCTTGCGCCGTTTCCAGCAAGGGCGACCGAACGGGATCCGGTTTGGTCTGATTCAGCATGGCGGCTTTGTTGTCCGTATAGGCGATTTCGTCAAGCGAGTTGAAGGGGCGCAGTTGAAGGCTGGTCAGTTGAAGGCTGGCGCAGTTGATGTCGGCCGCTAGTCGGAGACGGGAGAGTGGGAGAGGCGGCAGCGAAAAGTCAATCCATGCTTGGAAACGGCGGAACGGCAATGCCGGCGGGGAGGACGGCAAGCACCTTGAAGAGTTCGCCCATGGCCAGCGGGCCGGCGAGGCGCTCGACGTCGGCCGCGATCTTTTCGCGAGCTGCCTCATCGGCATTGGCGCCGAGCCGGCCAGCTCGTTCGAGAAGCCCCATCTTGAGCAGGAATTCACCTTGCGTTGAGAGGTGGGCATCGAGGCTGTGTGCCCGAACGGTTGCCGCGAGGGCAGCGAAATCGACATGGGCTGTGAGATCGGCCCGCCCCGGATTGGCCAGCACGTCCTCATGACGGTGCTTGCGCAAGGCCTGCAAGGTGTCGCCGATCCCGGGCTGGAGGTGACCGTAGTCGAGAAACAGGCCGGCGCCGCCAAATCCGGCAAGTCGCCCGGCGATGGCCGCCATCAGGGCGGCGCGGGCTGGCGCCACCTCGACGATCGCACCTTCCGGCGCATTCTCGGCACCCTCCGGCAGCAGCATCGGGTCGAGCGAGCCGGCGCCGACGAAAAAGCGCAGCCGGTTCGCATCGTCGAGACCGATCATCCGCTCGCGCCAGCCGGCTCCGGCGCGGACGAACTGGCGGATGGGCACCGCGTCAAACAGCTCATTACCAACAATCAGAAGCGGCGCCTGCGGTAGTGTGTCCACGGCCTCATGCCAGGCGACGGTGGCCGACGTCCCGGCAAGCGTTCGTTTCTGGACCTCGGTCAACCGCGGACTGGTCTCGATCAAGGCGAACGATGCGCTGGCGGTAAGCGTCGGATCGAGCCGCGAAAGCGTGCGCAGCATATCTCTCATCAGCGTGCCGCGGCCGGGGCCTATTTCGGCGATGGCGACCGGCGTCGGCCGGTCGATCGCCAGCCACGCCTGGTAGAGCCAGATGGCGACCAGTTCGCCGAACATCTGGCTGACCTCCGGCGCGGTGACGAAGTCGCCGGCGGCGCCGAACGGCTCACGTGTCGTATAATAGCCGTCCTGCGGATCGAACAGGCAGAGCGCCATGTATTCGCTGATGGGGATCGGTCCCACCGCACCGATCAGCTCGGCGATGCGGGTCTCCAGCCGCGTCATGCCGGCTGCGGTTTTGTCACCGGCTTGGCTGTAGCCATCGCCCAGATGCCGGCCAGCACCATCGGCAGTGACAGCACCATTCCCATGGTCAGCCAGCTCGTGCCAAGGAGGTAGCCAAGCTGCTGGTCGGGCTCGCGAAAGAATTCGACGAAGATGCGCGAGGCGCCATAGCCGGCGATGAAGGCGCCGCCGACGAAGCGCGGCGTCTTCAGCTTGAGCCGCGAATGGGTGAGGAAGCGCAGGATAAGGAACAACACCAGCCCTTCGAGCAGCGCCTCGTAGATCTGGCTCGGATGGCGTGCAAATGGACCGCCATTGGGGAATTCGAATGCCCATGGAACGTCGGTCGGCCGGCCCCATAGTTCGGAATTGATGAAGTTTGCCAGGCGAACGAGGCCAAGCCCCACCGGCACGCCGGCGGCAACCACGTCGAACAGCGACCATGTGCGGATGCCGCGAGACCGGGAAAACAGCGTCATTGCGACAATGACGCCGATCAGACCGCCATGAAACGACATGCCGCCCTGCCAGACGGCGACGATATCGAGCGGATTGGCGATGTAGCGCGGCAGGTCGTAGAACAGCACGTAGCCGGTGCGTCCGCCGAGCACCACACCGATGGCTGCCCAGACGATGAAGTCGTCGAGGTCGACGGGCTTCATCGGCAGGGTGCCGTCGGGCCACAGTTTTGGGTTGGTGACGAGGCGCTTGGCATACCACCAGGCGAACAGAATGCCGACGATGTAGCCGACGCCGTACCAATGCACCGTCAGCGGTCCGATCCGGACGATGACCGGGTCGATGTTGGGAAAGGGCAGGGCGGCCAGCGGCAGCAAATATTCGCTCAACAGGGTCTCCGGGTTCCCAATCAGGTTCGGGCGCGGACCATGCGGCAGGCTTTTGGCGGGGTCAAGGCAAGCATATGCTTGCATTCCGAATCGCGCGCCACTACGTCAATTCGACCAAGCGAGGATTTGCCATGGCGACCGGACCGAACCGCATTCTCGATGAATTCGCCAAGCTGATGACCGATGCAGCCGGTGCCGCGCAAGGCGTGCGGCGCGAGGTGGAGACCGCCTTCAGGGGCCAGGCCGAGCGCATACTCAACTCCATGGACGTGGTGCAGCGCGAGGAATTCGAGGCCGCTCGCGACATGGCGGCGAAGGCCAGGGAAGAAAACACCCGCCTCGCCGCTCGCATCGAGGCGCTCGAGGCCAGGCTTGCCGAATTGACCGGTCAACCAGCGCCTGCGGCTGCGTCAAAGCCGCGTGCAAAAAAATAACAAGAAATAAATCGTTAAACTTTTCCACAAAGCCGGATCGCAAAAAGCGCTTTGTCGTGAATCGCTTACCGGTACTGCGTGAATCTTTGTGACAGCGCCTTTCCACATGCGAATGACGCAGTGCGAAAAATTTGGCTGGTCACGCGACTCCCGATCAATAGACTGAATTTGTTGCATGATTCGGAGCAGGGTCATGCGCCGGGCGGTGGGGTCCGGTCCGGGGTCTTTGCGTTGACGAAGTCCTGGCCGTCCGAGTTCTAGGCAGAATTGTTCGAGTGTGCCTCTCCCGCGGAGCGTGTGGTGGCGCTCCCAGAACGACAGGAAGCATTTCATGGAACTTCTCGAACTCGAATTCTCCCGCGAAATCCATCCGGTGGATGTTATCGAGCAGGTGGCGCACAATAACGATTGGTCCTTCGAGCGGGCCGGCGACGACGAGATCTCGATCTCGGTTGCCGGAAGCTGGACCGACTACCACGTTTCATTCTCCTGGATGGAGGACTACGAGGCGCTGCACCTGGCCTGCGCCTTCGACATCAAGGTCCCGGAGGCGCGCGCGCTCGAGGTGATGCGGCTGCTTTCGCTGATCAACGAGCAGATGCTGTTTGGCCATTTCGATCTCTGGGAGCAGGAAGGCGCCATCATGTTCCGCCAGTCGCTGCTGCTGGCCGGTGGGGTCGAGCCGTCGAGCCAGCAGGTCGAGGTGCTGCTGTCGTCGGCGCTGGAGGCCTGCGAATGCTATTTCCAGGCGTTCCAGTTCGTCGTCTGGTCAGGCACTTCGGCCAAGGATGCGTTGGCCGGCGTGCTGTTCGAAACCTACGGAAACGCCTGATCGTCGATGAGTTCGAGCAACGCGCGAAAACCCGAGATCAGCTTTGCCGATTTCGACCGCATCGACATCCGCGCCGGCACGATCGTCGAGGCCGAGCCTTTTCCCGAGGCGCGCAAGCCGGCGATCAAATTGAAAATCAACTTCGGTCCCGTGATCGGGGTGAAGAAATCCTCGGCCCAGATCACGAAATATTATACGCCCGAAACCCTAATCGGCCGGCAGGTGTTCGCTGTGGTCAATTTCCCGCCGCGTCAGATCGGGCCATTCATGTCGGAAGTGCTGACGCTCGGCTTTCCTGACGAGGAGGGCGCCGTCGTCCTTGGCGCGATCGAGCGCAAGGTGCCGGACGGCGGCAGGTTGTTCTAGCTGCGCTGTTGTTCACGCAGCCAGTTTACGCGTGGTACCCAGCGCCTCTTCGACCGTTTCCATGAACATTTCCGCGCAGGCCTTCCAGCTGTAGCGCATCGCGCGTTGCCGCGCCTCGGCGCGGTCGACGTGAAGGGCGGCGAGCGCTGCTTGCCGCAGGTCGTCCGACACCGCGCCGCCGATGCCGTCACCCACAATATCGATCGGTCCGGTGACTGGATAGGCTGCGACCGGCGTGCCGCTGGCCAGCGCCTCGATGATGACGTTGCCGAACGTGTCGGTGCGGCTGGGGAAGACGAAGGCATCGGCCGAAGCGTAGATCTCGGCCAGTTCGTCGTTCGGACGATGGCCAAGGAAATGGGCATCGGGATATCTGGCCTTCAGCTTCGCCAATTCCGGCCCTTCGCCTACGATCACCTTGCTGCCCGGCAGGTCGAGGTCGAGGAAGGCCGGCAGGTTCTTTTCGATCGCGACGCGGCCGACGCAGAGGAAGATCGGTCCGGGAAATCCCAGGTCCTTTCGTTTGTCCGGCCGAAAATGATCGGTGTCGACGCCGCGCGTCCACGGCCGGAGCTTGGTGAAGCCGCGCGCCGCAAGATCGTCGGCAAGCGACTGGGTGGCAACCAGCGTGCCCTGTCCTGAATTGTGGAAATCACGCAGCCAGCGATAGGCCCATGCTTCAGGCACCGGCAGGCGCGCGCTCAGATATTCCGGAAAACGTGTGTGATAGCTGGTCGTGAACGGGCGGCCGGCGTTGCGGCAGTAGCGCCGGGCCATAATGCCGAGCGGTCCTTCGGTGACGATATGGATGTGGTCCACCTTGCGTGCCTCGATCAGCTGCGCCACGCGGTGCGGCGTCGTCAGCGCCAGCCTGATATCGGGATAGGTCGGCAGAGGCAGGGTGCGAAAGATATTCGGCGTCAGGAAGTCCGTCTCGATATCGAAGGATTTCAGGGTCTCCGAGAGACGCTCCAGCGTGTGGACGACGCCGTTGACTTGCGGGCGCCAGGCGTCGGTGACCATCAGGATGCGCATGGCGGTCCCTTGGCGGCAAGCTTGATTGCCTCGCCGCGACGCCTGAGCGGCGACCACGCCGCAGCTCGGGCGTCGCACCAGCGCACCCGGGCAGGCGCGGGGTCGAAATGAGGCCGCAGGGCCGAATCAATCAGGATCGCGCGCTTCATTGGCGCTCTTAACCATGGTTTCATGACGGGCCGATGAAGGCCGGGTGTCGCTGCCGTCAAGCGGGGACCTTGATCACCGCCCGAAGGCCGCCGAGCGGGCTGCGTTCGAGGACAATGTCGCCGCCATGGCTGCGGGCAATGTCGCGTGCGATGGAGAGGCCAAGGCCGGTGCCGCTGGCGTCGAGGTTGCGGGCCTCGTCCAGCCGCACGAACGGCTTGAATACATCCTCTCGCTTTTCGGGCGGAATTCCCGGGCCGTCATCGTCGATGGTGACGAGCAGCGAACCGCGCCCATGATTGGCATTGATCTCCACCGTCTTGGCATAGCGGAATGCATTGCCGACGACATTGGACAGCAGCCGGGCAAAGGCATTGGGGCGCACGTGCACATGCGGATCGCCGACAAGCACGGTCGACAGCTTGCGCTTGCGCAGCGCGGCTTCCTCGCGAAGCTTGTCGAAGAAGGCTTCGAGATCGAACTGACCGGTGTCTTCCGAAGCTTCGCCGCGTGCAAAGGCAAGATAGCCTTCCAGCATCGACTGCATGTCGTCGATGTCCTGGTCGAGTGCCTGGGTATCGGCCGCCTTGGTCCCGGCAAGCGCCAATTGCAGTTTGAAGCGGGTGAGGATGGTCCTCAGATCGTGGCTGACGCCGCTCAGCATGGCGGTGCGCTGCTCGAGCTGGCGTTCGATGCGTTCGCGCATCTGGATGAAGGCAAAGCCGGCGCGGCGGACTTCCTCCGCGCCGCGCGGGCGAAAATCGCGCGGCATCGGCCGGCCCTTGCCGAAGCTCTCGGCCGCCTCGGCCAGCGTCAGAATCGGCCGGATCTGGTTGCGCAGGAAGGGAATGGCTATCATCAGCAGCACCAGCGAGGTGCCGACCATCCAGATCAGGAAAATATGGGTGTTCGATGCATAGGCCTGGCTGCGGCGCACGAAGACGCGCAGCACCTTGTTCTCGAGCTGGACGCGGACCTCGACGATATTGGAATTGCCGACCGTATCGATCCAGAACGGACGGTTGATCTGGCGGGTGATCTCGGACGAAAGGATCTCGTCGAGGATCGAGAAGAACGGCTTTGGCCCGGGAGGCGGCAGCGGGTCGGGCGGTAGGAGGTCGACCTTCAGCTGCATGCGATCCTGGGCGATGCGGATGACGTTGGCGTAGTCGGCGTCGTGAGGATAGGTCTCTATCAGGTCGATGATGGCGGCGATGTCGCGCACCGTGGCCTGCGACAGGCGTTGCGTCACGGTCTGCCAGTGGCGCTCCATGAAGACAAAGGCGACGACCGACTGCAGCATGATCATTGGCGCGATGACGATGATCAGCGAGCGGGCATAGAGCCGCTTCGGCATGTAAAGCGACACCAGGCGCCAGAAACGGTTCCAGGCGCGCGGCACGGCCTTGAGCGCCCGCGTCGCGCGAGCGCTCAAGCCGCCATCTCCCGGCCGTTCGAGTTGCGTGGTCGCCATTCGTCCTTTCGCTCACCGGGACCCGGCAAAGGGCCGCTGTCGGCGGCATTCTATTCCACGCTGAGCCGATACCCAATACCGCGCACGGTCTGCAGCCAGACCGGATTGGACGGATCGCGTTCGATCTTGCGGCGCAGCCGGTTGATCTGGACGTCGATCGTGCGCTCGCCGACCTCGGATTCATCGCCGACAAGCTCATGCCGCGGTATCGTTTCGCCGGCACGCGCAGCGAAGATCGCCAGGATTTCCTGCTCGCGGTCGGTCAGCTTGAGCGCCTCGCCGCCGCGCTTCAGCTCACGCCTGGCGATCTGGAACGTATAGGGGCCAAAGACCAGCTGTTCGACCTTGGGCGTCGTCGCGGGGCCGCCGCGGCGCAGGATATTGTTGATGCGCAGGATCAGCTCGCGCGGGTCGAACGGTTTAGGCAGATAGTCGTCGGCACCGGCCTCGAGCCCGGTGATCCGGCTGTCGGTTTCGGACAGTGCGGTGAGCATCAGGATCGGCACGTTTTTCTCGGCCCGCAGCGCCTTGGTGAGATCGACGCCGCTTTCACCCGGCATCATGACGTCGAGCACGATCAGATCGAAGTCGAGGCCGGCGAGCTTGCGCCTCGCCTCGCCGGAATTTCCGGCGACGGTGACGCGAAAACCGTTTTCGGTCAGATACTGTTTCAGAAGATTGCGGATACGGGTGTCGTCGTCGACCACCAGCAGATGCGGCGCGTCGTCTTCCGGTGCTGTCGGATGATCAACCCTCTCAATGGTCTCCATGGTTTTTCCCTGACATCTTTGCGGGCACAATGTCGATCTGCGCCCTTAGTTCCGGATTTACCATCGCTTCAAGGAACCGTTCGATAACGGCGCGTTCGGTGGCTCCGGAATCTTCCAATGCAGCATGGATGCGGCGCGACTGTGGCCGCGCCAGTGCCAGCGCCAGAGCACGGCCCTTGGCCGTCGGATAAAGCTCGCGCTGGCGGCGGTCGCGGGGGCCCTGCAATTGCACGATATGGTCGGTGTCGATCAGTTGCTTGAGCACGCGCGCCAGGCTCTGCTTGGTGATCTTGAGCACATCGAGGAGCTCGGCGACCGTCAGGCCGGGCCGGCGATTGACAAAATGCAACACCCGATGATGGGCGCGGCCAAAACCGTAATCGGCCAGGATCTGGTCCGGATCGGAGGTAAAGTCGCGATAGGCGAAGAAGAACAACTCGATGATGGCGAAATCGATGCCGTCCTCGTCGGTGATCGCTGTCCTGATCGGCTCTGCGGCTGCGTGGCTCGTCATCTTTTCTCCGTGTGAAGCAGGAAATTATGTCAGCACTATTGACGTATTTTCCGCGCGATGGTAATTTTTGGCAAGCTTTTCGGCGGATTGCGAACGAAAAGGCAAGCGAAGCCGTTTTTTCCGGAACTTCCTGAGTTTGCCAGACCTTAAATATCCGCCTACGCTTTGAGACAATGGCCGCCCGCAGCGGCCGAGGCGAAACACGCAACGACACAATGATGTGCGGGCTGCCGCCCGCGGGAGGTTACCATGGCATCCGTTCCCTTCGACCAACTGGACGGCTTTATCTGGATGAACGGCGAATTCGTCAAATGGGCCGACGCCAAGATCCACGTCTTGACCCACGGGCTGCACTACGCCAGCGCGGTATTCGAGGGCGAGCGCGCTTATGGGGGCGAAATTTTCAAGCTGACCGACCACACCGAACGCCTGCATGAATCGGCGCGCCTGCTTGGCTTCAAGATACCCTACTCGGTCGCCGAGATCGACGACGCCTGCCGCACGCTGTTGAAGAAGCAAGGTTTCCAGGACGCCTATGTCCGGCCGATCGCGTGGCGCGGCAGCGAACAGATGGGCGTTTCCGCACAGAACAGTCGGATCAACTGCGCCATCGCCATCTGGCAGTGGCCAAGCTATTTCGACCCGGCGCAGAAGCTCAAGGGGATCCGCCTCGACATGGCCGAATGGCGCCGCCCCGACCCGCGCACCGCACCGTCGAAATCGAAGGCGGCCGGCCTCTACATGATCTGCACCATGTCCAAGCATGCCGCCGAGGCCAAGGGCTATGCCGACGCCATGATGCTCGACTGGCGTGGCCAGGTGGCGGAAGCGACAGGCGCCAACATCTTCTTCGTCAAGGACGGCAAGATCCATACGCCCAAGCCTGATTGCTTCCTCGACGGCATCACCCGCCGCACGGTTATCGGCCTTGCCAAGGACCGCGGTTTGGAGGTGATCGAGCGCGCCATCATGCCGGATGAGCTTGAAGGCTTCCAGCAGTGCTTCCTCACCGGGACGGCAGCCGAGGTGACGCCTGTTTCGGAGATCGGTCCATACCGATTCGAGGTCGGCGAAATCGCCAAGACGCTGATGAATGACTATTCTGCGGCCGTTCAGCCCAAGCACGCAATCGCTGCAGAATAACGAAAGTCACAGCTTTTTTAACTAGTAAGGGCGGTTTTCGGGCCGCCCCTTTTATTTAAGCGCTTCTGCATTTGACTTTCACACAATTCGGCGTCTCATGATGGGGTCGGCCCGGGAGGCTGGCAGCTATGGAGGGACTGGAAATATGGATATGAACACGCTTCTTCCGATCATTATTCAGGTGATTACGGGTATCATCGGTGGTCAGGCGGTTGGCGCGGCTATCAAGACTGCGGCGATGGGGCAGCTTACCAAAATCCTGGGCGGCGCTGTCGGCGGCGTCGGCGGTGCGGCCATCCTCAACAGTCTGCTGGGTGGCTCGGTCGATCCGGCAGCCGCCGCCACGGCGGCAGGGGCCGGCAGCGCGTTGAACATTTCAAATATCGTTGGCGGTGCCGGCGGCGGCGCCATCCTGACCGGCATCATCGGTGCGGTCATGAACGCGATGAAGAAATAAGCTTTGACGTTTCAGGTTTTCAAATGGGCGGCTTCGGCCGCCCATTTCGTTTGCCGTTTGTGGGAGCGGTGGACGCCGTTCGCGTGTGTCTCTACATCAGAGCCTGGTTCAAGGTTGGAGCACTCCTGACGCGTTCGAGGGGACGCGCAGCGCTCCGACAGCGTGAAAGGACGAATATGGGTCAGCTCAACGCCGGCATCGTGCCGGTCACGCCGTTCCAGCAGAACTGCACCATCCTCTTCGACATGGACGACAGGCAAGGCGTTGTCGTCGATCCGGGCGGCGACATCGACAAGGTGCTGGCGGCGCTCGAGGACAATGCGATCACTGCCGGCGCGATCTGGATCACGCATGGCCATATCGATCATGCCGGCGGGGCCATGGAGTTGAAGGAGGCGCTCGGTATCGAGATCATCGGCCCGCATGCCGCCGACCGGCCGCTGCTCGCCAATCTCGAGAACCAGGCGAAGCGCTACGGCATCACCGATCCCGTGCGCAACTGTGTCCCCGACCGGTTCCTTGCCGAAGGCGAGACCGTTTCGTTCGGCTCGCACGTGTTTGAGGTGCTCCATTGTCCGGGCCACGCACCCGGCCACGTCGTCTACTATAACCGGGCTGCGAAGTTCGCCCATGTCGGCGACGTGCTGTTCCGCGGTTCGGTCGGCCGCACCGATCTGCCGGGCGGCAACCACGCCGCGCTGATCGCCTCGATCAAGGAGAAGCTTTTGCCGTTGGGCGACAACATCGGCTTTATCTGCGGCCATGGTCCCGGCGGCCGTTTTGGTGAGGAGCGGCGGAGCAATCCTTTTCTGGTCTGAAACCGCTTGCCGGAAACAAAAAGCGCGGCCTGTGCGACCGCGCTTTTTTCCGACGGGAAACTGCCTCCGCTAATTGGCGGTGCAGAAATGCTGTTCGCCGTCATAGCCGGTGAACGTGCCGGTACGGGCGTTGAAGCTCCGGTAGCGGTCCGAGCAGTATTCGTACCAGCCGCGGGTCCACGGCTCCGCATAGCTTTCGGCATAGGCCACGCGCGGCTGCACGTAATAACGGCGCACCGGGGCAGGCCTGTAGTATTCATCATCATAGGCCGGGTCGTAATAGCGGGGCTGCGGGCTGGCGAGCGCACCGCCGATCAGGGCACCGGCCGCAAGGCCGAGCACACCGGCCGCAACGGCGTCGCCGTGGCCGTGGTGGCGGCGGTGATGGCGCCATTCGTCGGCATTGGCCGCGGGCAAGGTCGCAAGCGTGGTCGCAACGACCGCGGCGGACAGGATGGCAGTCTTGAAAATTCGGTTCATGTCGGTCTCCTTCGTGCCGGCCCGGGTCGTTTTCGGGGATGCGGTCCGGCTTTAACGAAGATTAATATGCGACCGTGGCTGAACGGGGGCTGAACGAAATTTGACCAGGCGGTTCATCTAACTGGGCGGTTCAAGCGTGCGGCAAACACCGCAGGCCAGACCGGCCCACGTCCATTCTGCCCGGGGTGGTTCAGCCGATCGACAGGTTGACGGCTTTCGGACCCTTGCCGCGCTTGTCCGGCTCGGTGTCGAATGTCACTTTCTGCCCATCCTCGAGACCGGGAAGACCCGACGCCTGCACGGCCGAAATATGGACGAAGACATCCTTTGCCCCGTCGTCCGGCGTGATGAAGCCGAAGCCCTTGGCGTGATTGAAGAATTTGACGGTGCCGGTCTGCGGCATGGGAAGCTCCTTTGATCCCACAAGTCCAGTCTCGGGCCGGCAAATGCCCGGACGGAAATTTGTCCTTTATTTTAGTGCCATCGGCAAGAGAAAGTTTTGCGGGTGCCGGCAAGCATCCCCGGAACACAAAAGGCGCGACGAAAACCGCCGCGCCTTCATAAAACTCACGTCACACCAAAGCCTTGCAGCATCCTCACACCCCGAAAGGACGCGCGGCACGCCGCAGTTCAGGCGGCGCGGAGATTGACCGCTTTCGGACCCTTGCCCATACGGTCGGGCTCGACATCGAAGGTGACCTTCTGACCGTCGACGAGCGTGCGCAGCCCGGAAGCCTCGATCGCCGAGATGTGGACGAACACATCCTTGGCGCCGCCATCGGGCGTGATGAAGCCGAAGCCTTTGGTAGCGTTGAAGAATTTAACGGTGCCGGTCTGGGCCATTGGGGAAACTCCTTCACCCGTGTCAGTCTTGGTGGTTCCGCCCGCCGCCTGGCGCCGTGGGCAAGTCCCGGTGGTTGCTTCGGCAGTCATGCATTGGCGCATGGTAAAACCCCCCGCCGAAAACGGGGCTGTCAGAGATTCACAGTATCGGGGAAAGGTCGTCCAAAACGTTCCGCTCTCCGGGTCGCAAATGCCCGAACACAAAATTTATCGCACGGAAACGTGATGCTTGCAAGACACAGCCGCGGGCGACCCCAACAGGCGCATCCCGACGCATCGCACCGATAGTCCCGGTTCTCTGCGCGGTCATCGGCCAGACTTCACCCAGGCATGGTCCAGCAAGCGGGGCAGGTGCTGTCTTGGCTTGCGCCGGCATACCGCCCTGGCTCGCCAGTTGCAAACAGGGGTTGCATCTGGCGGCGGAATGACGAGGATCGGCCTGACCCAGGCACCATTTGTGCAGGCAGGAGTTTCGAGGGAGGGAACATTCATGCGGTTTCTTGCGGCAATCTTTCCGCGGCAGGTTTTTTCCATCCTGTTCCTGTCGGCAATTCTCGCAGCCTGCACCGTCGTGGTGGATGATGAGGGGCCGGGGCCGCGCCCGCCACGGCCGGGGCCGCAATTCTGCACCAGGCAATATGACCCGGTCTGCGCCCGGCGCGGCGGCGACCGCCAGACCTTCGCCAATGCCTGCCTTGCCGAACGGGCCGGATACCGCATCATTCGCGAGGGCGAGTGCCGCGGCGGTGGTGGTGGCGGTGAGGAGCAGACATTCTGCACCCGCGAATACCGCCCCGTCTGTGCCCGTCGCCATGGCGAACTGCGCACATTCCCCAACGAATGCGAAGCCCGCGCGGCGGACTATCGCGTCGTCGATGACGGGCCCTGCTAGCGCACCGACCTACAGCCTGGCCGGATAAGCACCATCTGGGGGCCGGCGTACAGCTCAGCGCCGTTCCCTTGAAGATGCGCAGGCGACGCGGATCTGCGGCATCATCAGCATGTGAAGCAGCGTTGCGGCGCGTCGGCTCAGTTGGCCGGGTTGTCGACCGGTTCGAGATTGTCTTCCGTGGTGACCCGCTCATAGGTCTCCTGATCGCTGCGGATGCGATATTGCGGCGAGCCGTCCTTGACCGGCAGCCGGCTCTTGATCTGGAACAGCTCCGCGGTCTTTTGGGCAAGGCCGGTGCGGCTCTTCATGCGGACGGTCTGGCCGACGGTGAAGATATGCGCCGGCGTGTCCGTGCGCCGCGCATTCTGCTGGAAGCGGATCATGTGACATTCTCCTGGTCGTGCCGAAGCGCTGCGTCGAGCTCGGCATGGTCAATGGCGACAAGCTGGCTGGTCGCGCTTTTCACTGTCCTTGCCGGCAGATGGATGAAAGTGGCGACGCGGCGCCAGGCAGGCCAGGACATGCCGTCGATCAGTTCTTCGTCGTGGTCGATGTCATAGTCGCCGGCCGGCTGCATGCCATCCAGCCCGCCAAGCACAAAAGGTGCCGCGAAATGCGCTATGGAATGGGTGGTGCGAGCAGACATTCTTGTGCGCCTCGAAGTTCTCGCTTGTGCCTTGAAGTTCTCGTGCCTTGAAGTTTCTTTCCGGCCTGCCCCGGAAGCGGAGCCTGCATTGCGGTACCAGGTGTCGGCGATTTGGATAAGTTTGGCGGGCCGAGAATCCCTGACACCGCGGGGCCAAGCATGACCCAAACGGTTTCATACCTCTAGTCTGAAAATACGACTTATTCAAGAAGTTTTCGGCCTCTTACCCCTACCAACGTCAAATTACTTTTCTATAGTTATCCGCAGAACGATGATACGGTCCCGGTGCACCTCAAAAATTGTTTGAAGAACTTCCGAAAAAATTCCTCCGGCATTTGTATTTATCTAGCAATGGAAGGAAGAGAGTCATGAACTCCGCAAGAACACCGGATGTCCCGACAGTTGCAGTCAGTCCTGTCGCAAAGCCGATAAAGGTCTTGTCGCCGCGTCTCACGATAAGAAGCGACGAGGCGGCAAGGCGAAGGATTGCCGACACCGACGGCACGGCGCGGCGGGCGCGCCAGCTTGCCGAAAGCAACCGCCTGATTTGACGCGCAAGCCATGACGCTCAATTTTCCCAATCCCAGCCGCTCCTATGACGCGGCGGCCAAGCGCATTCGTTTCGTCGGCCATGACGGCATGCTCGAAGTCCCGTTCTTTGTCGAGGTCGCGGCACTTTCGGCGGCAAACCCGGCTGCAAGCGGAGCCGAGGCCGAATTTCTCAGCGCCTTCGACGCCAAGCGTTCGTCGATCCACGAGATTGCGCGCCAAGCCTACTCGCACGGCCGCAGGAACATGTATGTGCTGACGCCGGCCGACTTCCGCTAGCTCGGTGGGTTCCGAGGTTCGCTCCCTTGCGACCGCCTCTGCTCTTGCACGCGCCGCAGCGATGGCCTAGATCGCGGCAGGCGGACAACACGGCAGGTTTCCCATCAACAGAGATCCGAGACAACCGGCAGGCGCACGTTACGGCTCAGGCGGACAGCCGCCGCTGGGGCTCGACCAGCACGTGCAGCAGGCGCTGCAGCTGCACCAGGCCGGGCGCCGGCAGGAAGCCGAGGCGCTTTACCGACAGGTGCTGGCGCAAAAGGCCAACCACCCGGCTGCTGCGCATTTCCTCGGGCTTCTGCTGCACCAGACCGGGCGCAGCGCCGAGGGGCTGGCGCTGATCGAACAATCGGTGCGTCTGCAACCGAACAATCCGGATTTCCTCAACAATCTCGGCACCGTGCTGCGCGACCTCGGCCGGGTCGCGGCCGCCGCCGATCTCTTCCGCAAGGTGGTGGCGATTCGGCCGGACCAGCTGGCGGCGCGTGACAATCTCGGCTCGTCGCTGAAGCAGCTCGGCCAATTCGAAGGCGCCGAGGATATTTATCGCGGCACGATCGGCCGCAACCCGTTCCATGTCCGCGCCCGCGTCGGGCTTGCCGAAACGCTGCAGGAAGCGGGCCGGCTGGATGAGGCACTGGCTGTTTTTCGCGAGGCGCTGACGATCCGGCCGAAGGATGCCGATCTTTTGCACGGCCTGGGTGTCGGGCTGATGGAAAAGGGCAATCTCGACGAGGCTGCGGATCTTTTCAGGCAGGCGCTGGCTGTGGACCCCGGCATGGCGAGGGCCTGGCTGATGCTTACCCAGGTCAAGCGCCAGAAGGACCGCGACGCCGAGCTTGCCCGCATGGAGGCGGAGCACGCCAAGGCGCCGCAAGGCAGCCTGGCGCGCATGCAGCTTTCCTTCGGTCTCGGCAAGGCCAATGACGACCTCAGGCAGTATGGCCGCGCCTTCGACTATTTCGCCGAAGGCAACGCGATCCGCCGCCAGGGCATCGACTACGACGCCGGCAAGACGCGCGGCGAGTTCGAGGCAATGAAGGCGGTGTTCGACAAGGCCTTTTTTGAAAGGCACAGGCCGAGCGGGATAGCCGACGACACGCCGATCTTCGTCGTCGGCATGCCGCGTTCCGGCACCACGCTGGTCGAGCAGATCATCGCCAGCCATCCGCAGGTCTATGGCGCCGGCGAGCTCAGCATATTGAAGACGGCGGTCGGCAAGCAGTTTCCGCTCAGCATGAAGGGCGGCTTTCCCTGGGGCATCGCCGACATGCCAGACAAGGCCTATGCCGAGGCCGGCCAGGCCTATCTCGACATGCTGCACGCCCGCTATCCGGGTTCTCGGCACGTCACCGACAAGATGCCCGGCAATTTCCTCTTGGTGGGCTTCATCCATTTGATGCTGCCGAAGGCCAAGATCATCCATTGCGCGCGCGATGCGGCGGCGACCTGCCTGTCGATCTACAAGGTGCACTTCCGCGGCGACAGCCATCGCTACGGCTACGATCTCGACGAGCTCGCCGATTTCCACAATCTGTACACCGACATCATGGCGCACTGGCAGGCCGTGCTGCCTGATGTCGTGCACGACGTTCGCTACGAGGATTTCGTCGCCGACCAGGAAGGCCAGTCGCGGGCGCTGATCGCCCATCTCGGCCTGCCGTGGGACGACGCCGTGCTGTCGTTCCACCAGACCGACCGGCCGGTGCGAACGGCGTCGGCTGCGCAAGTGCGCCAGCCGATGTATCAGGGCTCGGTCGACCTGTGGAAGCGCTATGGCGACCGGCTGAAGCCGCTGCACGACAAACTTGATCGAGGGGCGCCTACAGCTCGATGAAGGGCTGAAAACCGCCAAAGATCATGCGCTTGCCGTCGAATGGCATGGTCTCCCAGTCCGACTTGAGGCGCGGGTCGGCCATCACCTTGGCCATCACCGCGTCGCGGCTCTGGCGCGATTCGTAGACCACCCATGAGAAGATGACGACCTCGTCGTCCTTGGCCTGTACGGCGCGCGGGAACGAGGTGAGCTCGCCATAAGGGACGTCGTCGCCGACGCATTCGACGTAGGCAAGAGCACCGTGCTCCTTCCAGACGGCGCCGCCGGTTTCCGCCAGCTTCTTGTAAGCATCGAGCTTTGCTTTCGGTACGGCAAGTACGAAACCGTCGACATAGGACATCTGATTTCCTCCATGCGATCGTTTTCCTCTCCCTCTGGAGCGGGAGAGGTGATTTCAGACACAGCCTGTGTGGAATGCTAAGCTGCTTTCACCGGTGCGTTCATTGCCCATTCGACGCCGAACGGATCACGCATATTGCCCCAGCGATCACCCCAGAACATCACTTGCAACGGCACGACTTCCTCGCACCCCGCCTCGATGGCCCGCTGCCACCAGGCGTCGATATCGTCGCTGCCGAGATGGAGCTGCATGGTGTAGCCCTGCGGCTTCACAGCGGCCATTCCATGCTCGGGATAGAAGTCGGAAAGCATCAGGGTCGAACCGTTGATGTGGAGATGGATATGCATGGTACGGCCCTGTTCGTCCGGCGGATAGGCAAAGACCTGCTCGGCACCGAAGGCCTTTTGGTAAAATTCGGCGGCTTTGAAAGCGCCATCCAACTGAAGGTAGGGCGTCAATCCGCCAAGCACCTTGGCGGCGGGCTGGGTCTGCGGCTGGTCATTCATGTCATGCTCCTCTTTGCGTCTGGTTTGCCTTTGCGAACCA
The DNA here is from genome assembly GCF_040319065.1 of Mesorhizobium sp. M0968. Classification (NCBI taxonomy): domain Bacteria; kingdom Pseudomonadati; phylum Pseudomonadota; class Alphaproteobacteria; order Hyphomicrobiales; family Phyllobacteriaceae; genus Mesorhizobium; species Mesorhizobium sp. M0968. Next base: position 421,148 of record NZ_JAMYNL010000003.1, read on the forward strand.
CAGGACGAACGGAACGGCGACGATCCTACACGGCCGATGGTTTTTTGGATTTGAAATGGCGCCTGCCGCGACGGCCAACTGCCACCTTCAACCTTCGATGCGAATCCGCGGGCTGTTTTGCGCGTCGACGACGATTTCCGGCCAGCCAATATCTTTGCGCAGCTCGATCGGCAATGACAGGATGGCGCGTTCGCTGCGATAACGGGCGCGAGCCGCCGAGTAACGCGTTACGGCGTGACCTATGGATGACAGAATGGACATGATGCTTTCTCCTCGATTGGCGCCGGCATCACCGTGTCGGCAACCTAAGGACGTGGCATGCGATCATCATCCGACAGAGCGCCGGATTTTTTCCGCAATTTTTTAACCGCCGGCTTCGGCTACCTCCCGGAAGAAAGCTTCCGGGTCGTCGACCTCGGTCAGCCGCCGTTTCTCGATCAGCCAGAAGCGGTTGCCAACCGCGCGGATGAAGGAGCGGTCGTGCGAGGCAAGCAGGCAGCTCGCCTGATGTTCCAGCAATTCCGCTTCCAGCGCCTCCTGGCCATCAATATCGAGGTGGTTGGTCGGCTCGTCGAGCAAATAGAAGTTGGGATTGGCGAGCCTCAGCGCCAGCATCATCAGCCGCGCCTTTTGCCCACCGGACAGCACGCCGATCCTTCGCTCCTGCATGTCGATGCTGACGCCGGCGCCCGCGAGCAGCGAGCGGGCGCGCTGCTCGCCGACGTCGAATTTGCGCGAGAGCATCGCCAGCGGCGTGTCATCGCCGTCGATGCCGGACAGCGCCTGGTCGCTATGACCGAGCACGGTCGACGGTGTCACCTTCAGGCTTTGCGCCGCCGTTTCCGGCTCGACGATGGCGTTCCGGATCAGGCCGATCAGCCGTGATTTGCCGACGCCGTTACGGCCGAGCAGGACGATGCGGTCGCCTTGGCAGATGTGGCGCTTGCCGGTGCTGAACAGAACCGTGCCGTCAGGTGTTCCGACCACCAACTCGTCGAGCGTGATCAGCACCTTGGCATGGCTGCCGCGGTTGGCAAGCTTGATCGCGCCCGCCGACTTTTCGCGGTGTGCCGGCGCTGCCGCTTCTTCCAGGCGCTCTGCCCGCTGGTTGAGCTGCTTGGTCTTGACCGTCAAAAGGTCGCTGCCGGAATTGATGCCGATATTGTTGAGCTTGGCCGCTTGCCGGCGCAGCTGCTGCGCCACTTTCATGTCGCGCTGGAACTTGCGTTCGGTCGAGGCGTCGACCTCGTCCAGCGCAAGCCTCGCCCGCGAATAGGGCAGCGAAAACACCGGTGATTGTTCGGGACGCAGGAACAGCGTGCGGTTGGTCGTGGCATCGAGGAACGCCCTGTCATGGCTGGCGATCACCACCGGCACCTCGCGCGGCAGCGCGTTCAGCCAGGTCTCGAGCTGGCTGATCTTGCCGAGGTCGAGATGGTTGGTCGGCTCGTCGAGAAGCAGGACGTCGGGATCGGTGACCCAGACGCGGGCGATCAACGCCAGCCTTTGCCAGCCGCCGCTCAGCGCCTGCATTGGCCGCCCGCGCATCGGTTCTGGCACGTCAAGCGAGTCAAGAACCACATCGACGCGCCATTGTTCGCTTTCGACCTGTCCGGCCGGCAAGGCATCAGCGACCACCTGCTGGAAGCTGCGCCCGGCCAGCGCTGCCGGGACGACTTGCTCGACATAGCCGACGCGCAGGCCGCGCGTACGGGTGATGTCGCCTGATGTCGGCTCCATCTCGCCGGTCAGGCACTTCAGCAAAGTGGATTTGCCGCGCCCATTGGCGGCGACGATGCCGAGCCGGTCGCCGGTGCCGATGGTGAGGTCGAGGTTGGAAAACAGCGGCGCATTCAGGGTGACGCCGAGGGATTTGAGGCTGATCAGGGCCATTTTGATTTCTCTGGTCTTGCCGGAGCCCGGCTCAATGCACTTTGACGGTGCACGTGCCAGCCATTAGGCTCGGCATTGCGCACCACGAAGGGCAGACCAAAAAATCGAAGCGGGGAAAAACCCGGACCGTCCCTGGTCAGCCCTGCAAGCTAGCTCGCAGGGCAAAGACAGGGCCGCGCTGACGGTGGTGAGAAAATAACACGCAGCCCTCCTTTCAAGACGTTCGAGTTGTAGAAACTGGCTACACCAAGGCTAGGGCCGATGGCAAGTGGCTAGGCTCCCCCTTCTCCACTTGTGGGAGAAGGTGGCCGCGAAGCGGTCGGATGAGGGGTGCTCCAGCTTGGCACCGACGGCGATCCGTCCAGCACCCCTCAACCGTCTCGGCGCTGCGCGCCGATCCACCTTCTCCCCGAAGGGGAGAAGGGAAGCTCGCTAGCGTCCCGGGCGCCCCGTCTTGCCGGGGCGGCGCTTTTCACGGCGGGCGTCGGCCGGGTCTTCGTAGGAGCCGATACCACTGCGCTGGCGGACAATGGGTTTGGCGGAATCGTTGCGTTCCTTTGCGCCCCCCTCTGCCCTGCCGCGCATCTCCCCCACACGGGGGGAGATCGGCTGTGGTTTCGCTGGCACCTTTCCTTCGACCGGCTTTTCCGTCCGCCGCACGGTCATCTCGTCGAGCGAGTTCTTCTTGAATAGCGGCTTGGTCGGTTCGCCCGGGATGCCGAAGTCGGAGCCGTGCGCCTCTTCGGCCGACTGCTTCTTGAACAGCGAACGCGACACTGCGCCGGCCGGGGTCGGCATATCCGTGCCCGGCCCCATGGCGTCGAGCGAGGGCTTCGAAAACAGCGGCTTCTTCACCGGCACGGCGCCGTCGGCGCCCATCTCGTCGAGTGCCGGCTTGCGGAAGAGGTTGGGCCGGGCCGCCTCTTCGGCCGAACGTGCCTCGTCGAGCTTGCGGAAACGCTCCTGTTCCTCCGATGTACGGTGTTTGGCCACGCCCTTGTTGTGCTTGCCCTTTTCGCGGCCCGAGACCGGGCTTTCCATGTCGGCATATTTGGCCAGCGGATCGTCGGAGATGGACAGCTCCATCTCGCGCAGCCGCTTGATCTCGTCGCGGATACGGGCTGCCTTCTCGAAATCGAGATTGGCGGCGGCATCGCGCATCTGCTTGTCCAGGGCGTCGAGATGCGCTTTCAGATTGTTGCCCATCATCGCGCCGGCGCTGTCGGTGAACTGCGAGATATCGGCGCGGACATGATCTTTTTCGTAGACCGAGTCCAGGATGTCCGAAATGCGCGACTTGACCGATTCCGGGGTGATGCCGTTGGCCGCGTTCCACTCCATCTGCTTTTCGCGACGGCGGTTGGTCTCGGCCATTGCCCGCTCCATCGAGCCGGTGATCTGGTCGGCATAGAGGATGACCTTGCCGTCGACGTTTCTGGCGGCGCGGCCGATCGTCTGGATCAGCGATGTCTCGGAGCGCAGGAAACCTTCCTTGTCGGCATCGAGAATGGCGACGAAACCGCATTCGGGAATGTCGAGGCCTTCGCGCAACAGGTTGATGCCGACGAGCACGTCGAAGGCGCCGAGGCGCAGGTCGCGCAGGATCTCGATGCGCTCCAGCGTGTCGATGTCGGAGTGCATATAGCGCACGCGTATGCCTTGCTCATGCAGATATTCGGTCAAATCCTCGGCCATGCGCTTGGTCAGCACGGTCACCAGCGTGCGGTAGCCGGCCTTCGTGGTTTCGCGGATTTCGCCGACGACGTCGTCGACCTGCGTCTTGGCCGGGCGTACTTCGACCGGCGGGTCGATGAGGCCGGTCGGGCGGATGACCTGCTCGGCGAAGACGCCGCCGGACTGCTCCATCTCCCAGGCGCCGGGCGTCGCCGAAACCGCGACGGAGAGCGGGCGCATGGCGTCCCATTCCTCGAAGCGCAGCGGCCGGTTGTCCATGCAGGACGGGAGGCGGAAACCATACTCGGCCAGCGTCGCCTTGCGACGAAAGTCGCCGCGATACATGCCGCCGATCTGCGGTATGGTGACGTGACTTTCGTCGACGAAGACCAGCGCATTGTCGGGTATGTATTCGAACAAGGTTGGAGGCGGATCGCCCGGCTGGCGGCCGGTCAGATAGCGCGAATAGTTCTCGATGCCGGCGCAGGACCCGGTCGCCTCCAGCATCTCCAGGTCGAAGCGGGTGCGCTGCTCAAGCCGCTGCGCCTCAAGCAGGCGGCCAGCCTTTTCAAGCTCTTGCAGGCGATACTTCAGTTCTTCCTTGATCGACTTGATGGCTTGATTCAAGGTCGGCCGCGGCGTCACGTAGTGCGAATTGGCGTAGATCTTGACGCTCTTCAGCTCGCCGGTCTTCTGGCCGGTCAGCGGATCGAACTCGGTGATCGCCTCGATCTCGTCGCCGAACAGCGAGATGCGCCAGGCGCGGTCCTCGAGGTGGGCCGGGAAGATCTCGATCGTGTCGCCGCGCACCCGGAACGAGCCGCGGACGAAGTTGATGTCCTGGCGCTTGTATTGCTGGGCGACGAGGTCGGCGAGCAACGCGCGCTGGTCGAGCCGGTCGCCGATCTGCATCTGGAAGGTCATCGCCGTATAGGTCTCGACCGAGCCGATACCGTAGATGCAGGACACCGAGGCGACGATGATGACGTCGTCGCGCTCGAGCAGTGAGCGCGTCGCCGAATGGCGCATGCGGTCGATCTGCTCGTTGATCGAGGATTCCTTCTCGATGTAGGTGTCGGTCCGGGGCACATAGGCCTCAGGCTGGTAGTAGTCGTAGTAGCTGACGAAATACTCGACGGCGTTTTCCGGGAAGAATTTCTTGAACTCGGAGTAGAGCTGCGCGGCCAACGTCTTGTTGGGCGCCAGGATCAGAGCGGGGCGCTGCGTCTCCTCGATCACCTTGGCCATGGTGAAGGTCTTGCCCGAGCCGGTGACGCCGAGCAGCACCTGGGTACGGTCGTTGCTGGTGACCCCCTCGACGAGATCCTTGATCGCCGTCGGCTGGTCGCCGGCCGGCTCGAAATCCGAGACCATCCTGATGGCGATGCCGCCTTCGGATTTCTCAGGCCGGGCAGGGCGGTGCGGCGTCCACAGCACGCCGTCCTTGTGCAGCGGATTGCCGGATTCGATCAGCGCCGACAGCGCCGCGACGGTCGCGGTGACGCCGCCCGAGGCCATGGTCTCGGCCTCTTCCAGGGAGACATCGAGGCCGGCGACGGGATTGAGACCGGCCGCGGTACGCTCCCGCGCCGAAGCCGCGCCGCCCATCGAGGTGCCGCGTGCCGTACGGCCGGGAGAAGAGGAGCGCTCCGGGATTTTCTTGGCAGACTTGGCGCCTTCCCTCCCCCTCGAGGGGAGGGTGGCGGCGGAGCCGCCGGGTGGGGTCGGTGCGGCAGTGCTCGGCGACCCTTGATGCCGAGCGCTTCCTTTGCCGACCCCCTCTGTCGCCTTCGGCGACATCTCCCCCTCGAGGGGGGAGATTTGACGCCCTTCCTTCTCGGCTTCCTGCTCGATCTGCTCGGCCCAGTCGGCAATCGAGCCGGTCAGCGGCGCGCCGGTGAATTCGGCCTGCGGCGCTTCGGCAAAGCCATGCAGCGGCTCCGAGGCATCGAGGAAATCGGTCAGCGGACTGCGCCGCTTGTGCGGCGAAGCGCGCTCGTCATTCGCCGGCGGCGGCGTTTTCTTGTCGGAGAGTCTGGCCATGGCCCCGAATATGGGAGGTATCGGCCAAAATGGAAAGAGCGGAGTGGTGAAGGGTGCCGCGCGCAATTTGGCTGCTGACAGCAGGCTGTCAGGAGCAACGTCGAAGTGCGCCGCTCAATTAAACCAAAGCGCGAACGTCAGAAACCCGGCGCCGCCGAACTGGCGCTGGATCTGGTTGAACTCCTCGCTGGTGAGAGTCTTGCCGCGCTCGAGATAGGGCGCGATGGCCGGGCCGGTGATCGACAGCACCAGGTCGAAGGTTTTTGGCTCATCAAAGAAGCGCTTCATGTTGATGCCTTTGTCGGCGATGCGGAAATGCGGCAGCAAGGTGCGGCCTTCCAGAAGATCCTCGGCCATATCAAGGGCGGCGAGCCAGGCCTGTACCTGCTGCTCACCAACTTCGAGACCGGTCAGCGGGCTGGTGCCTTTCTGCTGCGGCCCCGGCAGCCATTCGCGGTCATTGTCGGTTTCGGCGCGGATGCCTTTCCAATCCTCGCGCGACAGCCGGATCATTTCCATGAGATGGCGGCGTGCCGCTTGCCGGCGCTCAGGCTCGACCACTTGCCAGTTAATGAGATGCACCAGGGAGATAAAGTCGGCTAGTCGCCATTCGGACGTCAGGATGCCGCCATTCGTGCCACCGTCCAGCGGCACGAGCGTATCCTGCAGCGGCAGTTTTGCGCGCGGGAACAGCATGTGGAAGGAGCCGTCGAACGTGTTTCTGAAATCATGCGCCAGCCAGAAGTCGGCCTGCGCCATCAGGAACTCGGCATAGCCCTGCAGCCAATAGCCGTCGGCGCGGTCGAAGCGGAAGATGAGGGCGGGTGCGGCCGCGTCTGGCGCACCGCCGCCGCGTGACAGAGACGCCATGATCGCCGCGGCGCTTTCGTCCGGCGCGATCGTGCCGTCCTCGTTGAGGTCGATGCCGAGGCGGGTGAGGTCGATGACCATGCCGATGTCCGCGTCGGCGGGTACCGAACCCAGCGTGGCCGCGGATTTCTCCAGCCTGTCGCGGAAGGCGACGAGAATGGCGCGGAATTGTTCGTAGGTCAGCGGCTCGGGATTGGCATTGTCCGGCACCGGCAGCCGCATCAGCGGCAGCATGAAGGATTGCGGGCTGTCGAAACCGTGGCGGTGCAGGCCGCCGGCCAGGATCTCCAGCGCGGTGAAGAATTCGCCGGCGCCGGCGGCGTAGGCGGCTGCCGGATCGCCTGGCGCGGCGGCTTCCAGAGCGGCAAGAGCGCTGTCGCGTTCGGCTACGATTTTTGCCTCGAACAGGGCCGCCGCTTCGGGAGCCGCGGCGCTGGGTGAAGCCAGCGGCAGGAGAAGAATGATGGCGCACGCCACCAGCCTGGAAAAACGCGTCATCGTGATCGCCCCTTTGTCGCTCCGCAGTGGATCATACACGCATTTGGTTCGCTGCGCCTGTGGCCTGCGGTTCACCCACAACAGTCGACGCTTCAATCAATCCGGCGGACGGTCTACACAAGGCAAACGATTGGGCGTCGCGTGTCGAACTATCCGCTTTCCTACAAACTGTCGTGGCTGCCGCGTTTTCTCCGGCCTTCGCTCAATGGCGACGCGCGCGGCTTTGCTCCGGCGGCCGCAGCCCTGCTCGAACCACTGCCGGCGCGGACGGTGCGGCTGGCTTTCGTCGGCGATATCTCGGCGGTGGCCAATCGCCGCGCGCCAGACTGCGATCCGGCGATTGCGGCACTGCTTGCCTCGGCCGATCTGGTGGTCGGCAATTGCGAAAGCCCGGTGGTGGAGCGGCCGAGCGCTGTTTGGGGCACCAGGCTCGGCACGCACCACGCGATGAGCGAGCGGTTCCTTGCCGAGGCGCTGGCCGCCGCCGGCATTTCGCGTGAAAAACTGGTGCTGTCGCTGGCCAACAACCATGTGCTCGACCAGGGTATTGCCGGCTTCGACGAGACCGTCGCCGCGCTGGAGCAATTAGGCATCCGCACGATCGGCAGTGCGGCTCCGGTCGAGCGGTTTGCGGTTGGTTCGCTGACCATAGGCCTTGCCGCCTTTACCTTGTGGCGCAATACCGACGAGGCTCAGTTGGCGGGCCGAGTCTCGATGCAAGCCGATCCGACGCAATGGCCGCACGCTGCCGCTTCGGGTGTCGACCTCCTCTGCGCGGTGCCGCATTGGGATTGGGAATTCCGGCATTTTCCACGTGCGAAGACGCGGGCAATGGCGCGACTTCTGGCCGAACATGGCGTCGGCCTGATCGCCGGGCATCATGCCCATGTCGTGCAGCCGATCGAGCGGATCGGCAAGACGCTCGTCGCCTATGGGCTCGGCGATTTCATCGGCACCGCCTTCGCGCGCCAGCCATGGCCCGGCCGCATCGGCGCCATTCTCGTCGTCGACATCAGCGACGATCCCGGCACGCGCGGGGCCATCGCCGCCTACCGGCTGCATGCCTTCATGCGGCTGCGCGCCGGCGATCACGAGCGGCTGATGCCGGTTGAAACGCTGGCGGGAAAATCCAGGCAAAGGGTTCTGGCCCGCCTCGATGCGATCTTCGGTGCCGGGCGCTGACAGCTGCGCTGACGCGGTCCACCAAACCGGCTATCATGCCCAACGCGGGCGGGCTTGTGGGGCGGGTGGGTGATGGAAACTGCGGATTTCATGCCGAGCGAAGCGGTGATCGCCGGCCTCAGGAAGGACATCGAGGCCTACGAGGCGCAAAGGGCTTCGGCCTATCGCCGGACGCACTGGCGGGTGCCACTTTTCATCGGATCGGTGGTTGTCTTCGTGGCGCTGGTGGCCTGGCTCTTCAACGGGGTTGCCGACCCCAACGAGCAGTGGTTCTCGACCCCGCATGTGTTCCTCTATATCGGCGGGTTCCTGGCGGCGATCCTGCTCTATCTCCAGGCGATCAGGCCGGCGCGCAAATTGCAGCAGACGTTCCGCAACAGTTTGCTGCCGATCGTCTTCGGCTTCATCCAGGACGTGCGCTATCAGCCTGGCGTAACGCCGAACTCCTTCGATCGGCTGCCGCGCGAGACGATTGGCGTGTTCAACCGTTCGTATTTCGAGGACGTCGTCTCCGGTCGGTATGAAGGCTTTGCGTTCGAGCTCTATGAGGTGACGCTGCTGGAGAGGAACGGCAAGACCACATCTCAGGCGTTCAAGGGCGTCATTATCGCGTTCGACACCATTGCGCCGTTCCCGGGAATCTTGGTGGCGGCGCGCCGTGCCAATATGGTGGTAGGTTTCTTCCGAGGCATGTTCGGCAGCAAGACGGAACAACTGTCATGCGGCGTACCCGAACTCGACGCCGCCTACGAGTTCCACACCGACAACATCGAAGCGGCGCGGCCGCTGGTGACCGGCCGGCTGGCGCAGGCGCTCGAATGGCTTGGCGAAACATGGCCGAAGGAACCGGCACGCGTCGCGCTCAACGGCAGCGACGGCTTTCTGCTGCTTCCGCAGACGAAGAACTTCTTCGAACTGCCGGACATCTCTGTGCCGCTCGACTATGCCAAGCATGTTGCGCCGATGATCGCCGACATGGCCACGATCCTGGCGACCGCGGCACTGGTCCGCAAGATCGGCGTGAAGGATGTAGAAGCCGGTTGAACTAGAATTCAGCCGTCAGCAATCGAAGCCATAGTTCTGGCGATAATAGTCGGCGTCTTCCTTCGACATTTTTTTGAAGAGAACGCAGACAGTGAAACTTCCCACCCGGCGGCCGTTCTTCATGTAGCCCCAGTCGGAAATATCGTCCCGGCTGAATTCGATCTCCTGGCCTGCCACGACGTTGTGCACGGTCTGCGGCTCGTTGTCCAAGGTTCCTGCAAATCCGGCCGCCGTCCGGTGGAAGGGAAAGACCCAGAAATGTTCAGTGGCGTCCCCGTCCCTGACCACGACTTTCAATTGGAAGTCGGCCGTTCCGGATGGCGGTGCGTCGGCCAATACCAGGAAGTCGTCGAGGCTGGCACGCGCCTGCTCGATAGCGGCCGCCATCTCCGGATCGTCGCCAGCTACGCTGACGACCTTGTCGTCGCCTTGACCAGGAGTCTGCGCGTCGGCTGATGCCGGAGCAAACGCAAGCAACAGGGCAAGCGCGATACGGGCTGCAAGCTTCATGATGCGACTGCTTTCGACATTTTCGCCAGACAAACCGGATCATCGTTCGCCGAACGTCTGATTGGCAACTGGTTTTTGTCTCCATCAGGCGCTATTCCTGGGGCAGTGGGGTGGGGCTATGGTCGAAGAACGCAAGGGGTTTCGCCTGTCGCGGCGGCTGCTGCTGGGTACGACCGTGGTCGGCGGCGCGATGCTCTGGGGCGGCACGACCGTGGCGCGGCTGGCGCGCGGTCCGTCGGGGCAGAAGAATTCCGGGCGCATCGCCGACATTGACGGAATCGACCTGGCGCAGAAGCCGCTGGAGGGCCCGCCAGCCTACGATCCGGCGCTGCCATGGCTGACCAAGGGCGGCAACATCAACGATGCCAGCGGCCTGTCGATGACACCGGTCTACGGCGTTATCGAAGTCAGCAAGGAAGACCACATCGCGAGCGCGCTGGCCTTTGCCCGCGCCAATGGCCTGAAGGTCTCGGTCGCGGCGGTGCGCCATTCGATGGGCGGCCACGCCTTCGACGACAACGCGCTGGTCCTCGACATGCGTAAATTCAACAAGGTCAGTATCGACCCGGCTGCAAAGACGATGACCTTGCAGCCGGGCGCGCGCTGGCACGACATCCAGAACCTTTTGCACCCGCGCTTCGCGGTGAAGGCGATGCAGTCGACCGACATCTTTTCGGTCGGCGGATCGCTGTCGGTCAACGCGCATGGCATGGACCACCAGGCCGGCTCGGTCGCCGGTTCGATCCGATCGATGCGGGTGATGCTGGCGGACGGTTCGGTGACGCCCTGCTCACCGGCCGAAAATACCGAGCTGTTCCGCCACGTCGTCGGCGGCTACGGCCTGTTCGGCGTGGTGCTGGAGGCGACACTCGACATCGTCGACAACGCCGTCTACCGGACCTCGCGCGAGATCATCAAATCGGACCATTTCCCGACGTTCTTCGCCGAGGTTCTGGCGCCAAACAGGGCGATCGGTCTGTTTTATGGGCATCTGTCGACTGCGCCGGGCAATTTCCTCGAGGATATGATCGTCTACCGCTATGACAAGGTCGCCGACCAGCCGCCGGCCGACCAGCCGGCAATCGGTGAACCGGGTTCGGTCGGGCTCAAGCGGGTGATCATTAACCTGGCGAAATGGGGCAGCCTGTTCCAGGAGCTGAAATGGTTCACCGAAAAGACGCTGGAGCCGCAATTCGAGAGCTGCACGGTGGCGCGGACGACGGCAATGGGCGAGGGCGAGGCCTGCCTCGTCACGCGCAACCATCCGATGCACGATTCAGTGCCCTATCTGTTCAACGATCTGCTCGATGAGACCGACATCCTGCACGAGTATTTCATCCCGCGGGCGGCCTATAACCCGTTCATCGCGGAAGCGCGCGAGATCCTGCGCAACCAGACCCTGCCGGTGCTCAACGCGTCGGTACGCATCGTCCACAAGGAGGATGTGGCGCTGAATTATGCGCCGGAGCCGGCCTATTCGCTGGTGCTCTACATCAATCAGCCGACAAACGCTGACGGCAATGCCAGGATGCGGGCGCTGACAAGGGCGCTGATCGACGTGACGATCAAGCATGGCGGGCGTTTTTTCCTGCCCTACCAGCTCCACTACACAGGCAAGGAGCTGCTTGCCTCCTATCCGGAACTGCCGTCCTTCCTGGCGAAGAAGCTGCAATACGATCCGGGCGAGCTGTTTTCGTCGATTTTTTATCGCGCCGTCAAGGCACTGATCGGCACGGCCTGAAGCGGCGGCTACAAACCGTCAGGCAGCTTCGCCGCCAGCCAGTTCGCCGAACGCCTGGCGATGCCGATCGTTGCCGATGCGGCGCGGCCGAGATCGGTCTTGACCACGGCGTAGCCGGCCTTCGTGCGGTAGACCACGGCGCGGCCGCCATCGACCGCCGCTTCATAGGCGACCGGCCGGACGGCTTCCGTTTCCGTCGCCGCGGCCTGCGTTCCGACCGCAGCACTGGGCCGATGGCTCAGTTCCGGTGGCAGCGGGTCTGTCGCGGCCGTACTGGCCGTCGTCAATTCAGGCTCGGAAGCGGTCGCAGCGAGCTGCGATGACGAAGACGAGTTCTGTGTCCGGCAGATGCCGGAGACCAGCGGATAGTCGAAATTGCGCTCGTGCAGCATCTGGCTTTTCATCGCCGCTTCGCATTCGGCGATGGTCGACCATTTGGCGGGCGTCTCGCCGATATATTCGCAAAGCCTGGCGTCGCAATCGCAGCCGACGATGGTCATGGCGACAAGGGCGGTCTTGATCACGGTCGTGTCCCTCCGAGTTGCCTGGCACATGTGCGCAAGACAACGTGTCTACGGCATCATCAATCGTTGCGGAACAAGGCGGGATTTGGCCGCGATTGTGGAATGAGCGTGACGGAGCATCACGCAACGTCCTGCCGAGGCCGACTGTGACCGAAAGGCCTCAGTAATCGTAGACATGCTCGAGCCTGGCGCCCGCCGTCATCAGCGCCGGCAGCACGATGTGCAGCTTGCGCACGGCGACGGTCAGGCCGGTGCGGCGCGTCGAAGGTTGCGCCGGAAGCGGGTAGCTGAACAAGGTGCGTGCACCTTCGGGAACATTGATCTCGTCATTGGAAAGCATGGTGACCATGATCTCGTCATTGCCGCCGATCTCGACGAAGGAGACGCCCTTGCCGATCAGGCGCGGGATCATGTCGGTGAACACCTGATAGCGTCTGGTGACGAAGATCGCGCCGTCGGCGCCGAGATCGCGCTCCAGCAAGGTGTCGGGTTCGTTGCGCGTCACCTCGCCGACCGGACCCTTGGCCCAGACATGAATATCGAGCAAGGCGGGATCGGTGGTGGCGGCGACCGCCGACTTGATCAGATCGGCATAGCCCTGCTTGATCGTGTCGGCGAGGCCGAAGGCGAGCTTGCGTTCGCTGGTGCGGACGGCGCTGTCGTCCGCTGCCGGCTGGACGGCAAACAGGCCGGCACGCTTTTCGGCATAGGGAAACTGGTACCACGGCACCTGGTCGAGAAAACCGGCATAATCGGCCGCCACCTTGGCCTGGTAGATGTCGACGGCGGTGCGCTTGCCGGCTGTCGCTTCGGTGACGCGGCCGATCGTATTTTCATAGGCCCACTGGATGGCGTGCTCGATCGTGTGGCTGGTGCCGATGACCACCAGCATCTGGTGGTTGTCGAGGTTGAACTTGTAGGTGGAGCTGGCGCGGATGACCATCGCATAGTCCTGCCAGAAGCGGCCGATATAGGAGAGATAGGGAAAACCGCTCGGCTGGTTCTTGTCGACGAAGCCGGCATATTCGCGGGCGGCGTAGACGATGGCCCATTCCGGATAGGTAAGAAAGGTCGATTCCTCCGGCCGCTGGTAGCCGGGGATCTCGGCACGGACCTTGTCGGCCAGCGCCTTTGGCGGGGCACCCTCGGCGACGCCCGGCAATGGCGTTGTGTCCAGCGACGGCGTCGTGAGAAAGCCGTAGGCCAGCCCGGCGATCGGGATCAACACGACAATGACGACGAGCCAGAGGATCGCCTTGATAATGCGCTTTAGCCAGCGGAACAGGAACATGGCCGGTCAGGCCGTGGCGAAATGGTCGTACACACGTTTCGACAGCCAGAACCCGACGTAGACGGCGAAGCCGCCGATGACGATGTGCGGCAGGTTGGCGAAGAAGCGGGCCGGGAATTCGATGTCGTTCAGGGAGCGGAAGCCGTTGATGAAGATGCCGCCATCGAGGCAGCCGGAACCGGTGACCAGGCCGAGCACGCCGTCGAACAGATAGACCGAGCCGAACAGCTTGAAATAGAACACCGCCTGGCGGTGCGAGATGAAGGCGGCGGCCAGCGCCCAGACGCCGGAGAAGGCGTGCAGCAAATCGTCGTACCATTGCAGCGAGAACAGGCCGAACAGATTGCCGCCGGCGTCGTTGAAAGCCGGCACATAGCCGATGGCAACAACGCCGAAGAACAGGAAAGCATAGGCAACAGCAAGCTTCTGGATGAGCGTCATGAAATGTCCCCCTGCCGTCAGCCCCTTTAAACGGCCCCCGACGACAAATGGATAGTAGCTGATTTTGGCGCAGCGTGAAGCGTCGCCGGCAAAATCGTCAGGCGGGGCCACAAAGACAGTCGGCGCCGGGATTTCTCCCAGCGCCTCCCTGTCAGATCAGGACACGGTCGCGGCAGCAACTCCCGAAAGATGTCGCGCCATGCCGGCCTTGATTTTGACGGTCCTGCCAGTCGCCACCCGAGGGCAGCGTCCGTTCCGGACCACGCCGGTCTCCACTCTTGCGAGCTTTGCCCAGCGCGCCATCGAAGGTTTTTGCCGTCCTTCATGGCAGCATCGGTCCGCCGTCGGCGTTCGCACGCTTTCCGCGGCCCCGTAGGTCTCGGCGTCCATCCCTCCAACAAGCAAGCCTGTTCTCGTTCAGGGCCGTACGGGCCTCAGGAAATCCGCCGTTCCGCTTTGCCTTTCGGCGTGGCGATCGGTAGCCGCCTGAGATGGGTTTTAACGTACGTCGGATAAGCGTTTGGCGGAACTGCCGCATGCCTGTGGATAGCGGGATTATCGGGGACTGACCCTGCCAAAATAGCGACTTTCCGATCTCTGCCGCCGCCGGTCGGGATTTGCCGCCTCGATGCCGAAGCCGCATTGTCGGGTAATCGACCCTTGCCCCGCAGGCCGGCGCGGGCTTCAATGCCGGCAAATGATTGGAAGGCGTGTTCGATGGCCTTGGGGAGGCAGGCTTGAAGGTCGCGGTGGTTCTCAATCCGATCGCCGGCGGCGGCAGGCTCAAGCGGCATTGGCCCGAGGTTGCGGCTTCGCTGAAAAGACATTTCGGTGATTTCGAGCTGCGTGAAACGCAGGCCGAGGGGGATGCCGAACGGCTGGCGCTCGACCTTGCCGCCATCGGCTTCGAGCTGGTGATCGCGGCCGGCGGCGACGGCACCGCCAGCGAAGTCGCCGACGGGCTGCTGAAGGCTTTCCGGGAAAGCGGCCGGACGGCCGAACTCGGGCTGCTGCCTTGCGGCACCGGCATCGACTTTGCCCGCGGGCTCGGCCTGTCGAACAATGTCGATCTGACGCTGAAGCGGATTGCCGAGGCAAAGCCGCGCAAGGTCGATGCCGGCTGCATCAGCTATGTCGACGACCATGGCGCACTGGCCAGCCGCCATTTCATCAACATCGCCAGCCTCGGGCTTTCCGGCGCTACCGACCGTGCCGTCAACGCCGACAGGCGCAAGGGCAAGGTTTCGGCCAAGGCACTGTTCTACTGGCGCACGGTCTGGGAATTCCTCCGCTATCGGTTCCAGGAGGTTGCGATCACCATTGACGACGGTGCCCCGGTTGAGGCGCGCATGGCATTGGTGGCGGTGGCCAACGGCAAATTCTTCGGCGGCGGCATGATGATCGCGCCCGACGCCGAGCTTAACGACGGCGAGTTCGACATCGTCATCCTGCGCGCCGCCGGCAAGCTGAAGCTGATCTGGGACATCCGCCTGCTCTATGGCGGGCGGCACCGCAACCATCCTGCGATCACCATCCTGCGCGGCAAGAAAGTGGTTGTCGAGCCGCTCGGCGATGTGCAAAAGAACGCCGCGCTGATCGACGTAGACGGCGAATCGCCGGGTCGCATACCAGCGACTTTCGAGATCCTGCCCGGCGCATTGACGCTGAGATATTGAATCAAGGTGTTGAGACTTTGAATCCGGTCGTTACCGCTTTGATTCCGGAGATACATTCAGCGCTTTGAAATTGCTGATATTCTGCCTGATGTCAGACACCCCGGTCGGGCCAGTTGGAACGGACATGAATGTTCTCGACCATTGAATACACCGACAGTCATTTTGACGGGGTTGATACGCTTTGGCGGGACGCATTCCCCGATGACAGCCCTTGGAACGCGGCTCATATTTCGATCCCCGAGAAGCTGAGATATCAGCCGAACCTCTTTTTGGTTGTGCTTGAATCTGGCCGGGTCGTCGGTTCGATCATGGCTGGATACGATGGCCACCGGGGCTGGATTTCCCGGATCGCCGTCCTGCAATCCCATCGCCACAAGGGGATCGGCGAGGCCCTCATCCACGAAGCCGAAAAACGGCTCGCCGCCCTTGGCTGCGTAAAGATCAACCTCCAAGTTGTCGCTTCCAACTCAGCGGGCCTCGGATTCTACCGCAAGTGCGGGTATGAGGTCGAGCAGCGCGTGAGCATGAGCAAACTGCTCTCCAAGGCCTGAGCTGGCATGGACGGTGACGGCAAAGCCGTTGTGGATCAGGTTGGCGGCGAGCTGGCCGCCGAGATGGCCAAGACCGACGAAGGCATAGCTCTGACGCGCGCTCACGGCATCAACGGCGTCTGCATCATCTGCAAATGCAGGTCCTTGCCGGTCCAGGGATGCGCCTCGCAGACGGCTTCGTCGAGCTCGACGCCGAGGCCCGGCTCCTTCGACGGGATGACGTTGCCGTCCTGCCATTCGATTTTCTTCTTCAGCAGCTTTTCGTGGAAGCCGTTCCACTGCTTCAGCGATTCCAGAATGAGGAAGTTGGGCAGCGTTACCGCAAGCTGGATGTTGGCGGCGCCGACGATCGGTCCGCAGTAGCAGTGCGGCGCGACCTGGATGTGGTAGGCTTCGGCCATGGCGGCGATCTTTTTGGTTTCGAGAATGCCGCCGGAGCGGCCAAGGTCGGGCTGAAGAATGGTCGCCGCACGGTTCTCGATGACGCGGGCGAACTCAAATTTGGTTGTTAGCCGCTCGCCGGTGGCAATCGGGATCGAGGTCGCGCGGGCGACCTGCGCCATGACCTCGGGCATGTCGGGCGGCACCGGCTCCTCGAACCACAGCGGATCATAGGGCTCGATGGCGCGGGCGAGGCGCAGCGCGCCCGATGCGGTGAACTGGCCGTGCGTACCGAACAGGATGTCGGCTCTTGTGCCGACCGCCTCGCGGATCGCCTTGACCATACGGGCGGAGAGGTCGATGTCGACGAGGCGCGGCTGGTGGCCGTCGAAGGCGGTGTAGGGGCCGGCTGGGTCGAGCTTGACCGCGTTAAAACCCTGCTCGACATATTCGAGCGCGCAGGCGGCGGCCAGATCGGGGTCGTTGTAGACGTTCTTGCCGCGGGCGTCCTCCGAATGGACGCTGCCGCTGTGCGGGTAGAGGTAGGTATAGGAACGCAGCGTTTCGTGCACCTGGCCGCCAAGCAGCTTGTAGACCGGCTTGCCGGCCTCCTTGCCGATAATGTCCCAGCAGGCGATTTCCAGCGCCGAGAAACAGCCCATGCCCGACACGTCGGGCCTCTGGGTGAAGCCGGATGAATAGGCGCGGCGGAAGAAGGTCTCGATATCGTGCGGGTCGCGGCCGATCAGATAACGCTCGGCCATGTCCTCGACCATTTTCGCCGTGACATGGGCCGAGAAGGTGGCGTTGTAGGCCTCGCCATAGCCGACGACGCCGCCATCGGTGGTGAGCTTGACGAAGATGAAATACTTGCCGCCGATGCCGGGCGGCGGATTGCCGACCACCCAGGTCTTGACGTCGGTGATTTTCATTTCTGATCCTCCAGAACCAGTTCGGCGCCCTTCCATCCGGTCATGATCGCGGCGGCGTTGGTGTTGCCGGTTATGTTGTCGGGAAAGATCGAGGCATCGATGACACGCAACGCCTGGATGCCGTGTACCTTGAGGCGCGGATCGACGACGGCGTGCGCCGCGTCCGGCCCCATGCGGCAGGTCGAGACCGGGTGATAGACGGTGCCCGAGCGCTTCCTGAAATCCTGAGTGAGATCCGCGTCGGAGGTGATCGAGGGACCGGGCAAAACCTCTTCCTCTATGATCTCGGCGATTGCCGGCATCGAGGCGATCTTCCGGACGAATTTCACCGCCGCCAGCATTTCAGCGACATCCGCCTCGGTCGAAAAGGCATTGGCGACGATTTTGGGATAATCGCGCGGATTGGCGGAGCGGATCATGATTTCGCCGCGGCTCGACGGACGGCAATTGGACAGCCCGATGGAAAAGCCCGGCCATGGATCGGGCGTCAGGATCGGCCGTTCGCCGCTCTTCGGAATGACGGTCGAAAACGCCTGGAAGTAGAGCTGCATGTTGGGCCGCGCCGCGGCCGGATCGGTGCGGAAGAAGCCGCCGGCATTGTTCATCGACAGCGACAGCGGGCCTGAGCGCAAAAACACGTATTGCATGCCGACCAGCAGCTTGCCCCACCACGGGCGCAGGATCTGGTTGAGCGTCGGCAGCCTGCCCTTGAACGTGTAGTTGATGCCGACATGGTCCTGCAGGTTTGCCCCGACATTCTCGTTGGCGTGAACGACGGGAATGCCGAGCGCACCAAGAAGCGCCGACGGGCCGACACCGGAAAGCTGTAGCAATTGGGGCGAATTGACCGAGCCGCCCGACAGGATGATCTCGCGGCCGGCGCGGGCGGTTTTCGTCGCGCCATTCTGGAGATATTCGATGCCGACGGCGCGTTTGCCCTCGAACAGGATTTTTGTCGCCAGGGCGTTGATCTCGACGCGGACATTTTTGCGCTTCATCGCCGGGCGCAGGAAGGCGCGCGCCGCCGACATGCGGCGGCCGTTCCTGGTGGTGATCTGGTAGATGCCGACGCCTTCCTGCGAGGCGCCGTTGAAATCCGGGTTGAGCGGCAGGCCGGCCTGGTTGGCGGCGGCGAGATAGCGCTTGGTGAGCGGATGGACGGAGGTCGAGCAGTCGGTGACATGCAGCGGCCCGCCGACGCCGCGCCATTGGTCGGCGCCGGCCTGGTTATCCTCCAGCGCCTTGAAGGCGGGCAGCAGGTCATCGAAGCCCCAGCCGGGATTGCCGGCCGCTGCCCAAGCGTCGAAATCCTCGCGCGCGCCCCTGATCCAGACCATGGCGTTGATCGAGCTCGAGCCGCCGAGCAGCTTGCCGCGCGGCCAGTGGTCGGCATTGCCGGCGAGGCCGGGATCCGGCTCGGCCTTGTAGTTCCAGTTGACCGCCGGGTCGAAGAAGGTCTTGCCGTAGCCGAGCGGCATCTGCACGTAGAAGCGACGGTCGCTGCCGCCGGCCTCGAGCACCAGCACCGAGAAGCGGCCGGAAGCCGACAGTCTTTCGGCCAGGACCGAGCCGGCCGAACCGGAGCCAACGATGATGAAGTCATAGGTCTGCATGGTGGATGGGCCGGCTCCGGAATTCAGCTCTAGCCTAGACTTGAGCGCGGCGCGGCGTCGCCGGGTCTTCCGGCATCCGATGTGAAAAAAGCGACTGGCAACTTCGTTTGAATTTCGACTTTCAGCGCCAAGAAGATTGATGAAGACCTAACTTGCCCACGCATCGAGTTGATTGAGGACAGCAATGGCTGGATAGGATTTCCGGTTGGGATAAGCACGCCTGTAATAGGCATTCCAATAGCTTGTGGCCTTGCTGCGCATTGCACGCATTACGTCTCGGTTCTGTCGGACAAAACTGGCATAGGCTGAAGCGTCCAGATCAGGTACTGCGGCGTAGATGTCTTCGGCGATTTCGACGACATATTCGCCCAACAGCAGAACGACGAAGGCGATGCTCCAACTTTCGTTCAGCGACAGGATCACCTTGGCTGATTTCTGCCGCAAAAAGCCATCTGTCGATCGTGTCAGCAGGCAATGCGACGGAAATGAAAAGCCAAGGTGATGCTCTCGCACGCTTGGCAGAAAATGTAACCGATAAGGAATATAGATGACCGCTCCATCAGAAAGGAGATGTCGGGACGTCGTTCGGTAAGTGTCGTCGACAAAGGGCGTCAGCTCCTCCTCTGCCATGGTGGTCAACATGCTGAATGGGAAAGGTGACTTCGCAGCGCCCGAGAACGGCTTGCGTCGTGTGAACCAATCCACGTTGTGCCTCTGACCAAAAGTTGAAAACGATCCGGCTTCATTTCGAAGTGCCTGAGCTTCCTCGCAAGCGATCCAAGCATTACAGGCGATGATCGGCAATCTGCTTGAAATCATAGCGCATGATCGGGCGGGCCGGCGTTCTGCGAGCGACGACCCTGAACCCGGCGCGCGCGAAGGTGGAGGCATATCCGCTGCCGGAAGCACTCGGCGATACGTCGGCCTCGAAAGGATAGGCTTCGAGTGCCGGAGCATTTGCGCGCCTTGCGACTTCCAGTGCTTCCGCAATCAGCTGGAATGTTACGCCCCGCCTGCGGTATCGTTTTCGCACGTAGAGGCAGGACAGGGACCAGACCGGCCTGTCGTCCACGCGCTTGAGCTGCCATAGCCGATCGAGCCAGGGCAGGGCATCTCGCAGCGTCACCCGGCACCAGCCGACAGCCGTATCGCCGTCGAAAGCGAGCAAACCCGGAGGCGGACCATGCTGGACGGCCTGCCGGAACGCTGCCTTGTTTTCCTCGCCGGGTCGCTTTCGATAAGAACTGCCGATCCGTCCGTACATACACCAACAGCGACTGCAGACGGCGCTGTCACCGAACAGGTCCTCGAGCGCCGGCCACAGATCGGGCGTTAATGGGCGAAAGCCAAGTTCCATGTCAGCCGTCATCCGCTATTGATATTGCCCAGTCTAGCCTGCACTGCGCGCTAGCGCATCATAGGTTGCGGTCCATGCGGGGATGTTCAAACCGGGGTTTCACTCAGCATCCCTGTCGTGCTCCATCTCAGCGCAGAAAACCAAGCACGGCCTCCATGAACTCGGTGGGGTACTCGACATTCGACAAGTGGACCGCGGGCAGGACAACCAGTTTCGCGCCGGGCACCATCGCCGCGATCAACTCGCTATGGCTGGCGGCTGTCACAGTGTCGTGCCGGCCGGCGATCACCAACGTTGGCCTGGAAATCAGCGCTACGGTTCGGCGAAGGTCCGCATCGCGAACCGCCGCGAACAGACCAGCCAAGCCTTGCCGGTCGATGGCCAGCAGCATGGCGCGAAATTCTTCGATGACGGGCTCGTTGGCCGCCAGCATACGCGCAGGAAACCAGTTGCCCAGGAACATCTCGGCGGTTTCGGACATATCCGGCGCCTGCAGCACGGCGGCAATCCGCTCGTCAAACTGCTTTGCCGGTCCGAGGTAGGACGAGGTGTTGCTCAGGATCAAGCGCTCGATCCGCTCGGGCGCGTGGATGCCGAGCCACTGCCCGACGAAGCCGCCCAACGACAGACCGAGGAAGTGTACGCGTTCAATGCCCAGGGTGTCGAGCAACTCGATCACGTCGCGGCCAAGCCGGTCGAGCGAATAAGCGCCGGCCGGAACGCTCGACCCTCCGTGGCCGCGAAAATCATAGCGCAGAACACGGAAATGGTTCGACAGCTCGCCGACCTGCATGTCCCACATCCGCAGCGTCGTGGCGATGGAATTCGACAGCATCAGCACGGGCTTCCCGGCGTCGCCGTCGATGCGGTAGGCGATGCGTGTGCCATCGCCGACGGTCACGAAATCCAGCTCATTCATGGTGAATACACCTTCCTTCTTGGAGCGTTGAATGTGGCAAAGCCTAGCTGCGGCGCGCTTTTGAGGATATTACAAAGATACGACTATCTCTGTAATGGAAGCTGACATGGCCGAATTCACCCTGCACGACCTGCAATGCTTCGATGCCGTGGTCCGCTGCGGCGGCTTTCAGCCTGCGGCGGCCATGCTGCATCGCTCGCACCCGGCGGTGTTCGCAGCCGTTGCAAAGCTGGAGCGGCAACTCGACCTCGTTCTCTTGGATCGCGGCGGCTATCGCGTGCGCCCCACCGAGGCAGGGCTGTCGTTCCATCGCAGGGCACAATCGCTGCTGCGCGAGCTCGAGGGCTTGCGGCTTCATGCTGCTCAGCTGTCAATGGGCGAAGAGAGCGAGATCCATGTGGTGATCGGCGACCTTTGCCCGCGTCCGCAGGCATTGGGCATGCTCGGACGGTTCTTCGCCCAGTGTCCGGGCACACGCCTGCACCTGCATTTCGAGGCGGTGGGCGGCCCGTGGGAGCGCCTCTTCGATGACGAAGCCGATTTGATCCTGCACTGGATCGACAAGAGCGATCCGCGGGTGGAATGGATCGATCTCTGCAAGGTGCACTTCGTCCCAGTAGTAGCGTCGGGCTTTCTGCCGGAACGGATCAAGCACCCCATCACGCCGGATCAGATGCACGCGTTCACCCAATGTGTCATGCGCGACACGGCCCGCCATTCACCGCAACAAGACTACTTCATGATCGAGGGCGCGCCGCAATGCATGGTGGCCGACCAGGGGATGAAGAAGGAAATCATCCTGCAGGGCCTCGGATGGGGCCACATGCCTCGCTTCCTGATCGAGGAAGAGCTGCGCGACGAACGCCTGCAATCCGTTGCCGGCCGTCATCTGCCAGGCCGCACCGAGGAGTTGGTGGTGGCGCGCCGCCGCGACCGGCCGCACGGGCCGATCTCGAACCGTCTGTGGGATCATATCGAGCAAGAGGCGCCGACGTTGCGCCGAGCACTCGAACGTCGGACACCTGTCCAGTAGGCGGCCAAGCCGGGGCTCAGCGAGGCCGTTCGGAGGCCAACCACCTGCTGCTCTTCACTGACGTAATCCACGCCTCCGCGCTGCAATTTGCGCATCCGGAATGGGCAATCGCCTTCGACGTGGACCAGAAGACCGCAATCGCCACACGCAAGAAGGTGCTCGACATGGTGTCGGCGGATGGCCTGCTCGTCGCAGGCATGCACCTGCGCTTTCCAGGCATCGGTCATGTTATCCGCGAGGGCAACGCCTATGCCTACGTCCCGCTCCGCACAGCATCTTTTCAACACTGTCGACCGATAGCCGAACTTCAGGCCGCGACCTGTCTAGTGGCGCGTTGACCTGTCCGTGCCATGACGATACGGGATCGGGACAATCGGCTTCGAGAGGATTGGCCAAATGGTGCATTACGCGGACGGGCGGCCGATCGGCGATCTGACGCTCAGGACGCTGGCCATGCCTTCCGACGCCAATGCGGCAGGCGACATTTTTGGCGGCTGGGTGATGGCGCAGATGGATCTCGCCTGCGGCATCCGCGCCGCCGAGCGCGCCAAGGGCCGCGTGGTGACGGCGGCGGTGAAGGAAATGTCCTTCGCCAAGCCGATGAAGATCGGCGACACGCTGTGCATCTATACGCATGTCGAACGCGTCGGCCGCACCTCGATGACGCTCAAGGTCGAGGCCTGGGCGCAGCGCTATCTCTCCGACCTGATGGAGAAGGTCACCCATGCCGACTTCGTCATGGTGGCGCTGGACGGCGAAGGCAAGCCGAAGGCGGTTCCGGCCGAAGGCTGACCCGGCCTGATTCCAGAAGACGGGTTTAAACAGCCGTCTCTCCCGCGCGGGGGATGCGGACAGCGATCCCGCGTGGTCTTTGGCTAACGGGTTCCCGCATGCGCGCCTGCAGCGCGACCGACGGGATCTTGGGAGGAAAGACAATGCGTCAACACATGCTGAACGCTGCCCTGGCGGGTGGCTTTGCAGCCTTGCTCTGCCTGTCGTCCGCAAGCGCTTTTGCCGAGGTCAAAAAAGGCGATCCAGGCGCCACCTGCACGTCGGAAAACCGCACCATCAACGGGCAGGCGGCCAAGTGCGAGATCTGCTCGGCGACGAAATGCGACACCAGCGGCACGACGGTGAGCAATTGCCGCAAGGAGACGACCACGACCTGCACGATTGGCGGCAGGGTGGTCAGTCCCAACCCGAAATGGAACCGGATCGAGAAGCTGCCGAAGACCAAGATGCAGTTACAGCAGTAGCGCTCATCCGGAGGCTTCCGGGCAGGTTCAAACCCTTGCAGCACAAGGGTTCAGCTGTGCATGGCGTCGAACTTCTCGCGCGCCGCCTTGACGCGCTCGGTGTTCTTGCGTGCCCATTCGCCGAGCGCATCGACCGGCACCAGCAGTTCGTAGCCAAGATCGGTCAATTCGTAGTCGACCCGCGGCGGGATGGTCGGGAACACGGTGCGTGTAACGAAGCCGTCGCGCTCGAGCCCGCGCAAGGTCGTGGTCAGCATCTTTTGCGAAATCCCGCCGACCGCGCTGCGCAACTCGTTGAAACGCAGCGGCCCGTTGCCAAGCTTGCCGACCACGAGCACCGTCCATTTGTCGCCGACGCGCTGCAGGATTTCCGAGATGGCGCGGCAGTCCTCGGTGCGGTGCGGGTGCCTTGGTAACAAAAAAGTGCCTCCTTGCACATTGAGCGGCCAGTTACTCATATAGCTCAGGTATCTAAACGATACCAGTATTCCTGTAAGGAGAGCCCCTCTATGTCAAAACCCAAAATTGCCATCGTCATTGGTTCGACCCGCGCCGCGCGCTTTGCCGACGTCCCGGCCGAATGGATTGCCAAGATCGCCAAGTCGCACGCCGATATCGACGTCGAAGTCGTCGACCTGCGCGATTTCCCGCTGCCGTTCTTCGATGAGGTCGCATCCTCCGCCTGGGCGCCGTCGCAGAACGAAGTGGCGCAGCGCTGGCAAAAGAAGGTCGCCGGATTCGACGGCTTCATCTTCACCGCCGCCGAATACAATCATGGCCCGACGGCCGTGCTGAAGAACGCCATCGACTACGCCGCCAACGAGTGGAACAAGAAGCCGGCCGGCTTCGTCGGCTATGGCAGCGTCGGTGGCGCGCGCGCGGTCGAGCAGCTGAGGCTGCATGCGGTCGAGTTGCAGATGGCGCCGGTGAAGTCCGCCGTACACATCTCCTGGGCCGATTTCCTTGCGGTCAAGCAAGGCGACAAGAAGCTCGACGAGTTCGAGCACCTCAACCAGGCGGCAACCGCGCTGGTCAACGACATTGCATGGTGGGCCAGGGTGCTGAAGACGGCGCGTCAGGCCGATGCCGTCGCCGAGGAAGTCAAGGCGGCCTGAGCACAGGTTCGAACAGTCCTCCCAAGGATTAATTCTTCCAACCATTGGGGCGGCGCATGCGCCGCCCCTTTTGTTTACACGGCATGGGCGTCCTGCGCTTGCCGTGGTCTGATGATGCAATCGGCAAGGCGGTCCATCTCATTCAGCTCGTCCGCGTGATGCTGGCCCCACTGGCAAAGTGCCAGCAGGATCGGCTCGAGGCTGAGGCCGAGCCGCGTCGCCGAATATTCGACGCGCGAAGGTATCTCGGCAAAGATCTCGCGGCGGACGAGGCCGTGCTCTTCCATTTCGCGAAGCTGCTGGATCAGCACTTTCTGGGTGATATCGGGCATCAGCGCCTGCAGCGCCGACAGCCGCCGGGGCGCGTCGAAGAGATGGTACAGGATGACCGCCTTCCAGCGCCCCGAAATCACTTTCAGCGCGCGCTCCGCCGGCAGCATCGGCAGTCTCTTGATCGGCTTGGCCATGGTCACCTCCCGGTCAGCAGCGGACAAATTGGTGTGTAGTCGAAGCCAGGCAGATAGTGGCAAACAGCGGCCGATGCCAACAGCGATCGGTGCATGCGATGAGAGCCATTCAACTGAGCCGCTTCGGCGGGCCCGACGTTCTCGACATAGTCACGGTGCCGAAGCCTGAGCCGCAAGCCGGCGAGGTCCTGGTCCGCGTTCATGCGGCCGGGGTGAATTTCTTCGAAGTGCTGATGCGCGCGGATCGCTATGCGGTGACGCCGCAACTGCCGATGATCCCTGGCGTCGAGGCCGCCGGGATCGTGGAGGCGCTTGGGCAGGGGGTGGACGCTTCCTTGCTCGGCACGCGCGTCGCCGCGCCGTTGTTCGCCTCGAGCCGCCCGTTTGGCGGCTATGCCGAGTATGTGACGATCCACGCAAGCCTGGCCGTGCCCTTGCCGGATTCGCTCTCGTTCGAAAACGCGACGGCATTGATGGTGCAAGGACTGACGGCATTGTATCTATCGCGGCAAAGCCCGCCGGCCGGCAGATCGGTGCTGGTCGCCGCTGCCGCGGGCGGCGTCGGTTCGTTGCTCGTCCAGCTTGCCAAGCGCGCCGGCGCAAGCCGTGTCATCGCGGCAGCCGGCAGCAAGGCCAAGCTCGACCTTACTTTGTCGCTGGGAGCCGATGCTGCCGTCGACTACAGCAACACGGATTGGCCGGTGCACGTCCGGGCAGCGACAGACGGCGCCGGCGTCGACATCATCTACGACATTGTCGGCGGCCCGCTGACGGCGGTTGCGCTGGAGGCTCTGGCACCTCGCGGAGAGTTGGTGTTTGCAGCACTTGGCAGATACGCGCTCGGCGCCCCGGAGATGGAGGCGATGATCGGCCGCAACCAGTCGCTGAAGGGTTTTGCCCTGCTGCCGTTGCTGTCTACGGACGGGCTCCGTGACGGCCTTTTGGAGCTTTTCGATCTGACCGCTGGTGGTCAGCTTGTGGTGACCAAAGGTGGCCGCTTCCCGCTCGACCAGGCCAGCCACGCACATCGCCTGCTTGACGAGCGCGGCGCGACCGGCAAGGTTGTCTTGATACCTTAGTAGGTGCTCGGCAAGGAGCCGAGGATCCGGGCTTGTGCCGTTCCGGCCGTCAGCGAACCCGGTAGAACGGATTAGGCAGCAGGAACAGCTTCTCCGCATGCCCGCCGAACAGGTCGGATGGCTGGTCACCGACATTGGCAATTATTGTGTAGCCGGCCTTTTCGATTTCGGCCCTTATGGGTGCCTTGAAATCTGCGGCGGAGCCGTATTTGGCCCCAGGCTGGACCATGTAAAGGTGCCCGTAGCCGGCATAGCCGGCCGACTGCAGGTTCTGTTCGGTTGCCTGACGCTGGTCCTCCGGACGTCCGGTGATGAAGAACACCGCGACTTTCGCCGTTCGTGCCTGCCGGAAAACCTCCAGCACCGGGTCGATCGCCGGATCCTTCGCAAGCTGATCCCAGGCGGCCCAGCCACAGGGACCGTCGATTGCAATGTCGCAGGCGCCGCCGATCGGGCGGCCGAAATTGTCACGTGTGATCACTTCCCAGTTGGCCAAAGCCGTCTCGTCGATATCGAGCACCAGTGCGGGGCGAGGCACCTCCATTGCGCGCTTGACGACCCAGTCGCCTGCCTGCTTCGCCACAGCGGCAAGGTCGCGATCATAGTCGCCGGAATCATGATAATTGGCAGCCGCCAGCATCGCATCGCCGACATTGGCCGGCTGGGACGGGCTTGTGAAAAGGAGCGAGTCGGAACGTGCCGGCGCAGGAACATTTGTGCCAATCATCAGCACGATTGCCCCGACACGCGCAATTCTATTCCAGCCAATCGCCCGCATCACGGGACTTTGCGGTCACGAGAAGTCGGCTGTCAAGCGAGGTCTTCCACAGGTCCTCGAGACCGCGACGCTGAATTGGACATTCCAGATGCCGAATGTCTCTATGGGTTGCTGCACGCTACACGATTTCCGCCGTCGCGGTCTTTCCCTCCGACAGGTGACGCACCGCCGGAACCGCCGGTCGAAATGCGTCACCCGAAAATCATGGCCGTCACGCGCTTTGCCGTGCCCTACGCCGCCTGAACGATCTCGACCAGTTCAACGTCGAACACGAGATCGCGTCCGGCCAACGGATGATTGCCGTCGAGCTTGACGCTGGTGTCGTCCACGCCGACGACTGTTACCGGCATCGGGCGCCCTTCCGGGGTTCTGACCTGCAATCGAGTGCCGATATCGACATTGATGTTGTCTGGTACGCGGGCGCGATCGACGGTCATGACCGCTTCGGGGCGGTGGGGGCCATAGGCGGCGTCGGCGGGAATGGTGACGGTGCTTTTCGCGCCCACCTCCATACCTTCGACATGGGTTTCGAGACCGGCGATCACTTGTCCTTCACCCAACGTGAATTGCAGCGGTTCGTTGCCGGAAGAATCGAACTGAGTGCCGTCAGCCAGGCGGCCATTGTAATTGATGCGCACGGTGTCGCCATTCTTGGCCTGTGTCATGATAGCCATCCTTTGAAAGTTTCGAGGGGCCGGCCAGAGCTCACGGTCCCGTCCTCGATCATCCACACACTTAGGTGCGCGGCGCGAAACGCTAAAACTAGGGACCTGGCTGCCGATGTAAACCCCGATTGAGCGACGCCGGCATGACCCGCCGGCGTTCGTCGCCTTCGGCAGCAGTGCACCGGACTAGCGGTCATGCCGGCTCAACCCATTCAGGCGGCGTGCAAATAGCGGCTAGATCAGGTTATGGCCGCCATCGATGCGGATCGTCTCGCCGGTCGTGAAGTCGCTTTCCATGAGGTAGAGGTAGGCGGCGGCGACGTCCGCAGCGGTCGGAATTTTTCTCGATGGCAACCGGGCAGCCATGTCGGCAAAGAAGCTGGATTTGGCTTCTCCAACAATGCCCCACATCGGTGTATCGACCCATCCGGGCGACACGACATTGACGCGCGTCGGGGCCAGTTCGAGCGCCAGGGCGCGGGCGAAGTAGCTGAATGAACCGGCAATCGCGGAGACGACCGAGCCTCCCGGCACCGGCGGCCGATCCTTATTTATTCCCGAGGTGAAGGTCATCGAGCCGCCGGCCTTCAGGGTGCGCACAGCATGCTTGGAGAGCATGACGGCGCTAATCAGCTTGTTATCGACGAAGCCTCGCACAGCCTTCATGTCTGTACTGCCGATCGGATCGCCGGGCGGCAGTGTTCCGGCGGTCGATACGAGGTGATCGAAGGGACCGACCTCGTCGAACAGGCGAGCGACGTCCGCTTCGTCGGTCATGTCGGCGACCACGCTGGTCACGCGGCCCGCATTGAGCGTCCGTTCGGCAGCCAGCAGTTTCTCGGGCGAGCGTCCGACGATCACGACCTTCGCTCCGCCGTTGAGAGCAGCTTCCGCGACGCCGAGACCGATGCCGGAACTACCGCCGACGACGATGACTTTCCTGTCCACGAGCGATGTCATGAGGGTTCTCCGTTCGTTGCGATTGCGGTGAGGGTCAGGCCTTGCCGGCATAGGCGGCTTCGAGGTCGGCGATGATGATCTTGCGCATCCCGTACATCGCCTGCCGGACGCGGTTGGCCTTTTCGCGATCCGGATCGGCACTGAGCCGCGGCAGGATTTCCGGGATGACCTGCCAGTAGACGCCGTATCTGTCGGTGAGCCAGCCGCAGGGTTGTGCCTTGCCGCCGCCGGCGGTGAGCGCCTCATAGTAGTAGTCGGTCTCGGCCTGGTCCCTGGTCTCGATGTAAAGCGAGAGCCGCTCGTTGAAGGGCGGCTGCGGCCCGGCATTGAGCGCAGTAAGGTGCAGTCCTTCGAGCTCGAAATCGAAGGTGGCATGCGGGACCGTCTTGTTGGTTCCGGACACCCAGTCGGTGTATTCGATGGTCTGGAGCGCTTTGCTGTTCTTGAAGACCGAGAGATAGAAATCGCGGGCTTGCTCCGCGTCGGTGTTGAACCAGAGGAATGGGTGGATGGTGGCCATGTCCGTTCTCCATTAATTCCTTACGACAGCGATCTTTTGCGAAGAGCCTGTCCGCTGTTGCTTTCGTTCAGGCTAGCGGTGGTCCGACGGCCGATAGACCGAGCCGTCCCAGTCGCGGGCAAATCCGAGGTCTTCGAGCCGGCGGGCCGAGAAGCGTGCAATCTGCCGCTTGGTCCGGCGCCGGCTGCTCGAGGCGAGGATGCGGCCAGCCATGCCGGTCAGGACGTCGACGATGGGTTCAACTTGTTCGGCGTTCATGGTGCTCTCCCAGAGTGGCGGCAGTTTTGGTTTCAGCAGTTGCCCCGCGACTTTTGTCAGCGAGAGTATCAGTCACATCAAATTCGCCTTTTGCAGCGACGGTGAATGACTGATTACGCGAACAAACATGCCGGCTTCTGGCCTGGACGACAAACGACTTATCGGCGACAATGTGTGAGCGATGCTCACACATAGGTCTCGGTCCATGCCCCGGAAGCTGCCTCCCCTCACCACCTTGCCGAGCTTCGAGGCCGCGGCGCGCCTGTTGAGTTTCTCCAAGGCGGCAGAGGAACTTCATGTCACCCACGGTGCGATCAGCCGGGCGATCAAGAATCTTGAGGATCAGCTCGGTGTGCAGCTGTTCGAGCGCGGTACGCGTTCGGTGAGTCTGACAGCCATTGGCGAGCCCTATGCGCGGGCGGTGCGCGAGGCGCTCGCCCAGTTGGCCACCGCCACCGCTGCAGCAACAGCCCGCTATTCGAGCTCGACATTGAACGTCAGCACCTCCGATGGCTTCGCGGGGAGATGGCTGGTGCCGCGCCTCTATCGCTTTCACGGTGCGCATGGCGACGTGGATGTGCGGGTTTCGACAAGCGGGAAGCTGACCAACTTCCTCGGCGACGGCATCGATGTCGCCGTCCGTTATGGCAACGGAAACTATCCGGGGCTCACGTCGGAGTTCCTCACCGGCGAGGAGGTGTTTCCAGTGTGCAGCCCAAAGCTTCTTGAGGGTGCACATCCGCTCCGCACGCCTCAGGACCTCAAACACCACACGCTGATCCGTGACAGCTTTCCGATCGACTGGGCGACCTGGCTGGCTAGCGCCGGGGTCGAGGGCGTGGACCCGCAGAGCGGGATTACCTTCGACTCTGCCACCTTTGCCATGGAGTCGGCCGCACAAGGCGAGGGGGTGGTGCTCGGCCGGACCATGCTCGTTGCGGCCGACCTTGCCGCCGGGCGACTTGTCCGCCCCTTCGGCTACGCCCTGAAATCCCCCTCCAGCTTCTATTTCGTCTACCCGCCGGAGGCGATCCGTCAGCGCAAAGTCAAGGCTTTCAGGGATTGGCTGCTTTCAGAAGTCACGCCGCAAATGGACTGACGGGAAGGCCGAGAGAACAGGATCGTCTACATCGAGTGGTTACTATCGGCTCGCCCGAAACGCGGTGACGATCCAGGCACGCGAGTCGAAAAGCACACCGTCCGCGGTCAAATGCGCGTCGAGCAGATCGCGCAACCGCCGCAGCGCCGCGTCGACATCCACATCCGCGCGGGCGAGCGGATCCTTGACCAGTTGCAGGCCAAGCAAAGCGTCATAGGCCGCATCGATGTCCTGGCCGTAGAAGACCGGCTCATGCACTTCGGCAAAGTCGACCGAAACGAAACCGGATGCACGCAAGATCTCCGCGGTGATGGCGGGGTCGCCAAGCGAAAACGGGGTGGCGGCGCCCCTCGATATGGCGGTCCCCGGCGCAATCGCCCGCTGAATGGCAGTCGCCCACTCGTTGCGGCCCTCGCATTGCCATACCATCCACACAAGACGTGCCCCTGGTCGCAACGCCCGGCCGATGTTGGCGAACGCCGCCGCCGGGTCGGCAAAGAACATCACTCCAAACCGACTAATGCACAGATCGAAACCGGCAGGCGGAAATACCAGCAATTGCGCATCGCCGCGCTCAAAGGCGACGTTTCGCAATCCCTCTTTCGCGCTACACTTCCGGGCGATCTCGAGCATCTGCGCCGATACGTCCACGCCGAGCACGCCGCCTTCCACCGCGACACGGGCAGCATCACGAGAGGATTGTCCCGAACCGCATCCGATATCGAGCACGCGATCGCGCGTTCCCACCTTGACCGCAGCCCTGAAGACCTCGTTGTGCCGTCGCAGTTCGGCGTCGTAAAACGCAGCGCAGTTCAGCACCATCGCACGCCTGCCTGGAGATGATGGGCCGGCAGCATTTCCGGCCGCTCTGCCCTGACCTTTTCGCGTCGGGCCACCCGAAACTGTCAGCCGCGCCGCGCCGCCTCGATCGCTGCAACGTCGATTTTCTTCATCTCCATCATCGCCTCGAATGCGCGCTTTGCTTCATCGCCACCGGCGGCCATCGCTTCGGTCAGCACGCGCGGCGTGATTTGCCAGGAGATGCCCCATTTGTCCTTGCACCAGCCGCAGGCACTTTCCTGGCCGCCATTGCCGACGATGGCGTTCCAATAGCGGTCGGTCTCCTGCTGATCGTCGGTGGCGATCTGGAAGGAGAAGGCTTCGTTGTGTTTAAACGCGGGCCCGCCATTGAGGCCGAGACAGGGGATGCCGGCGACCGTGAACTCGACCGTCAGCACGTCGCCTGCCTTGCCGGACGGGTAGTCGCTGGGAGCGCGGTGGACGGATTTCACCGAACTGTCGGGAAAAATCTCGGAATAGAAGCGGGCCGCAGCCTCGGCGTCCTTGTCGTACCAAAGGCAGATCGTGTTCTTTGCGATTGTCATTGCTGGTCCCTTTGCTTTCGAAATCAATCTGGGCTTTTGAAATCAACCCGGGTTGCATCGGCGTTGCACCGGACATGGAAATGCGCTCGTGCCATCGACGTTCCGACAGCAGCAGCTGCCCGGAATCAAGGTACCACGGCTGGTGCTTTCAGGACCAGATACGGGCAGTGACTCGAACCGGCGATGGTCCGCCTGGTCCGACCGGCGGCCTCACTCTTTGCGTAGGGCAGCGCCGCTTTGCTCAAGGTCGCGCTGGCTTTCCGTTGGCGCGCCGTTGCCTCAGAAGGCGCATGAGCAAGTTCCGTCTGTCCTTGCGCGGGACGAGTTCGATATCGCTGACAAGTTTTGCGCCGCCCTTGTGCCGCTCCAATGTGATCTTGCGGCTGTGGAAGGCCTCCAGCTCGGCGCGGTGCGCTACGCTTATGATGGTGACCTTCGGCAATTCGCGAATAATCATCTCCATCATCTTGTCCTGGCTCTTCTCATCGAGTGCCGACGTTGCCTCGTCCAGCACGATGATATCGGGGCGGTGCAGCAGAAGACGCGCAAAGGCGAGGCGCTGCTTTTCGCCACCCGACAAGGTCTGGTCCCATGGCGCGTCCTCCTCGATCCGGTCGTTGAGGTAGTCGAGCCCCACCTTGTCGAGGGCAGCCTTGATCTTATCCAGCGTCCAGTTGTCGGCGGCGCCTGGATAGGCGACAGCGCGGCGAAGCGTCCCGGTCGGGATGTAGGGCCGTTGCGGCAACATGAACAACCGTCTGTCGGCGCGGATGTTGACGCTGCCGCTACCCCATGGCCACAGACCCGCGACGGCCCGCACCAGCGTACTCTTGCCCGAGCCGGATTCGCCGGCGACGAGCACCCGCTCGCCTGGTTCGATCACGACCTCGGTTTCCTTGACCACGGCGGTGCCGTCGTCGAGCGACACGGAGAGATTGTTCAGGCTGAGCATCGCATTGCCGCCGGTCTCGCCGCGCTTTATGCGTCCCAGCGTGTTGCTCTGTTCCGCCCGCTCGAGCCCGTCGAGCGACATCATCAGCGAAGCGATGCGCCGAGCACAGGCGTTCCAATCGGCGAGACGGGGATAGTTGTCGACCAGCCATCCGAACGCGCCCTGCACGATGGCAAAGGCCGAGGCAGCCTGCATGACCTGTCCAAGTGTCATGCTGCCTTCGAGGAACTTTGGAGCGCAAAGCAAGACCGGCACGACAGGCGCAAACAGGCTCGACCCCTGAGACACCAGCGCCGTGCGCATGTGCTGGCCTGCAAGGAGCGCCCATTGCCTGAGCACATGGGCAAATGTCTTGTCCATGCCGCTGCGCTCCTCCTCCTCGCCGCCGAGCAATGCGATGCTCTCGCCGTTTTCCCGCACGCGCGTCAGCGTGTAGCGGAACTCGGCTTCCGCCTGATTTTTTTCCTCGGAGAGGTGGACGAAATGGCGGCCAATGACCGCCATCGAAGTGGACGTGATCGCGGAATAGAGCACCGCGGTGATGACCAGGAAGCCGGGAATGGTGACGGTCGAACCTGCAATCGTCAGGGTCAGGGCGCCGCCGATCGTCCAGAGCACCACGATGAAGGTCGAGGCCGACAGAAATGCGACGATGACACCGGCGATGAAATCGACGGGCGATTCGGTGGCAATCCGCAAATCCTCGGCGATGCGGGCTTCGGGGTTGCTATGATCGCCGCCGACGAGGTTCAGCTGATAGTAGCGGCCGCTTGCGAGCCAGCGCGCGATGACCGCGGTGGTGAGCCAGGACCGCCAGCGGCGCTGTATCCTCATGCGAAAAAAGACTTGCGCCACCACAAGGCTGGCGCTTCCGATCACGAGTGGCAGGAATACGGCGCTCAGCCAATATACGGTGTGGGCATTGCGTTGCTCAATGGCGTCGAAAATTGCGCGATTCCAGACATTGATCCCATACTGGAAGCCGACATTGGCGACGATCAGGACCAACAGCCCGATCGTCAACGGCCAGGCGACCCTGTCGCCACTGCCGCTCCAGTAACCGCGCGCGCTGATCCAGAAGCGCTTAAGCAGGTATCTCTTGCGCGCCCGCTCGGCCTCTTCAGGTGTCAGCTCAGGATCGGGTTCGGTGACATCCGGCGGCGGCGCGGGCTGGCCGACGACCTCTGACGCGACTTCGACCGTCGATTGTTTCTCGTGGCGCGACTTCTCGGCATCGCGCGTTCGGGCGCCGTCAACCGATTTCAGCTTAAATTTAGCCTCGGGCATCCGGCGATAACGGCTTAAAAATCAGAAGGTTTCATAGCGTCCGCTCGAGATCCCAGATGCCAACAACGCCAAGGCTTCTCAGCTGTTCCGGTGCTCGCAGCAGCCTATGGCCGTTCTCGATGACAGGCTTTGATCGTCGCGGGCAGTTAACCGCAGGTGCCGGCTACGGGGTGGAATCCGGAAGTGTGCTGGAATGAGGTTAAACGGCGACCCTTGGGATCAATCTGCTGGACGAGCAGTCTCGACAATTCGCTTCAGGCTCTCAAGATTTGTTCGCATTGCCGCGTTCGAAGAAGCTGGACGCAAGCGGCGCGAGAAGTGCCATCGGCCCGAGTCAACAGAATCGAGGAGGAGAGGTCATCTCGATTGCGATTGCGAGCATCTGCTGCCCAGCCGGACCGCGCCAGCCCCGAGTTCCGGAACAAGGGTGCGATTTTGCCGTTGAGCCAGAAACTGGAAGCGACCCGCATGTCCGAATTGCCGAATGAAGAGATCGAAGGGCGGCTGAACGCCCAGCGCGAGACTCTGGCGCTGGTTGTTGCGCTGCTTGCCAGCAAGGGTACGGCACCCGAGCGAATATGGGCCGAACTGGAGGCCCGTTTTCAGTTTCAGAACAGTCAGGAGGACCCTGGCGTCCTGCCAAGCCGCGCATTCGCCATCGAAGCTGCGAAGATGCGGGAGTTCAAGCTGATCGCCGAAGAGGCGCAGGCGCGCAATGCGGAATGGAACGGCAGGGACAAGCCCCAGGGCGCCAGCTGAAACCCCGGCGAGTGGATGCAGGACCGGCTATTTTACGATGACTGAGCAAGCGTCAGCTTTGCTGCAAAAGTGTACTTGCCAACTCCTGCCATTCCTCGTCAAGCGTTAAGGTCGACGGCGCCGCGTTGCTGCGGCGATACCAATATTCCGCATTCGACTGGTCGCCTTCCTTGCGGTGGAGATAGGCATGCACGTGCATGCCCGCCGTATCGTCGCGCTGCTGCGCGCACTCGTGCGCCTTGACCCAATCGCCCTTTGCATCCCACCACAGCGCCTGCAGGGCAGGGCTCAAGCCGGCTGGCGGCTGTGGTTTCGCAATCGAGTCTCTGAAGACTTGCAGATCCATTTTCCACCTTGGCGACGGTGCAGCCGCCGATAATAACCGCGCCGGCAGCCGACCGCTAGCGCGCATCGGGCGGTATGACCGGAATGGATGTCGGCAGCGCTGAGCGCGGACGGCCGATAACCGCGCGGCCGGAGGCTTGGTTCGATGAGGTGCATGAAATAGTGCGCACCATGATGCCTGAGACAACGAGGATGAGTAGCGAGCCGATGACAGCCTCCGACCAGCCGCGCCAATTCTACCACGGCACCCGGGCCGACCTTAAACCGGGAGACCTGATCGAAGCCGGCCACAGCGCCAACTACGGCGCGCGAAAGCAGGCAGCCTGGGTCTATCTAACCGGCACTCTGGATGATGGACCATCTCGAACGGCTGAGGGCACAAGGCATCGAGGCAATCGATTGATCGCTGAGTCCTGCGATTGCCAAGCTTGACCTGGCTGACGGTCGGCAGTCTCATTTCTGCGTCGCAGCCGCCGCAAAATACAGCTCCACGTCCGCAATGGGGCCGCGAGTTGTCGTTGCTTGCAGGGCTGGAGAGCGGATGCTCCTTTTCATCTGGCCGCGAACGTGATGATCTCTGGGCTCGAAGGGCCAAGTGGGCTGCCGTCAAAGTCGCCGAATTGCTGTTCGATCCGTAGCCCCGCGTTCCCCAGCAGGCTCGATAAGGCGTCCGTCTCGAGGAATCGCAAGGTGCTGCGACTAACTTGCGGAAGGCTCGGATGCTTTCCGCCGAACCTGTGGGTGAATGTCACCGTCTGTCCGTCGAACGGCATGATCACCTCTGTTGTGATCTGCACCAGCGATCCGTCAGGCAGCTCAACGACGACCGCATTTTCGGGTGTCCAGTGCTCCCACGCCCGCACCGAAGGGTTCCGCGTTTCGAACGCGAAGCATCCGCCTGGCACAAGGGCGTGTCGGACAGCCGCCATGAAATCCCTCAGGTCTTCGTCACTGACAAGGGCCTGGAATGCATGCCCCGTCATCACAATGAGATCAAACTCGGCTGTCCAGCCGGTCGATAGGAGATCGCCGAGAACCCATTCGATATCCGCGCGCGTTCGTGCGCGATCCAACACGCCGGGTGCTGGGTCGATGCCGCAGAGCCGCCCTGAATGTCCAGCCAGGCGTGCCTCGTGAAGGAGGGTGCCCGTTCCACATCCGACATCAAGCACCGCGTCTGCTGTTAGAATGCGGGGCAGGTAGAAATCATAGTCGTCGCGCGCAGATCTCGGGTGCCAGGCATCGTAGACGGCAGCGAGATACGGGTCGGCGAAAAGCTGGTCGACCATAGGCGGTATTCCCAATCAACTTTGACTGTGCGAGCGGTGTCGCCGCGAGCATATAGCCCATAAGTCGCGTCGATCCTTACCGCACGACCTCGCGGTGGCCGCCGGGCAGGCGGGTGGCGATGAGCTTGTCGATGCGGCGGCCGTCGAGGTCGACGACCTCGAAGCGCCAGCCTTGTGCGTCGACACATTCGCCGGTCGCCGGCAGATGGTGCAAATGCGACAGCACATAGCCGGCGACGGTTTCGTAATCGCGGCTCTCAGGCAGGTCGATGCCGAGGACCTCTGCCATCTCGTCGGCCTGCATATAGCCGGCGAGCAGCCATGAGCCGTCCTCGCGCTTGACGGCGTTTTCCTCTTCGCCGGCGTCGAGATCCGAACGGAAGACGCCGGTGATCGCTTCCAGAATGTCGGCCGGGGTGACGATGCCTTCGAAATGGCCGTATTCGTCATGCACCAGCGCCATCGGCACGTCGGATTCCTTCAGTGTCGCAAGCACGTCCAGCGCGTCGGCCTGGTCATGCACGATCGGCGCGGCGCGCACGTGCCGGCGCGGGTCGAGAGCGCGGCCACCGAGCATTGCGGCCAGCACGTCGCGGGTCTGGACGACGCCGATCATGGCGTCGACGCCGCCGTCGCCGGCCGGCAGGCGCGAATGCTGGGTGTCCATCAGCAGCTTCCTGATGGCCGCCTCGTCGGATTGCAGATTGATCCAGTCGACCTCGGTGCGCGGCGTCATCACCGCGCGCACGGCACGGTCGCCGAGCCGCATGACGCCGGCGATCATCCGCCGTTCGTCGGATTCAATGGTGCCGTGGTGCTCGGCTTCGGCGACCAGCATCTTGATCTCCTCGTCGGTAACCTTATCCTCGCTCTGACCGCGCTGGCCAAGCAGCCACAGGAGGGCGCGGCCGGAAAAATCGAGCAGGAAGACCAGCGGCGCCGAGACGCTGGCGAGGATGGTCATTGCCGGGGCGACCCTGACGGCTACCCGTTCGGGGTCGCGCAATGCGATCTGCTTGGGCACCAGTTCGCCGATGATCAGCGAGCCATAGGTGATGAGGGCGACGACGATGCCGACGCCGAGCGGATCGGCGAGGCTTTCGCGGATGCCGGCCGACGCCAGGGAGGTGGCCAGCCGCTCGCCGAGCGTGGCGCCGGAAAAGGCACCGGACAAGACGCCGACCAAAGTGATGCCGATCTGCACCGAGGACAGGAATTTTCCCGGATTGGCGCCGAGCGCCAGGGCCCGGCCGGCGCCCTTGACGTTGCGGTCGATCATCGTCTTGAGGCGCGCCGGCCGCGACGAGACGATGGCGAGCTCGGACATCGACAGAAGGCCGTTAATGCAGATGAGGACGACCACGATGGCAATTTCAGCATAAAGCATGCCGGGTCCATAGCATTGCCGCGCTGTTTTCGAAAATAGGACGGTCGCGCTTTTTAAATTTAGCGAGCCGGGCAATCAGGCGGCACTCCTGCCACATCCCAGGGCGGCGCGGCAAAATGCTCGATCAGGGCGTCGACGACGACGCGCACCTTTGGCGCGAGATTGCGTGTTACCGGCCAGATGGCATGCACCACGGTGTTTTCGACAAGACTGTCCGACAGAACCATTTCGAGCTCGCCGCGCCTGATGCTGTCGGCCGTCAGCCATGTCGGCAGATAGACGATGCCGCAGCCGGCCAGTACCGAATCGAGCATCGGTTCGCCGTGACCGAGCACCAGCCGCGCCTTGGGCGCGAATTTTTCGAGACGGCCGTCGGCATGCCTGACGGTCCAGGGATGGACCGTGCCGTCGCGGCCGTAGCCGATGAGGCTGTGCCTGGCCAGGTCCTCGATCGATTGCGGCCTGCCATGGGCGTCGAGATAGGCGGGGGCGGCGCAGACGCCCGAACGCTGGGCATAGATGCGGCGCGCGGCGAGCGACAAGCTGTCGTCGAGGTCGCCCATACGCACCGTCAGGTCGATGCCTTCCTCGATCAGGTCGACGCGCCGGTCGTTGAAGGAGATTTCCATCGTCAGATCCGGATATCTTTTGGAAATCTCGAACAGCACTGGGGCGACGCACCGGCGGCCGAAGGCCAGAGGCAGGTCGACACGAAGCCGGCCGGAAGGCACCTGCTTGCGGGAAGCGAGCAGCGACTGGGCGGCATCGATCTCGGCCAATGCCCTGACGCAGGCTTCGTAATAGCTCAGGCCCTCGCTGGTCGGGCTGAGGCTACGGGTGGTGCGGTTGAGCAGGCGAA
Organism: Mesorhizobium sp. M0968; assembly: GCF_040319065.1. Taxonomy (NCBI): domain Bacteria; kingdom Pseudomonadati; phylum Pseudomonadota; class Alphaproteobacteria; order Hyphomicrobiales; family Phyllobacteriaceae; genus Mesorhizobium; species Mesorhizobium sp. M0968. The sequence continues at coordinate 459,781 of NZ_JAMYNL010000003.1, forward strand.
CGCCCAATCGCTGTTCCAGCTGCGCGATCGACTTGCCGACCGCCGATTTGGTGACATGCAGCCGCGCGCCGGCGCCGGTGAAGCTGCCGGCCTCCACCGCGTGAACGAATGCGACGATGCCTTGCAAATTGGCTGATTCCAATGAAGCGCCCCTATTGTAGAGTTTTGCTCCTTAATCTGTTGCAGAACATGCCACATGGAAGCACTTTTCTCCATAGTGAAACGGCGTAAATGTCTCGCGCAATCATCAACCACGGAGCGCGAACCAAATGAGCACCGAAAACAGATCCTGGCAGATGAACGGTTTCGGCCTGTCCAGGTTGAAGCCGGCTGATGGAAAGCTGCCCCAAGCCGGGCCGCATGATCTTCTGGTACGCGTCACTGCGGTATCGCTGAATTACAAGGACAGGATGATCGTCGATGGCGTGCTGATACCGGACCTCAGCTTTCCGTTCGTGCCGACATCGGACGCGGTAGGCGAAGTAGTCGCCATCGGCAGCGAAGTCAGCCGCTTCGGCATTGGGCAGCGCGTGCTCGGCCAGGTGATCGCCGACTGGCCGGACGGCGACGCCCCGCCGGTGCTGCACAAGCATACGCTTGGTTCGTCACTGCCCGGCATGCTGTCCGAGCATGTGCTTTTTCATGAGGATGCCGCCGTGGCGGCGCCGCCGTCGCTCAGCGACGTCGAGGCATCGACGCTGCCGATTGCGGCGCTGACGGCGTGGTTCGCGCTGGTCGAGGCGGCCAAGCCGATCCCGGGCGAAACCGTTCTCATCCAGGGCACCGGCGGCGTGTCGCTGTTTGCGCTGCAGTTCGCCGCCGCCTTCGGCCTGCGCACCATCGTCACCTCGAGCAGCGACGAGAAGCTCGAGCGGGCGAAGGCGCTCGGCGCCTGGCAAGGGATAAACTATCGCAGCCGGCCGGCGTGGGACGAGGCCGCGCGCGAGCTGACAAACGGCGCCGGCGTCAGGCATGTGCTGGAAATGGTCGGCGGCGACAATGCGCGGCGCTCGCTCAATGCGCTGGGCGCCGACGGCCGGCTGTCAGTTATCGGCTTGCTGGGCAGCATGGAGCTCAATTTTCCGATCTTGCCGTTCATGCGCAACCGGATCGTCGTCCAGGGCATATCGATCGGTCACCGTCGTGCTTTCGAACGGATGAACCAGGCGATCGAGACGCTTGCCATCAAGCCGGTAATCGACAAGGTGTTTGGCTTCGACGAGGTGCCGCAGGCGTTTGAGCGTCTGGAGACAGGACCGTTCGGCAAGATCGTGATCACCGTGCCCTGAGCCCGTCGGGACGAAATGGCTGTCAGACGGGAAGGCCGATTGTGCGCCTACGGCAGTTGCAGCAGGACCCCGACGATGGCCTTGCCGTCGGTGAAATAGGGATCGCCTTCGCCGTTGCGCCCGGTCTTCGTGGCGCCGACGCCTGGTATCTCGCTGGTCGAGATCAGCATGCCGGCGGCGGAGAGGTCGCGCATCAGCCCGTCGCGCTCGGCGTCGATGTCGGGGCTGATGTGATGAGTGATCGCGCCGGTGTCATGGCTGAGGCCGACGCCGCGGTCAAAGCTTGCAGAGCCAAGCCAAAGCGGCCGGCCGTCGTCTCCGGTCGCATCGGTCTGCCAGAAGCGGACGTGGTGGCGCCGATCGGCGCTGTCGCCGACCGGCTTTTCGAAGGCTAGGTCCTGGGCGCGGCCTTCGAACAGCAGCCGGCTGACCGGCGCGTCGGGATAGGGGCGGTTAAACAGCACGCTTTCGCCGATCTCGATCGCCGTCTTCAGCGTGATCGCGTCTGCCGTATCCCAGCCGGCGACGGCAAAAGCATGGACAAGCTCCTTCTTCATGCCGACCAGGCCGACATTGATCGGATCGCCCGGAATGCCTTGCGGCGTGTGCGTCACCATCTCGAATTGCTGATTGCGAAAATTGCGGTCCCGTAACGTCCAGAACTCAGGCGCGGCGAAATAGGCGAGCGAAAGATAGGCGGCACAGCATGCCACCAGCCAGGTCGTTGCACGTCGTCGAAGGCTCCGTTGGCTCAAGAGGCACCACCCAAGCGTCTGCGCACCATCTTAACCGGCGCAGCAAGTCTTGGGCAGGGGCTGCAATCAGCGGCAGGCGCGATAGCCGTTCTTGCGGTTCTTGATGTCGAAATGGAAATGATTGCGGTGGTCGTAGTTATAGCCGGGGCCGAGCACGGTGGTGAAATACTGGCAGCCGTCGGCGCGCACATTGTTGAGGAAGCCGCGCGTGCGGAAGGCGAACAGGCCGGGCTTGCGGACGTCGATGTCGTCGCCATTGTTAAGCTCGATGCTCATCACGTCGAGCGCATTGCCCTTGCCGTGTTCCGACAAAACACCTTCGCCGGCAATCCTGCGGCAGGAATAGCTCGAGCCCTGGTGGATGGTCTTGACGCCTGAAAAATAGCGCCAGCGGGCCGACGGCACGAGTTCGTTCCTGGTCCAGCCGGCAAAGCTGGCGGCCATGTCGCAGGTCAGCGTCGCGGCCGGCTTCATCTCGACGCTGCCGATGGCCGACATCTTGACAGGATAATCGATGCCGCACTGGCCTTCATGGATCGGCGCAACATCGGTGTAGACGACGCCGAGGCGTTTCAGTTCCTTGCGGCAATCGATCTCGGTGGCCGGCATCTGTTCGGCCGGCGACATCGGGTTGTCCAGGCGCGGATAGGCGGCCGTCATAAAGGGATTGGACGGGACGAGGCGCTGCATACCCGAATATTGCGGCCCGGAATCTTGTGCGCCGGAATATTGCGCGCCGGAATTGGGCGGGACGGCAGCGGTCTGGCTGCCGACATCGACGGCCGGCTGCAGCGACAGCACGCTGCCGGTATTGCAGGCTGAGACCGCCGCCACGGCAAGCAGGGCGGCAAGCCTTCCGGCCATGCGCGCGCATTCTGTGTGCCGCGCAGCGGCAAGCGCAGCGCGAAGTAGCCCGGCCATCGGAAGGGTTCCTGTCCCCAGATGGCACAGACTCTAAACCTGAAGAGTAAAGGAAAAATCAGCGGCGCCGTTCACGCCTGCGGCCAAATTGCGGCGCCCCCATAGGCAAGGTCATTGGCAAAACGTGCCGCCATTGCGGCGCGGTTCGAGGTCGAAGTGGAGATGCAGCGAATGATCGGCATCGCTGCCGGGGCCAAGCACGGTCTTGAACGGCCCGCAGGCCGCCTTGCGCACTATATCCAGGAATTTCGCGTCCTTTTCCGGCGGCGCCGGGCCGACATCGATCTCCTTCCCGTCCGAAAGCGTGAAGCTGGCGATGTCGAGCGCGTTGCCGAAGGCGTGCTCCGACAGTTTGCCGCCGGCGTGGCGCGGCCGGCAGACGAAGGCGGAGGCCTGGCCGATCGATTTGACATCCATGCCGAACTCGGCCTTTGCGGCAGGCTGAATGACCGAAGCAGCAAAGCGGGCGGCCGCTTCCGCCATCTGGCAATTGAGCTCTGGGTCCGGGCCGATGGCGATGGATTTGCCGAGCGTCTTCAGCACGATCGGGTAGGGGATCGAGCAACCGACCGCCGTATCATGCTCGGGCTTGCGCTCCTCGAAATCGACGCCCATCGACTTCAGCCGCCTGCGGCAGGCCAACTCCTCCGGCGGCATTTCTTTCCCGGCAATGGCGACCGATCGAGGATCTGGAAGGATTTTTTGCTCCGCCTTCTCGTCTGCCTCGGCCGGGTTTGGTGGCGCGCCTGGTGGGCTTGCCGGCGGCTCGGCCCGTGCCGGCTTTTCGGGCGGCTGCGGTGCAATCGCCGGCGGCTCCGGAGCATCCTCCGGGCGCGGTTCGGGGACCGGGATCTCGGTTGGTGGCGGCGGAGTGACTTGCTGGTTGAGCTGCGGAACCGGTGCAGTTTGCGGTAGGTCGGGTGCCTTGGCTAAAACGGGTCCCGCCAGCGGCGTAGCCGCAACGGCCAGCAGCAATCTGCCCAATCTGAAAAAGCCAAACGCCGCCATTACGTCGCAACGGCCAGAATGCAGGGAAGTTGCCTTGAGCGAGGGGGGCGGCCGATCACAATCGGTAACCGCGCCGTCACGCGCCGATCGCTTCCAGGCCTTCCTCGAGCCAGTCCGCCAGCAGCGGCATGCCGAGCAGATATTTTGCCGTGCGCTTGTTGGCGCGCTCGCGGGCGGCGGACAGCGCGTCCGTCCATTCCGTCGCGTCATAGTCGCCGCGGCCGACCCAGGCCAACGCAATCAGTTCGGCCGCTTCGTCGACATTGAGATCGTCGATCAGCTCGCGCAGTTCTTCTTCGGTGAGATCTTCGGAGCTTTCCTCGGCAAGGCCGTCATGATGGTGGTTGTCGTGCGCGTTGCCGTCGAGCTCTACCTCGTGCTCGGCGCCGTCGGCATAGTCTTCGTTGACGGCGGCGCTGAGCGCCTTCGCCTTCAGGATGAACAGCCGCACGGTGTCGGGACCGATCGAAAGCTCCCAGTCTCGTTCAACGCGTTGCTGCACCGGCCGTCTCCCTGCTTCGTGCTCGGTCGGCCCGATGATAGCGGATTTGCAGCGCTCGTCACGTTATCTTGCGCGGCGGCGTTGATCGTGAAGCATGATTTCCGATGCCCTCTCTTCCCGGGATAAGATGGCCTTGCTGGGAGAGATCGCGGTTTTGAGATAGGATGGCATTTTCCGGGGGACGAAACGGCTCCGGCCGGTCGTTAGTGTTGCATTGTCAGGTTCAAAGGAGAGTTCGATGCGCAGACGATTGCTGATTTACGCCATGGCCATCGCCGCCCTGCCGCTGATTGCGGCTCCGGCGTTTTCGGCTGGTGAAGGCGGGGGAGGTGGCGGCGGCGGCAATGGCGGCGGCGGCCAGAGCCAGTGCAAGAAGGGGCAGGCCTGGGACAAGAAGCAGAAGAAATGTGTCTCGCCGAAGCAAGGCATGCTGGATGACGACAGCATCTATGATGCCGGTCGCGCGCTGGCGATGGATGGACGCTATGACGAGGCGATCGCCGTGCTCAGCCTCGCCGCCAACAAGCAGGACCCGCGTATCCTCAACTATCTCGGCTATTCGCACCGCCATTCCGGCCGCGTCTCCGTCGGCCTCGGCTATTACGAGGAAGCGCTGCGCATCGACCCGAACTACACGCTGGTGCGCGAATATCTCGGCGAGGCGCACCTGCAGATCGGCGATCTTGCTGGCGCCCAGGAACAGCTCCGCGAGATCGAGAAGCGCACGGGCAAGGGGTCTCGCGAATACGGCATGCTGTCGGAGCAGATCGATCACTTCATGAGGAGCTGATCCGACTTCCGGACGCTGCTCATACCGGCTGCGGCGATCGCAGCCGGTTTTTTGCTGTACTCACATGCTGCTCCGAACTGGAATTTGGCATCACGGTACACGTGATGCGCTCCTTGACGTTAGGTCAGCCGCGCAATCAGTGGATGATTTTTCAAAATCCGACTTTTTGGACGTGAAAAACCCGCGAAGATTGCTATATCTTGCAAGATTGTGGTGAGACGGTTCCGTTAGCGAGGCTGCCGGACCGTTTTCTTTTTGTACCATCGACAAGGTCGCTCCCGATTGCGGGGGCGGCGGCAGGAAAGGTCAGGCATTATGAACAAGGTCCCGATGACAGGCGAGGGGTTCGCGTCATTGAAGGAAGAACTGCGCTGGCGCCAGCAACAGGAGCGGCCGCGTATCATCGAGGCGATTTCCGAAGCGCGCTCGCATGGCGACCTCTCCGAAAATGCCGAATATCACGCGGCAAAAGAGGCACAGAGCCTCAATGAGGGCCGGGTCAACGAACTCGAGGACCTGATCGCGCGGGCCGAGGTGATCGATGTCACCAAGCTCAGCGGCGACAAGGTCAAATTCGGCGCCACCGTGGTGCTGGTCGACGAGGATACCGAGGAGAAAAAGACCTACCAGATCGTCGGCGACCAGGAAGCGGACGTGAAATCCGGCCGCATCTCGATCTCCTCGCCGATCGCGCGCGCGCTGATCGGCAAGGAAGTCGGCGACGCCATCGAGGTCAACGCACCGGGCGGCGCCAGGGGCTACGAGATCGTCCAGGTGCAATTTATCTAGGGGATTGGCGCTGCTCTGCCTTCTCCCCCTGTGGGAGAAGGTGGCCTCGCGAAGCGAGGTCGGATGAGGGGTGTTCCAGCTTGGCTCCCTCCGCACTCCGTCCAACACCCCTCATCCGTCTCGGCGCTTCGCGCCGATCCACCTTCTCCCACAAGGGGAGAAGGGAAGGGGGCAGCGCTGACCTTCCGATTGAATTGATTGAGCAAATCAGCGGCCACCGGCCTGATCAAGCGTCTGGCGCTCCACAAGCCTTTCAGCTTCCGCTATCACTTCCGCTGGCATCATACGCTTCCCAGGTGGGGCCAGCAGCGTCGATGAGAATGGCCCACGCGGGCCGGTCAGGCCAGGCTCGGTAGCGAGGAATATCGCCACCGTCGGCAGGCCGAAAGCGCTGGCGAGATGGGTCAGGCCGGTGTCGGCGCCGATGACCAGCGCCGAGCCGCCGATGACGGCGGCGATCTCGGCAAGCGGCGATCTGGGAAACACCACGGTTTGCGAAACGGCGCCGGCGATCGCTTCGGCAACCGCCTTTTCCCGGTCGTTCGACCAAGTGGTGACCGGCGTTATTCCCTTGTCCACCAGCAGACGGGCGGTTTCGATCCAGTCCGCGACCGGCCATTTCTTGTCGTCGCGGCTGGTGCCATGCAGCAGGAAGGCGGTCTTTTCACCGACAAGAATGGATCTTCCGGCCGGCGGCGCGATGCCGGAGTCAAGCCGGGAAAAATCCGGCTCGTAGCCGAGCGCCAGCCCGAACAGGCGCCTCGTGCGCTCGATGGCATGCAGGCCGCGCGGCACGGGATATCGGTGGTCGTAGAACAAGGTCGCCGACGGCTCCCGAGCGCTCGACCGATCGAAACCGGCGATCGGCGCCGCCGCCAGCCGCGCCACCAGCGCCGATTTCAGCAAGCCTTGCGCATCGAGAACGAGGTCGTAGCGGCAATCGCGCAAGGCGCGGCGCAAGCCGACCACTTCCCGCCATGTGCCGGGCTCGAGCAGCTTCCTGCGCCAGCGCCGGATCGCCACGCTGTGGATGGTCTGGATGGCTGGATGCAGCGCCACGATGCCGGCAAATGCCTCTTCGACACACCAGTCGAAGGAGATATCCGGCCGAGCGCGGCGCGCGTCCTCGATCGCCGGGAAGGTGTGGATGACATCGCCCATGGACGATGTCTTGACGATCAGCACTTTCATGCGGCGGCCGGCATTTCCAGCAGCCGCTCCGCCGCCGCCACGACGCGTTCGACCTCCAGCGTCTTCAGGCAGTTGAGATGACCGAGCGGGCAGATTTTTTTGTGGCAGGGCGAGCAGGACAGGCCGAGCCAGACCAGTTCGCGGCGCTCGGCGAGCGGCGGCGTGTTCTGCGGCGAGGTCGAGCCGTAGACGGCGACGACCGGCGTGCCGACGGCGGCGGCGACATGCATCAGCCCGCTGTCGTTGGAGACGGCAAGCCTCGCCGCGGCTATCAGGTCGATGGCATCCTCGAGCTGCGTCTGGCCGGCAAGATCGACGGCGCCCGTAGCCAGCGCGGCGATTTCAGCCGTCACCTCAGCGTCGTTCTTCGACCCGAACAGCGCGACGCCAAACCCTTTCGCCATCATCTCGCGGGCGAGGCCGGCATAGTGTTCGCTCGGCCAGCGCTTGGCCGGACCGAATTCGGCGCCGGGCATGAGTGCCACGAATTTCCCCGCCGTCAGCCCGAAACGGCCGAACAATGCCGCCTGGTTGGCTTGATCGACGGCAAGCTTCGGCGCCCGGAAGGCGCCACCCCGGGCAAGGCTGAAATAGGCCTGCGCGGTGCGCCGTTTCAGGCGATCGGGCAACGGCACGATGTCGGTCAGCAGCCCGTAACGCATTTCCTTGAGATGGCCGACACGGCGCGGAATGCCGGCAAAGAACGGGATCAGCGCCGATTTCCAGCTTCCCGGCAGGACAAAGGCCATGTCGTAGCGGCCGCGCAGCAGGCGGCCGAAGCGCCTTCGGATGCGGAATTCGAACGCGCCGGATTGCAGCGGCAGGTCGATCTGCTGGCGGATTTCGGGCATGCGCTTGACCAGCGGTGCTGCCCAGGCCGGCGCCAGCACGTCGATGGCGGCATCCGGATGAAGCTCCCTCAGCGCCTGGAACAGGCACTGCGCCATCACCATGTCGCCCACCCAGCGTGGGCCGATCACGAGGATCGTTGGGCTTTCAGCCATTCGACATAGTCTCTGACGCCGGTTTCCACTGTGCGGAACTGGCCATTGTAACCGGCTGCGCGCAGGCGGGACATATCAGCTTGCGTAAAGCTCTGGTAGCTGCCCTTGAGGTGGTCGGGAAACTCGATGAATTCGATCTGGCCCTTGCCGAGCGTATCGATCACCGTTTCGGCAATGGCGCGGAACGGCTGGGCCTTGCCTGTGCCGCAGTTGAAGATGCCGCTCGAGCCGCGTTTCCACAGCCACAGATTGACGTCGGCGACATCGCCGACATGGATGAAGTCGCGGCTCTGTTCGCCGGGCCCGAAACCACCATAGGCGCCGAACAGCTTGGGGTTCTGGCCTTGCTCGACCTGATTGAACAGATGGAAGGCGACCGAGGCCATGGCGCCCTTATGCGCCTCGCGCGGTCCATAGACGTTGAAATAACGCAGGCCCGCCACCGGCGAGTGATCGGTATCGAAAACGGTGCGGCGGACATAGTCGTCGAACAGTTTTTTCGAATAGGCATAGACGTTCAGCGGCCGTTCGCATTGCGGCTCCTCGCGGAACTCGGCGCCGCTGCCATAGACCGAAGCGGACGAGGCATAGAGGAAGGGCAAGCGCAGGGCCAGGCAGGCGTGCAGCAGGCGCTTCGAATAGGCGTAGTTGACCTCCATCATGAACTTGCCGTTCCATTCGGTGGTGGTCGAGCAGGCGCCCTGGTGGAAGACGGCCTCGATGCGGCCGAGGTCACCGGCCTCCATCCGCGCCAGAAAATCGTCCTTGTCGAGATAGTCGGCGATCTCGAGATCGGCGAGGTTGGAGATCTTGTGGCCGTCGGTGAGGTCGTCGACGACGAGGATGTCGCTGAAACCCTCGGCGTTGAGCGCGGCGACGATGTTGGAACCGATCATGCCGGCGCCGCCCGTGACGATGATCATGAAAGCCTCTGGTACCTTGTGCCGGTTGTAGCCCTTGTGGGATTCTGGCCTTATAGGGGAGGCGGGCCGGGCTGTCGACAAAGCAGGTGGCGGGGCGGCGGATGAGCGCCATAGTGGCGCCGCAAACGTCACGTTTCAGTCGGCCTGCCGGCCGACCGGCGACAGGAGCAAGGTAATGCCGTCAACCGAACTGCTTGTCGCCTTTTTCGCCACCACGGCGATCTTCGCCTATATCCCCGGCCCCGCCATGCTCTATGCCGCCGCGCAAACCATGGCGCGCGGCCGGTGGTCCGGCCTGATGGCGGCGCTCGGCATCCATCTTGGCGGCTACGTTCATGTCTTCGCTGCCGCTGTCGGCCTGTCGGTGCTTTTCCATGCCGTGCCGGTGCTTTACATGGCGGTCAAGCTGGTCGGTGCGCTGTATCTGATCTGGCTCGGTGTTTCTTTGTTTCGCGCCAAGGCGCAAGGCGACGTTGTCTTGCCGGGAATTCAGCCGAAATCCGCCCGCCGCGCCTTTTTCGAGAGCATTGCCGTCGAGGTGCTCAACCCCAAGACGGCGATTTTCTTCATGGCGTTCCTGCCGCAATTCATCGATGCCTCGGCAGCGTTTCCGGTCTGGCTGCAGTTCGTCGTGCTTGGAACAATCGTCAATTTGATGTTCTCGTCGGCCGACATTGTTTGCGTGATACTGGCCGGCGCGGTGATCGCCAGGCTGCGGCAGTCGAGCCGGGCGCAGCGCCTGATGCGGCGCGCTGGCGGTGCGGTGCTTGTCGGACTGGGCGTGCATGTCGCGTTGCAGAAAAGCTGACGCATTGTCTCGCCGCCGCGATCGGTCGAAGGCCCGCCGTTGCGTCGGCTGAAATTGCGGTATATCGGCATCGCCATGAACGGCCGGCCCTGCCAATCGAATTTCCCGTCACTGAAAATCGGCCCTCCCGCGCGTTGACATGATCAAGCTGCCCTCTCCCGAACCTCTTCACCGCGCCATCTCGCGCTTCGGCGGCGCCACCGTGCTGGTGGTCGGCGATTTCATCCTCGACCGTTTCGTCAACGGCGTGATCGAGCGCATTTCGCCGGAGGCGCCGATCCCCGTGCTGCACGGGCGCGGCGAAACGCTGGCGATGGGTGGCGCCGGCAATGTCGTCGCCAATATCGTTTCGCTCGGCGCTGCCGTCATGCCGGTCTCCGTGATCGGCGCTGACGAGGCCGGCAAAAACCTCATGCGCATGCTCGGCGAATTTGGCGTCGACACCGGCGGGCTGGCGCAGGATGCCGATCGCATGACGTCGTCGAAAAGCCGCTTCAGCGCGCTCAACCAGCAGGTGCTGCGTTTCGACGAAGAGGAAATCAAGCCGCTGGGCGATGCCGAGCGCGCGACATTGATCGGGCATTTTCGCCAAGCGCTGGCGGGCGCCGACATCGTCATCCTGTCCGACTATGGCAAGGGCGTGCTGCTCGACGGCGTCGCCGGCGAGCTGATCTCGATCTGCCGGCAAGTGGGCAAGCCGGTGCTGGTCGACCCGAAGGGCCGCGACTATGCGCGTTATGCCGGCGCGACGGCAATCACGCCCAACCGCAAGGAACTCGGCGAGGCGGTCGGCCGCGCAGTGTTTGCCGACGACGAAATCGAGGCGGCGGCGCGCCAGCTGATTTCGGCGCACGGTTTCGATTTCGTCGTCGCGACGCGCAGCGAAAAAGGCATGAGCGTCATCGGTGCGGACGACGCCCGCCATATCGCCACGCAGGCGCGCGAAGTGTTCGACGTTTCGGGTGCCGGCGACACGGTAATCGCGACCTTCGCGCTGGCTCTTGCAGCAGGGGCTGATCGTGCCATGGCCGGATCGATCGCCAACGCCGCCGGCGGTGTTGTCGTCGGCAAGCGCGGCACGGCGCGGCTGACGATCGAGGAACTCACCGGTGCGCTGTTTCGCTCGCATGGTCCGGTCGCCCACCTGGATGCGATCCTCGATGCCGCCGCCGCCGCGCGGCTGGTGGCGGGCTGGAAAGACGAGGGCTTGAGCGTCGGCTTCACCAATGGCTGTTTCGATATCCTGCATGCCGGCCATGTCAGCCTGTTGCATGCGGCGCGCAGCCAGTGCGACCGGCTGGTGCTCGGCCTCAACAGCGATGCCTCGGTGCGCCGGCTGAAAGGGCCGGGGCGCCCGGTCAACGACCAGCATGACCGGGCCTGCGTGCTGGCAGCACTTGCCTCGGTCGACGCCGTCGTCATCTTCGAGGAGGATACGCCGCTTTCGCTGATCGAGGCGCTGAGCCCTGACATACTGGTCAAGGGCGCCGACTATACGGTCGATCAGGTGGTTGGCGCCGATGTCGTGCAGAAGGCCGGCGGGCGCGTCGTGCTGGTCGACCTCGTCGCCGGCAAGAGCACGACCGGCACCATCGGCAGATTGCGCGCCGGGAACTGAGGGTTTCATGTCCGAACTGAACGATTACCTGGCGCGCTCGGCGGCCGCGATTTCGGCGATGGTCGAGCGCGACCTGACCAGCGAGATGGAGCGGGCGGTCAGCGCCGTCGTCGCCGCGCTTTCGCAGGGCAAGGCGCTGCTGATAGCAGGCAATGGCGGTTCGGCCAGCGACGCCATCCACATCGCCGGCGAGCTGGTCGGCCGCTTCCTCAGGGAGCGCAAGGCCTACAACGTCATCGCGCTGCCGGCCAACGCGGCGGTGCTGACCGCCTGGGGCAATGATTACGGCTTCGACACGGTGTTTGCGCGCCAGGTCGAGGCGCATGGTTCGGCGGGCGCCGTGCTGCTCGCTATCTCGACCAGCGGCAATTCGCCAAGCATCCTCGCCGCCGCCCAACAGGCGCGCATGATGGGCATGACGGTGATCAGCCTGACCGGCGACACCGGCGGCAAGCTGAAGCCGCTCTCCGACATCCTGCTCAACGTACCCTCGACCTCGACGCCGATCATCCAGCAGGGGCATTTGTGCCTCTACCACCATTTGTGCGAAATGGTCGAAACGCGCCTCTGCGACGCAGGGTGATCCTCGAACTCTCAGGACCTGGGTTCCTCGCCCTCCGCGAAGCGGGGGAGAGGGGGCTTCGTAGAGCGCGGTTCCCCTCTCCGTCTCGGCTTCGCCGAGCCACCTCCCCACTTTCGTGGGGCGAGGAACCTAAGCTGGAATGAAGCCAATCTTCAACGCTGAAGGCAATTTTGTTCTTGCTTTGTGCCGGCAGCTATGCTACTAATTTGGGTATGGTGATTATTTCCACCGACGATCCCGCCCGCCGAGGCGGGTTTTTTGTTTCCGGGTTTTTGTTTCGCAGCCGCTTTGCCTGCTCTCTTAAGCCGAAAACGCCACCAGCCCTTCGTCTTTGACCCGGCGGATGGTCAGCGCGGTTCGCACCGTATCGACATTGGGGGCCGAGGCCAGTTCCTCGATGACGAAGGTCTGGAAGGTGCCGAGATCGCTCGCCACGCAATGCAGCAGGAAATCGGACTCGCCCGACACCATCCAGGCGTCGCGCACGATCGGCCAGCCGCGGGTGCGCTCGGCGAAGGTCTTGAGTTCGGCGTCGGCCTGGTGATGCAGGCCGATCAGACAGAAGGCGACGACGTCGAGGCCGAGCGCCGGAGCGTTGAGCAAAGCGCGGTAGCCGCGGATGATGCCGGCCTCTTCCAGCCGCCTGACGCGGCGCAGGCACGGCGGCGCCGAAATGCCGACGCGGCTCGACAGTTCGACATTGGTCATGCGTCCGTCCTGCTGAAGCTCGCGCAGGATCTTCCAGTCGATGGCATCGAGATCGGCCTTGATCGGCATGGTGGCTTCCGTGGTGACGCGAAAGAATCTTTCGCGACTTTGTAATTAAACGACTTTGCTGTCTATTCCATCCGCTGGATCGAGGATTTTCGCATCATCTTGCTGCGGGTTGCTTGTCGCCGTCGCCGGCGCCGAAGCTTTCCGGGGACGAACGGCAACTTGCCTTGCTGGCGTCGCAGGCAACACTTACATTACGCGCAACAATCGACGAGAGTTCATGCCACAATCCATGGCTGCTCCCCGCAGAGGTTTTTCATGATCACCAAGCACGCGCCTGTTCTCATCATCGGCTCCGGCCCCGCCGGCTATACGGCGGCGATCTATGCCGCCCGCGCCATGCTCAAGCCGATGCTGGTCGCCGGCCTGCAGCAGGGCGGGCAACTGATGATCACCACCGATGTCGAAAACTATCCGGGCTTCGCCGAACCGATCCAGGGTCCATGGCTGATGAGCGAGATGCTCAGGCAGGCCGAGCATGTCGGCACCGACATCGTCAACGACATCATCACCGAGGTCGACCTCAACGTGCGGCCGTTCCGCGCCAAGGGCGATTCCGGCACGATCTATACCGCCGACGCGCTGATCATCGCCACCGGAGCCCAGGCGAAATGGCTGGGCATTCCGAGCGAACACACCTTCATGGGTTTTGGCGTCTCGGCCTGCGCCACCTGCGACGGCTTCTTCTACCGCGGCAAGGACGTCGCGGTGATCGGCGGCGGCAATTCGGCGGTGGAGGAAGCGCTCTATCTCTCCAACCTGGCCAAGAGCGTCACCGTCATCCACAGGCGCAGCGATTTCCGCGCCGAGCGCATCCTGCGCGAGCGGCTGCTGCGGAAAGACAATGTCCGCATCATCTGGGACACGGTGGTCGACGAGATCACCGGCAGGCCCGGCAAGGCGCCGCTGCCGCCGTCGGTCGAAGGGCTGAAGCTGCGCAACGTGGTGACCGGGCAGGAGATGCATCTGGTGGTCGACGGCGTGTTCGTGGCGATCGGCCACGCGCCGGCGGTCGAGCTGTTTGCCGGCAAGCTGAAGCAGAAGCCGAACGGCTATCTGTGGACGGCGCCGGATTCGACCCGCACCGATATGCCGGGTGTGTTCGCCGCCGGCGACGTGACCGACGACATCTACCGCCAGGCGGTGACGGCGGCCGGTCTCGGCTGCATGGCCGCGCTCGAGGCGGAAAAATATCTGGCGGGGATCGAGGTTCACCGCGAAGCGGCGGAGTGATTGTTCGATAAGCGGCTGAGAAAAGCCGCGCAAAAGCCTGATTTTTCATTCAGACGCCGAAAACAGGCGGACGCCAGAAAACAGGACGAGGGGAAATCATGGCGTTGGATTGGGACAAGCTACGCGTGTTTCACGCCGCGGCGGAAGCGGGGTCGTTCACCCATGCCGCGGAAACACTGCATTTGTCGCAATCGGCGATCTCGCGGCAGGTCAGCGCGCTCGAGCATGACGTCGGCGTGCCGCTGTTCAATCGCCATGCCCGCGGCCTGGTGCTGACCGAGCAGGGCGAGATGCTGTTCCGCACGGCGCACGACGTGCTGATGAAGCTCGAAACCATCAAGTCGCGACTGACCGAAACCAAGGACCGGCCCTCCGGCGTGCTCAGGGTGACGACCACGGTCGGCCTCGGCGCTGGCTGGCTGACAGAGCGCGTGCAGGAATTCATCGAGCTCTATCCCGAGGTCAGCCTGCAGCTCATCCTGGCCAATGAGGAGCTAGATCTCACGATGCGCCAGGCCGACTGCGCCATCCGGCTGCGCCAGCCGCAGCAGCCGGACCTCATCCAGCGCCGCCTGTTCACCGTGCATTTCCATCTCTACGCGGCGCCATCCTATGTAAACAAATACGGCAAGCCGAATTCGATCGCCGAGCTGAAAACCCATCGCATCGTCACCTTCGGCGTGCCGGTGCCGGCGCATCTGTCGGAACTGAATTGGCTGGAGACGGTCGGCGATTTCGAAGGCGGGCAAAGGGTACCGACGCTGCAGATCAATGACATCCTGTCGATCAAGCGCGCGGTGCAGGGCGGCGCCGGCATCGCCATGCTGCCGGATTACGTGGTCAGCAAGGATTCCGGACTGGTGCAGTTGCTGCCCGAGACCGAGGTGCCGTCCTTCGATACCTACTTCGCTTATCCCGACGCGATGAAGAACCAGGCGAAGCTGCATGTCTTCCGGGATTTCATCATCGCCAAGGCGCGCAGCTGGTCGTTTTAGTTTCTAGATTCTGTCGACAAGGTATCCTTTTTGCCGTGATCGCCCAAGTAGACGGCACCATACGGGTTGAATTTGAAGTCGTCTTCTTCGTACGCTTCGATGGGTAGCAGTATCCCATTGTTACGGACTAAACTCAGCCCGACGCCTTCGGTAAACATCTCATCGGCAACACGGTCGATTATCGAGCTGAGCACCAGCTCATCGTCGGAAAGACTCCTTGGCGCGAAGACCTCTGGCAGACCGACGAGATGGAAACCGACGCTACAGAGGAACTTTCCGTCACTTAACGGCCGCTTGCTGAAGGCAAGGCGGCAAGTACGTGCTAAACTCGGGCCGTCCTCGGCGTTTTCCGCATCACGGCCAAGTTGTTTCCATCGAGCCGCACCGTGCGCAATGCCAGCACTCTCGCCTTTTGCGGCAATAGCATCACTGTTCAGCGCATGCACGATTAAGTGAAGGGCGATTGCCGACGTCCCAACGGTACTTTCGATATCCATATGGGGACCAAGTACATAAATCACGCAACCGTGCTCATGGACGGCCGCTTGGTCCTCTTTAGTCCGTCCCCCCTTATGTACCCGATCCCAAGACACATCGAACGACTCAACCATGCGATCATCCGGCGCGTCCTGCGAAAAGTGCGTATCAATTTCAAACCCCGGGGCGAAATTGTCGATTGCCGACTGAACTGAGCGACACAGCTCAGAATATCCACCCTGCCTTCCCAGCATGCAAAGCACATGGCGTGGCTGAAATTCTGAAAAGCTCATTTATGTCGACCCTACAACACTCCAAAGAGCGATCGGCGAAAGCGTCCTTCTCCCCGTCACTATAACGGAGAAGAAAGCGGCAGCCAGAAGGGGCAGCAGCACCAGCCTTTTTGTCTGATGTCGTACTTGGTCTGCGATTGCTAATGCATGTCGCGCAAAAGCGTGCAGCGGTTTTGCGATAAGGACATGCATCAAACAAGAACCTAAAGCGCGTCGCATCAGGTCGGTCGAACGCAACGCGCTTTAGGAACGCGTATCCGCCAGCGTGCTGGCGCCGTAGCGCAAACCGTCGACCAGCAGGGCAACCATGCGCCGCGCCTGGGCAGGGCCGCCGCCATGTGCCGGCATGGCAAGGCTGGCGGCCGCCCCCAACAGGTCGCCCGGCTCGATATCGGCGCGCACCTCGCCGGCCGCGGCCGCCGCCTCCAGCAATGTTTGAAGCGCGGGCCGGAGCCGTTGGTTGAAATAGGCAGGCAAAGTGTCGAATGCCGGATTGCCTGAGTACAAGGCTGCCGCGAGGCCGCGTTTTGCCGTGATGAAATCCACATAGCGCTGCATCCACCGGGCCAGCGCTTCACCGGGCTCATGCTTTCCGGCCAGGATCGGCGCGGCGTCCGCACAGGCGTCAACCTCGTTGCGGAAGACGGCCACGATCAGGTCCGAGCGCTGTGGAAAATGGCGGTAGACGGTGCCGACGCCGACGCCAGCCTTTTCCGCGATCTCTCGCACCGGAGCCTCCACGCCGGAGGTCGCGAACACCGCCATGGCCGCCCGGAGCAACGCGTCGATGTTGCGCCGTGCGTCGGCGCGCAGGTGGCGATCCGCGCGGTCGCGGGGTTCCAGACCATCGCCTTGATCCGTTTTGCCGTTCGGCGTTTTTTCGCCCATCAAATTACCTCTTGCAAACGGAACCTTGTTCCGGATATATGTGGAACGTGGTTCCGTTTGACTTGTATCTAGCACGGCAAAGCGGTGTTGGCCACACATCGGTGCACAAAAGGAGATTACCATGCAGGACAAACCCGTCGCCCTGGTCACCGGGGCCAACAAGGGCATCGGTCTTCAGATCGCCAAGGACCTCGCGGCGAACGGCCTTACCGTGCTCGTAGGATCGCGCAGGCTCGAGCATGCCGAGGCAGCCGCAAATAGCATCGGAGAGGATGCCCACGCCCTGCAGCTCGACGTCACCGATCAGGCGTCGATCGCCGCCGCGGCAGAGCGCATCCGCATCGAACTCGGCCGCCTCGACGTGCTGGTGAACAATGCCGGCATCTCCCATGCGGGAAAGCCGGGCAGGCCGCTCGAGGAGATCATCAATTCGGGCCGCCCGAGCATTGCCTCCCTCGACGACGTACGCGCGGTATTCGAGACGAACGTGTTTGGCATCGTCGCCGTCACGCAAGCGATGCTGCGGCTCCTTCGTGAGGCGCCGGCGGCGCGTATCGTCAACGTATCGAGCGGCGCCGGCTCGCTGACATTGAACGCGGATCCGGCCTTTCCGTACCGCACGTCGTTTGGCGCCGTTTACAACCCGTCAAAGACGGCCGTCAACGCGATGACGCTCGCCTTCGCCATCGAGCTCGAGGAGACCGGCATCAAGGTCAACGCTGCGTGCCCGGGCTACACCGCGACGGAGCTCAACAACTTCGAAGGTCCGCGCACAGTCGAACAGGCCGCGCGGGAGCCCGTGCGCCTCGCGCTTCTCGACGCGAACGGTCCGACGGGCACGTTCTCGAACGAGGACGGCCCGCTGCCGTGGTGACGCAGCGTTGGAGCCTGCGTCAGCCGCGCCAAGGTGTCAGGCGGGGCAGCCAGCCTGGTACGGCACGGCGGTAGGCCTCGTATTCGTCACCGTAGCGGCGGGCAAGCGTCGGTTCCTCGTATAGTCTCACGAAGGAGATCATGGCGGCCGCGGCGATGACTAGATAGGCGGCGACCGTCCAGCTCGAAAACAGCAGTGCCTGGCCGAGGACGATCGACAGCACGGCGACGTACATCGGATTGCGGACATGGCGGTAGATGCCGCCGACGACCAGCCTCTCGGTCGGCGCGACCGGGGCGGGCGTACCCAGGCCCTCCAGGGCAAACCGGGCAAAGGCGTGCAGCAGTATGGCTGTGCCGGCGACAACCAGCAGCCAGCCCACAGGAACGAAACCGGGCGTTCTCGACCAGGGCAGGCGATAGCGATCGGTCAGCAGCCAAGGCAACAGTCCGGCGACCACGCCGGGCACTACAGCAAGGAAGATGACGCTGCCGGCGATCGCCGAAGTGGCTCGCATATAGCTCTCCTTACGGGCGCGGCCTTGAACGGTCTCCTGCAACGCGCTTCAGGTCTTGTCCGGCACGTAACCCAAGCCGCCGCACCTCAGGTCAAGCTCGATGGCGGGCTTTTGGGCGGCATGCACCAGCAAGGTCTGCCTGCCGAAAAAACAAACGCGTGCTGCACGATTCCACGTCATCCTGCGTTTTTCGACTTTCCGAGCAGGAATCGCTGCTGATTCGCGGCCGCGGATCGATTTTTGCCTTGCCGCAGGCTGTATTTCAGCGATTCAACTGGTCCTATTGCGCTTCGGGACGGATTAGACCACAGCCGGCGCCTTTTTGCATGTGAGTGTTGCAAAATAGATGCTTGTTTCTTGGGCATGAAGAGCACATATATAGACCATCTCCTGAGCGCGTTCTCCTCCCATTAGCGCTCTCGAGTGTTCCCCTCTGGAGGTTAGCCTTAACAGGCACTTCCAATCAAACTCAGCCGGGTCTTCATTGATCCGGCTTTTTTGTTGCCCGAAACCAACACATCGCCAGAAAATCGGCCGGAACGGTCGCGTAACAGTGACATGTAACCTCGGGTAACATGCCGCGGGCGCGCCAAATCGATTAAGCAGAGCATAGGACGCGGTGTGGCTCGTCCGGGGGATGGGGGCATCACTCGGACGACCCGGGCTCAGGCAGCTACCGCGTCCGAACCTTCCTCCGCCAAACACCGGCGGCAAGCATGCGGCGGACCTGCCGTTTCGCCTCCCACGAAGACGGTCCGCAAGAAACGGGGCCCCGGGGCGCACGGGGCCCTGGTCGGGTTGGGGGGCCCGGGCCCGGAGGCCGCCATAGCGCGGGGGGGGAACCCGTAGGGGGCCCCCCCCCCCGGGGTGTGGGGGCAGTTGTTGTATGAG